>NZ_JALIFS010000001.1:0-549242 GCF_022868965.1 Blautia sp. NSJ-140 | reverse complement strand
TACAGAAAAGCAGAGAAAAAACTTGCAAGAGAACAGAGAAAGCTCTCCCACTGTGAAAAAGAAAGCCGGAACTATCAGAAACAGAAAAAAAGAGTAGCTTTATGTCATGAAAAGATAAAAAACCAGAGAAAAGATTTCCAGCATAAGCTCAGCAGGGAGCTTGCGGAAAGATATGATGCAGTATGTGTGGAAGATCTGAATATAAAGGGAATGTCCGGAGGGCTGCACCTTGGGAAAGGTGTGCAGGATAACGGGTACGGGCAGTTTCTGTTCATGTTGGGATACAAGCTGGAAGAATATGGAAAACATCTTATAAAAGTAGACCGTTATTTTGCATCCAGTAAGATCTGCAGTGTATGCGGACATAAGAAAAAGGAACTGGCATTGTCGGACAGAATGTATGTTTGTGAATGTGGAAATAGGATGGACCGGGATGTGAATGCAGCAGTCAACATCCGTGAAGAAGGAAAAAGAATCTATAAAGAATGTGCCTGACGGCACAAGAAAAAAATCCGTAACCGGATAAACATAAAAAACAAAACCGCGGGACACGCGGGGATAGCCTGTTTTAGCTTTGCCCTAAAGGGTAATCGAGCAGGAAGCCCCCACTTCAAAATCGTAAGATTTAAGTGGTGGGAGCATGTCACCGGACAGCCTGAAAGCCAAGGAGCGTAAGGCGCGTCTGCAGTACATGAGCTACCGTGATATGCTGACGACCTTGTATAACAGGAACAGGTATATTCAGGTTCTGGAAGGCATGCAGGCAAAAACAGTGATAAAAACAGGAGTAGCATATATTGATATCAATGGTCTGAAACGGGTGAATGATCTTTACGGACATGAGGCCGGAGACAGGCTGATCATAAATACAGCGCGTTCCATGCTTGCGATTCTGCCGGAGAATGCTTACCGGGTAGGTGGCGATGAATTTGTACTCATCTGTTTTGACATGGATGAGAAGATTTTTCGGAGTAAGGTCAGGGATATCTGTGACAGCATTGCTGCTAAAAGGATCAGTGTTTCTGTTGGCGCTGTCTGGGAGGAAAGCTCTTCGGAGCTTGAGACCATGCTGAGAAGAGCAGATGATCTTATGTATGAGGAAAAGAAGAAATATTATGAGGAACATGGAGTTGTTTGACCGGCTGGCACAGTCGAAATTCCGCAGCGGTTTTTATCTGAAAGAAAAAGATAAGGCTTATGCAGCAGACAAAGGCAGAGAAAAAATAGAAAAGCATGCACAGGATTTCATCCGTATGCGTCTGGCGCCTGCAGTGATCCCCAATGACGGGAAACAGACGCCGATGAAAGGCCATCCTGTATTTCTGGCCCAGCATGCCTGTGCCTGTTGCTGCCGTGGCTGCCTGGAGAAGTGGCACGGGATACCAAAAGGGCGTGAACTGACCGGCGAAGAACAGGAATACGTTGTGGATGTGCTGATGACCTGGATCGACCGGCAGATGGAAGGATACCGGCCGTCGAAAAGTTTGGCTTCAGCTTCCGGGAAGAAAGCGAAGGAACCGGAGTATGAGCAGCTGACGCTGCCGTTTGTATAGTTGATCAGAAGCGCAGCGACAGGTTCAATTGTGCTTGTTTGTACGAAAAAAAGAAATAACGATAAGAACAGGAAAAAGTTTCTGATTATGTTGTGCCCGGTATTTTTATATCGGGCATTTCGTTTGTAATGGAAGAAAGAGCTGGAAATCCGGGTAAAATTTTTCCGGGATTTTCTGTAACGTTTTTGAAACGGGTTCGTCTTATAAGTGAGAAGGGAGGAAAGAGAAAAACCGATGAACATAGAGGAACTTTACCGGACATATTTTGACATTGTATATCGGTATATCCGTTCTATCTCACAGGATGGAGCGCTGGTTGAGGAAGTGACACAGGAAACGTTTTTTAAAGCTCTGGAAAAGATAGACCAGTTCCGGGGTGACTGTGATGTGCGTGTGTGGCTCTGCCAGATCGCAAAAAATACGTTGTACGATCATCTGAAAAAACAGAAGAAGCAACTTCTCGGGGATGAGAAGCTGGAAGAAGCAGAAAGTGATGGCGGAGAGCTTCTGGAGGAAAAGCTGGCGCAGCGGAGCCAGGCTATGGAGATCCACAAAGTTCTGCATAGACTTTCGGAACCGTATAAAGAAGTTTTTTCCCTGCGGACCTTCGGAGAGCTTAAGTTTAGTGAGATCGGAATGCTTTTCGGAAAAAGTGAAAACTGGGCGAGGGTGACTTATTACCGTGCAAGAGTAAAGATCAGAGAGGAGTTGGAGCAATGAGGATCACATGTGATGTAATACAGGATCTGATGCCATCTTATGTGGACGGCATTTTAAGTGAAGACAGTCAGGCGTTGGTAAAAGAGCATATGGAAGCTTGTAAGGAATGCAGAAAAATGTTGGAGATTATGAAAGAGGAGCAGGGAAAAGAGCAGGCTCAAATGATATCATCTGCAGCCTCCGGAGCACGACGCAGAGCTGGTGAAACGGAAAATATCGGAAGTGCAGACGCACTTAAAAAAATCCGGAAAAAATTAATAATACGCAGAGTGCTGACAGCAGCAGTGGCAGTTATCCTGACACTCATCGTTGCGGCAGCAGGCTACAACCACTGGTATTTCAACGAAAAATACATGACCCTGGAAAATAGCGGGATGTACGTAAAAAACAATAGTTTGTATTCTTCCAATAATCTCATCAATCGAATGAAAGTACAGTACACGGAAGATGGAAAAACAGAGTTCGTCTATGCCATTGATGCGCCATATGCAGGAACTCTGGAACTGAAAGGTGATGACATGCTGCTTCAGGATTTTTCCAAAAAGACAGAGGAAGTATCACCGGAAGATGACAGCATCCCGGAAACTGTAACAGAGGTTTATTATATGAGTGCGGAAGCCGGAAAGAAGAGCCTGGAATTAACAGAGCTGGAAGTAAAGGGAGATCTGGATGCAGCGGAGAAAATTGTGGACGAAATGAAACAGGAATCGAAGCTGATATGGTCGGAACAATAGAATAAAACTCTGTTTATGAATCAGGTAGAGATTTGTAATTCACAAAGGATTTATTCACTCTGGTTAAATGGAAACAGGCAAAGGTACTGTTCACTGGCAAAACCAGGCAAATGCAGGAAGATGGGCAGATACAGGATAGAAATACTGCATCGTCTATGTTAAAATAAAACCTGGACAGTACAGTAAAAAAAGTTCTATAAAAATTCTGTGCTGCAGGCGACAAAAACAGACAGCAGTGAATTTATTTACTGCTGAAGAACAGGAGGGACACAACATGTTATTTGTATGCTATCCAAAATGCAGTACCTGTAAAAAGGCTCAGAAATGGCTGGATGAGAGCAATGTGGAATATACGTTGCGTGATATTAAGACGGACAATCCAACTGCAGAGGAATTGAAAGCCTGGTGGGAAAAAAGCGGTCTTCCGCTGAAGCGTTTCTTCAATACCAGTGGAAATATTTATAAAGAGATGAAACTGAAAGATAAACTTCCGGAGATGAGTGAGGAAGAGCAGCTTGCGCTTCTTGCAACAGACGGGATGCTTGTGAAACGACCAATCCTTGTTGGGGAAGACAAGGTGCTGGTGGGCGCTAAAGAAAAAGAATGGGAAGAGTATCTGAAATCATGAAAAAGAAACTGAATTATGCGGATATCGTTAAGGAAACCGCGATCCTCACCGCGGCAGTGGCGATCATTGCAGCAGCGGTATATTTTTTCCTGGTGCCAAGCCATACGTCGGTCAGCAGTATTTCCGGTCTTGGAATCGTGCTTTCCAACTTTGTGCCGCTGCAGCTGTCGGCTATTACCATGATTCTGAATGTGGTATTGTTGATCATCGGATTTTTTACCTGTGGAAGAGAGTTTGGAGTTAAGACGGTTTATACCAGTGTGATGCTGCCGTTGTTTCTGGGATTGTTTGAGATCATTTTTCCAAATTTCGGTTCCATGACAGACAGTCAGGAACTGGATGTTCTGTGTTATATTCTGGTAGTGAGTGTGGGACTTAGCATTCTTTTTAACAGGAATGCATCCTCAGGCGGACTGGATATCGTGGCGAAGATCATGAATAAGTATCTCCACATGGAACTTGGAAAAGCCATGTCTCTTTCCGGTATGTGCGTGGCACTTTCCGCGGCGCTTGTGTATGATAAAAAGACGGTGGTCTTAAGTATTCTGGGAACGTATTTTAACGGAATCGTTCTGGATCATTTTATTTTTGACAATAATATCAAGCGGCGTGTCTGCATCATCACGAAAAAGGAAGAGGAGCTGAGGCAGTTTATCATTCACGACCTGCACAGCGGAGCCACGATCTATGAAGCCATCGGAGCCTATAAAATGGAAAAACGCCATGAGATCATAACCATTGTAGATAAAGGTGAATATCAGAAGCTGATGAAGTTTATAAACCAGGAGGACCCGAAGGCTTTTATTACGGTTTATAATGTGTCGAATATGCGGTATCAGCCGAAGAAATAAAAAACTCCCGGGATAAACCTCCCGGGAATTTTTTACCATATTTTACAGGAAAATATATTTCAGGATAAACAGCACTGCCAGTACATACATCAGAGCGCTGATCTTCTTTTCTTTTGCCTTACCTGTGATCAGGTTGATGGCTACGTATGTGATAATTCCCATGGAGATACCTTCGGAAATGCTGTAGAAGAACGGCATTGCGATGATACATACATAACATGGGATCGCCTCGGACATATCGCTGAAATCAATGCTGATAACATTGCTGAGCATGTACAGACCAACGATCACCAGAGCCGGAGCTGTGGCAAAGGACGGAATTGCCAGGAAGATCGGTGACAGGAACAGGGACAGGCCAAATAAGATGGCAGTTGTCACTGCAGTAAGTCCGGTTCTTCCGCCCTCGGATACACCAGAAGCACTTTCTACGAAAGTAGTAGTTGTGGATGTACCGAGAACAGCACCTGCAGTTGTTGCAACAGCATCTGCAAGAAGGGCACCCTTGATGTGAGGGAGCTTTCCATTCTTATCCAGCATACCGGCCTTGGAGGATACACCAACGAGAGTTCCGAGAGTATCAAAAAGATCTACAAATAAAAATGCAAACAGGATAACAAGGAAATCCAGTGAGAAAACTCCGTCAAACTGCAGCTTCGCAAAGATCGGAGCAAGACTCGGGATAGAGAGTCCATTGCTGAAATCCGGAAGCAGGCTGTAGAAGCCGATTTCCGGGTTCGGAACATAAAGTCCGGCGAACTGACAGATGATTCCAAGTCCCCATGTGATCAGGATACCCCAGAGGATATTTCCCTTTACATTCTTAACAACCAGGATTCCGGTTACGATGATACCGATCAGAGCCAGGATAACGGTGATCCCGACGTTGTTGAAGGATGCCTCCACACCCTTGGCTGCGTTATAGCCATCTACAGAGAAAAGCTGCAGCAGAGTGGAGCCGCCGATCACGATATTGGCATTCTGTAATCCTACAAATGCGATGAAAAGACCGATACCAACGCTGACTGCGGATTTCAGGTTCAGAGGGATCGCGTTGAAGATTGCTTCACGTACATTGGTAAGTGAAAGAACGATAAATACGATACCTTCTGCAAAAACTGCGGTCAGTGCATACTGCCAGCTGTATCCCATACCGATAACGACTGTATAGGCAAAGTATGCGTTCAGACCCATTCCGGGTGCCAGTGCGAACGGGTAGTTGGCGAAGATCGCCATCAGCAGTGTTCCAAGGAAGGCTGCCAGTGCGGTAGCTGTGAATACAGCTCCGGAATCCATGCCGGTCGCGGACAGGATGTTCGGGTTAACTGCCAGGATATACGCCATTGTCATGAAGGTGGTGATACCTGCCAGAACCTCTGTTTTAGCGTCCGTTTTATTTGCGGACAGCTTGAAGATTTTTTCTAACATATTTCTTTCCCTTTCTTAAATATGTTTTTGGACAACATGTCTAGTTTATCATATAAAAATTTCATATGCAATTGTTAGTGTGCACAGATATGATTATAATAGGTGTTTTTTTGTAAAATACTTTTACAGGAAGGCAATTTGTGTGTAAAATATAGGAAAGAGAGTATTTAATTTACAGACGAGTTTATTTTGCAATGAAAGGGGGATGGATAATGTCTGAGAAAAAACTGCGGAATATTACAGATGTGCTCTGCTTTCTGATGATCCTTGGGTACGTGATGTATCTTGTGGCCACCTGGGGAAATCTGCCGGAGAGGGTGCCGATACATTTTAATGTTCATGGGATCCCGGACCGGTATGGGAAGAAGGGGAGCCTTCTTCTGGAGCCGATTTTGGGGCTGTTGATCCTGGCACTTCTGATGTTCTGTCAGAGATTTCCACAGTGGTGGAATTATCCGGTTGAGGTGACAGAGGAGAACAGAGAGCATATCTTTGAGATCGCGTCAAAAATGATGTCTGTGATCAAGCTGTTATCCATTGGAATATGTCTTTATGCCGGGATCAGCGGGAATCTGGGAACGGCACCTATGTGGCCGGTGTGGATACTGATCGCAGGGATTTTTGTAACATTGCTCCGGGGAATCCGGGAGATATATAAGACTGGTAAAGAAACTGACATGGATGAGGATGATAAATCGTGAAGCGGTCGCGTTTGTGATCATGTAGCAAAGTGGAAGGTAAAGGTTCGATTTATTGTACTGAATATGAATGGAACCAGCGAAAGCGGATCGCGAATATCCGCCTGGCGAAGTTATAATAAAAACAGGAAAGGAATTTCAGGAGGATATGGCAGATACAAGAACAGATGAGCTTTACAGAGCGCTTCAGGATAAGGGCTATCCCGATGAGCTGTGCCGGGAAATCGCCTACAAACATATGAATACCGATTACACAGCTACACGGATGCTGGGGTATTTATACAGGGTGACAAGTCCCAGAGTGGAGGATGTGATCGATGAGATGCTGGCGATCTTAAGTGACCGGGAATCCATCATCCGGAAGAAAGAGCTGGAGCACGCCCAGGCTACGATCAACAGCGTGTATCGGGAGGGGCTGTAACGGAAATCCCGGAGCTGTGCCAGTGCTGGCAATCAGAAGCACTGCAGCAGTTCCGGGATTTTTTGATTTGATCCTGGTTCATGAACAGATACCTTTGGGGGTTCAGATGCTGAGTTCACAAAAACACTTCGCAGAACATTATCGGTGAACAGTAACAGGGATCCAACATCAAAAAATAAGAGGTAGAATCCCTGTACTTAATACAAAGAGATCACCGACTGCCTGTCCACGATCTCAACATCCAGGGCAGACTGGCAGGAGGAGCTGACAGAGCCGGTGCGGATCTTTTCCAGAAGAAGGCTGGTGGCCAGCTTTGCCTTCTGGGGGATGTTCTGGGAAACCGAAGTCAGTTTTGGCAGGGTGTACTGGCAGAGAGTCAGGTTATCATATCCGATCACAGAAAGATCCACAGGAATGCGGTAGCCGCCCAGGCGGGCACCCTCCATAATTCCGATAGCACAGATATCCGCCGTAGTTACCGCAGCGGTAACTGGAGAGCTGTTGGATGCGATCTCACGGCCGGCCTGGATACCGCCCTCATAGGAAGGAGAGTACTCATAAACATAATCCGGGTTAAAAGTAATATGGTTCTCCTCCAGCGCCCGTTTATAGCCATTGAAACGGCTGGTAAGAACGTGGTTGTTTTTGTAATCGGCCACAAAGGCAATGGCGGAATGACCGTGATTGATCATATATTTTGTGGAAAGGTAAAGACCCTTCTCATCATTGGAAGTGATATTGATAAGATTGGGGTGTTCCAGTTCACAGTCAAAGGTGGCGATGGGGCAGGTGGCAGAATCCATCAGCCTTGCCATGTATTCGCCGGCGGCAGGATAAAGAATGATGATTCCGTCTACATTCCAATTCTTCAGAAGAGAAATGATGTCCGCATTTTTTGATACAGAGCGGATCATGGTGAAATATTCATTCTTCTGCAGCTCTCTTTCGATAGCACCGACCATGGTGCTGACATAAGGGTTCTCAAAATAGTTGGTTCCCAGGAGCACATCTTTTTCATCGAGGGAAATGATGATGCCGATGATATGGGATTTTTTATTGGATAAGCTCCGGGCATTCAGGTTGGGAACATATCCGTATTCTTCTATGATCGCATTGACCTTGTCTCTGGTTTTCTGGGAAACGCGGCTGGTTTTGCCGTTGATCACATTGGAGACGGTCATCATACTGACACCGGCCAGGTCTGCGATATCTTTTAATGTCATACTACACACCTCTGTTCTTCCATAGCAGTTTCCGGGAAGGAAACTGCTGTCATACATATATATATAAAATTCTGACACATTTCTCAGGTAAAAATAAAAATACAATGAAAAATCCAGAATTCATGTATCCTCTTATTACATTATTACAGGTTTACAAGGTTTAAACACGAAATATAAATGTTCGAAAAAAACGGTTTATAAACTATATATATTATAGTCCAACATAGTGAAAAAATCAATGTATGATTGCGGGAAAATAAAAAAATGCAGCCTTGGAATATGAAAAATGCACAAAAAACTCATATAAATACTAGAAAAATCGACGAAATAATAAAATTATATTGACGAATCTATATGCGCGTGATAGATTAACAATAGATTTAGCGCTAAACTAAAAGGAACGGAAAACGTAGTCAAAAAACAGGAAAATACCGGAAAGAAAGAGGTAATGCATGAAAAAGAGAGTTTTTGCAGCGGTAGTTGCTGCAGCAATGGTTGTAACTGCATTTACAGGATGTGGCAGTACAGGAAGTTCTGCCGGAAGTGACAGCAAATCCGAAGCCAAGGTAGAAGCACCTACAGAGCCTTTCGGAGATACGCTCAAATATGACCCCAGCGTGGAGATCAATGACGGAAAAGACATCACCGTAGAGCTTTGGGAGTGGGGCAGTGACGAGCTGTTCCAGCAGATCATCGACGGATACACAGCAATTCATCCAAATGTAACTATCAATCTTGTTGATAATCCATGGGAGGATTACTGGACAAAGCTTCCTCTTGCACTGGATGGAAACAACGGACCGGCTATTTTCAACGTACATAACAGCTACCATGAGAACCTGATCAATTACATGGCGCCTCTTGATATTCCCACAGAGGATCTGGAGGCAGATTTCAATGGTGTAAGCGCCCATGTGATCGATGGAAAGGTTTACTATATTGATTACGGTATGATGACCGGATCTGTATACTACAACAAAGATATGTGGGAGAAAGCAGGTCTGACAGATGATGATATCCCGAAGACCTGGGACGAGATGATCGAGGTTGCCAAGAAGCTTACTATTAAAGACGGTGACAAGATCGTTCAGGCAGGTCTGAACTTCAACGATGATTTCCATCAGAATTACCTCCTTGGCCTGAATTATCAGCTGGGAGAAAACCTCTTCAAGGAAGACGGAGTTACTCCGAATGTAAACTCTGATGCAATGAAGAAGGTAATGCAGATGCTGGTAGATATGTATGACGTAGATGGCATCGGTTCCAAGGACTTCGGTGAGAAAGCAGCAGACAGCTTCGGACAGGGACAGTCAGCCATGGTCATCCAGTGGGGACACTACTACAACACTCTGAAAACAACATGGAGCAACATCGACTTTGGCGTATTTGAGATCCCGACCTTTGACGGCGAGCCATATGCTTACAATCGTTACAACGGTGAGTCTACCTTTGGCGTAAACAAAAACGCTCCGGCTGACCAGCAGGCAGTTGCACAGGACTTCGTAAAATATTTCCTGGCAAACGATGACGCACAGATTGCATTTAACCTGGCAATGAGTACCTTCCCGGCTAAGAAATCTCTGGCAGATAATGAGAAGATCCTTGAGAATCCTTCTCTGAAGGTTCTTTCCGAGCACATTGACCACTATATCTGGCCGGGCCCGATGCCTGCAACTATGGAGACTTCTCTGAAAAAAGCAGGAGAGGATGTATTCTTCAACGGTGTTGACATTGATACTGCCCTGGACGAGGCAGAAGCCAACATCACAAAGGATATGAAGAACAGTACATTCAAATCTGTAGAAAACCTTTATGAGTATGCAAAATAAAAAGATGCCGTGAGCAATCCGCAGGTATCAGAGCAGAAAGGCGCACTTGGAAAAGGGTGCGCCTTTCTCAGCAAAAAGATGTGTATCGAAAAGATAAGGAGGATGCATTGATGTTTAAAAAAACAAATCCGCTGCAGAGCAAAAGCGAGATCATTTTGAGAAATATCGTTGTTCTGGCAATGGTGATCTTCTTCACGGTATTTCTGATCGTACCTATTGGAATCGCTTTTGCAGGAAGCTTTCATGAGTGGAACCCGTTAAGCGGTACTTACCGGTTCCTGGGACTTGAGAATTATAAGGAAGTATTTACCAGTGCTCTGTTTGGAAAATCCATGCTGAACACAGTGATCTTCTCTGCAGTAGTTATTTTCTTTCGTGTAGGTCTTGGACTTGGAATCGCCTATGCGATCTATTCCACATTGATAAAATATAAAAGCTTTTTCAGAGCTGTATATTATATGCCGGTTGTAACTCCTATGGTAGCCGTAGCCTTTGTATGGAAATTTATGTACAATCCGCAGATCGGTACTATCAATCAGATTTTTGGACTGGATGTAAACTGGCTGATGAATCCGAAAACTGCCCTTCTTGCAATTATGATCATGACCATCTGGAAGGATTTCGGATACGCAGTTGTTATGTACATGGCAGGTCTCTATTCTCTTCCGACAGATGCTCTTGAGGCCGCAAAAGTAGATGGCGCCAACGCATGGCAGACGTTCCGTTACATCACACTTCCGCTGCTGAAGCCTATGACACTGTTCGTTATCATCACTTCTATTATTTCCTACCTTCAGGCATATGTTCAGATCCTGATCATGACGGAAGGTGGCCCCGGAACAGCAACTTACCTTGCGTCCTACATCATCTATGATGAAGCGTTTGTAAAATACAACTTCGGATATGCATCTGCACTGTCCTTTGTATTGTTCGTTATCACAGCAGTATTTACCTGGTTATCATTCCGTGTTTCCGGAACAGAAGATTAAAGGAGGAAAACATTCATGAAAAGAAAAGTCAGTAGTATTGCTTTAAATGCACTCCTTCTGATCCTTGGAGTGGTTACCGTATATCCTTTTGTATGGATGATTTTTTCATCCTTCAAGGAAAATCAGGAGATCATGGCTCTGGAGCAGCATCTCCTTCCGCAGAAATTCATCATTGATAACTACATCAATATGAACGCACATTTTAATTTTGTCCGTTTCTTTTTAAACAGTATTGTTATTACGGTAGTGATCACTCTGATCGTAATTTATACAAGTACTATCTGTGGTTTTGTACTGAGTAAATACAAATTTAAAGGAAGAAATATTCTTTTCGGATTCGTACTTTCTACTATGATGATCCCGTGGTGTGTTACCATTATCCCGAAGTATTCCATGATCCAGGCATTTGGCTGGATGGACAGCTACAAAGCACTGATCATCCCGGCTATGTTCAGCGGCTTCGGAATCTTCATGATGAAGCAGCATATCTCCGCACTTCCGGATGAGATCCTGGAGGCGGCAAGAATTGACGGAGCCAATGAGTTTTATATTTTCCACAAGATCGTATTACCGATGTCAAAAAACGGAATCTTCAGTATTGCGATCTTCCAGTTCCTTTGGGCATGGGAGGATTTCCTGTGGCCATACCTGGTAATTACAAACAAAGACAAACAGCTTCTTGCCGTTGGTCTTAAGATGTTTAACGGACAGTATTCCACAGATTATGGTGCACTGTTTGCAGCAACTGCCATTTCTATCATCCCGGTACTTCTGATCTATCTGTTCTTCCAGAAACAGTTTATCGCCGGAATTGCAGCTTCTGCTGTAAAGGGATGATGACATACAGATAATAAACGGAGGAACATAAATGCAGGACATATATAAAGTAGAAACACATCCTTTGGCGTTAAGTGAAAATATGATCACAGGGGATAAATACAGGATTACGTTTCTCACAGAGGGACTGATCCGTCTGGAGTATGATGAGGAGGGCGTATTTGAGGATCGCCCCACGCAGATGGTGTTTTTTAGGGATTTTCCGAAAACGGACTATCGTGTAGTGCGTACAGAGGATGGGATCGAGGTCCATACGAAAAGAATCCACCTTATTTACAATGAGAAGGAATTTACCAGCTGGGGATTAAGTATTCAGGTAAAAGGAAACCTAAGTGCCTATCACAGCATCTGGCACTATGGAGAAGAGATCCATGATCTGAAGGGAACTGCCAGAACATTGGATATGGTGAACGGAGCTACAGAGCTGGAGCATGGTATTCTTTCCAGGTTCGGATATTCTCTGGTGGACGACAGCAGGTCGCAGGTGCTTTTGCCGGACGGCTGGATTGAGCCAAGAAGAAAGGGCATCAAGGATCTGTACTTCTTCGGATACGGACATGACTACAAAGAAGCACTTCATGATTTTTACAGACTCTGCGGAAAAACACCGATGCTTCCAAGGTTTGCTCTCGGAAACTGGTGGAGCAGATATTATAAATATTCTGAAGAAAGCTACAATGAGCTGATGGATAAATTCCAGGAAAAAAATATCCCATTTACGGTTGCAGTCATTGATATGGACTGGCATGTGACCGATGTTGACCCGAAATACGGAAGTGGCTGGACCGGATATACCTGGAATAAGGAGCTCTTCCCGGACCCGAAGCGTTTTCTGGATGGTTTACATAAAAGAGGAATGCGTACCACATTAAATGTACATCCTGCAGACGGCGTACAGGGCTGTGAAGAAATGTATGAGGACATGGCAAAGGCTATGGGTGTGGATTATGAAAATGAAGATCCGGTAGTATGCGATCCGGCAAGTCCGAAATTTATAGAAGCCTATTTCAAATATCTTCATCATCCGAGAGAGGAAGAAGGTGTGGATTTCTGGTGGATCGACTGGCAGCAGGGAAGCAATTGTAAGATCGAGGGTCTTGATCCTCTTTGGATATTCAATCACTTCCATTTCCTGGACAGCGCCAGAAACGGAAAACGTCCCATGACCTTTTCCAGATATGCAGGTCCCGGAAGTCACAGATACCCGATAGGATTTTCCGGAGATACTCATATTACCTGGGATTCCCTTGATTTTCAGCCATACTTTACATCCACAGCCTCCAACATCGGTTATGGATGGTGGAGTCATGATATCGGTGGACATATGCTTGGATATAAGGATGACGAGATGACTGCCCGCTGGACACAGTACGGTATCTTTTCTCCGATCATGCGTCTCCACAGTTCATGCAGTGACTTCAACGGAAAAGAGCCGTGGCGTTTCAAAAAGGAGACAGAGGTTGTCATGGAAGAAGCTCTCCGTGAGCGTCACAGAATGATGCCGTATCTTTATACAATGAACTACAGAAGCTATCAGGAAGATCTTCCTCTGGTGGAGCCGATGTATTACGAATATCCGGAGGCACCGGAGGCATATGCGGTAAAAAATCAGTACTTTTTCGGAGACCAGCTGATGGTAGCGGCTGTGACAACACCGAGAGTAAAAGGCCTTAATGTAGCAAAGACGGCAGTATGGCTGCCGGATGGGGTATGGTATGATATTTACACAGGTCTGCGCTATGAGGGTGGACGAATGGTGGATATGTACCGTACTCTGGACAGTATCCCGGTTCTTGCAAAAGCAGGCGGCATTCTGGTGATGACCGATGAGATCCGTGGAACAGAGGCGGAAAAGAATCCGGAAAGCCTGAATATCCGGGTATTCCCGAGTGCTGACGGAAGCTTCAGATTGTATGAGGATGACAACGAAACCTGTGCTTACGAAAATGGTGCCTGTGTATTTACGGAAATGGATTATAAGGAAAAGAATCAGGGAGTGTTTACCATTCATCCCGCACAGGGAAAAACAGAGCTGATCCCGGCAAAGAGAGCTTATACCGTGGAGTTCTGTAATTTTGCGAAAACAGGCACAGATACTGTGAAGGTTCTGGTTAACGGAGCAGATGCTGAGGCTGCTGTAAAATATGAGGAGAAGCTTCAGAAGATCTGTGTGGAAGTGGCAGCAGATACAGCGGCAGAGGTGCAGATCATTCTCGCAGGAGAGGTAGCGGATAATCGTATAGAGAAACGTATCTTTGATTTCCTGAACCAGGCAGAGATCGGTTTTGTGCTGAAGGACAGATTATATCAGCTGATCACAGCCGGAAAGAAGCTGCCGGTTCTTCTGTCGGAGCTTCAGTCTATGGAACTGGAAAAGGATCTTTACGGAGCACTGATGGAGATCCTGACTGCGTAAAATATGAATAAAATCGCGTTTCCAAACCATACTATCATTATTATCAAAAGAAAGGATGATCATAATGATATTAAAGGAAAAAGAACGCACAGTGATCCAGGATCTTCAGACACAGGAAAAAAGCTGCATTGAAAAATACGGAAAATACGCACAGCAGGCCAGGGATCCGGAGCTTAAAAGCTTATTTCAGACTCTTCAGAAAAAAGAGCAGGAGCATTACGATTCCCTGAGCCAGGTGCTTTCCGGCACAGTTCCACAGGTAAACTGTAATGACAGTGACGGCCGTGATTACCAGCCAAAGACTACTTACACATCTGTGATGTCCTCAGAGGATAAGGAACACGATGCTTTTCTTGCAACAGACTGTATCGGAACAGAAAAGCTGATTTCCGGAGAATACAACTCGGAGGTTTTTGCTTTTGAAGACAGTGGTGTGAGGAAGCTTCTGGCAGATATCCAGGTGGAAGAGCAGAATCATGCGGAGATGCTTTACAAATATAAGACTGCGAACGGAATGTTCTGATATATAAAAAAAGGGAGGATTTCAGTAATGGAATTCTTCCTTTTTTTATTATATAATCAGGAGAACAGCAGGGAGAAATACTTTCCTGCAAAGAGAGGAGAAACAAACATGAAGGGAACCAGCTGCGAATACTGTGCAAACTATACATATGATGAAGAGTGTGACGAATATTACTGTGATGTCAATCTGGATGAGGATGAATATTATCGTTTTGTGAGCAGTGATTACAAGGAATGTCCGTATTATCGTTCCGGAGATGAATATAAGGTGGTACGTCATCAGATGTGACATAGAGTAACGGAAAAAACAGAGCAGAAATAAAGTGATAAGATAAATGCAGGTTTTCCACGAAAAGGAATGAGAGTTTTGGGGAAAATCTGCATTTTGATGTTTTGATATGTGCAAAAGGCTTCAAATTTGTAAAAATTGGCGTGTTTACATTTGAAAAAAATATCTTTATAATAAAAATATTGGTCTGACAGGTAGAATCTTTATACCATCCAGACGATGATAATGCTACAGGATTTTGTCCGAGACAAAATTTCGGGTAAGCGTCTGACAGACTTATAATAGATTTTTTGACTTGATGGAGGGTGTGACAGAGTGGATATTATAAAGAAATTTGGGGATATGGTGGGAGAGGAATCCATCAGGAACCCGGAAAAAGCACGAAAACTTCTTCTCACTGGATATCGGCTTCAGGAAAAACGTCTGCAGCTTTTTCCTGACAGGAAGCTTCCGGCTTCGGGACAGTATGTAGCCCGTGTAGTTATGCAGAATATTATCAAAGCCCTTGCAAAACCGGACGATACTGCTCTTGTGAGTATTTTTGTACCGGGAGAACTTCTGACAGCAGCAGGGATCACTCCCTATTCCGTGGAGGCAATGTCCTGCTTCATCGCCGGAACCAGATGCGAGCAGGCATTTCTGGCACAGACGGAATCAGAGGGCTTTCCGGAAACCATGTGCTCCTATCACAGAGTTTTTCTGGGAGCGTCCATGACAGGACTGGTACCGAAGCCCAAATGTACCATCTACACAAACCTTGCCTGCGATGGAAACATGATGACGTTTCCTTATCTGAAACAGAAATATCAGATCCCGGGCTTTTATATCGACGTACCCTATGAAAAAAATCAGGATTCCATCAGCTATGTTGCAGATCAGCTCCGCGAGATGAAGAAATTTCTGGAGGATGTCACAGGGAAAAAAATCTCCGAGCAGTCGGTACAGCGTGCAGTTGCCAACAGCAATGAAGCGGCCTCCTATTACAGCCGCCAGCTTGCCCTCAGAAAGGATCACGATCCGGTGACTTCCCTGACAAATGAGCTGTATGCGATCTTTATGTGCCATCTTCTGGCTGGCTCAGAGGAATCCCTGAAATACACAAAAATGCTTCTTGAGGATGTGAAGAAGGCGCCAAAGGGGGAAGGGCTTCACATTTTGTGGATGCATATGATGCCGTTTTTGCAGGAGCCGGTAAAGGATGTATTTAATTACAGCCAGAACGTGCACATCAGTGCCTGTGATTTTGTCGCAGACGGCTTTCAGCGGATGCAGGCCTCGGATCCTTATGAGGCTCTTGCGGAAAAAATGGTCAACTGCATTTACAACGGAAGTGTGAAGCAGAGGATCCGGCGCGCCCAGGAGCTGGCGGATCTTACAGAGGCAGACGGCGGGATCCTTTTTGCACACTGGGGTTGCAAGGGAACCATCGGAGCTTCCAGCCTGATCAAAAATTCTCTGGAAAATGCAGGACTTCCAACCATGGTCCTGGACGGTGACGGCTGCAACCCGGCCAATTCCAGTGACGGCCAGGTATCCACACGACTTCAGGCATATCTGGAAATGTTGTCAGAAGGTAAGGAGGAAAAACGGTCATGATACATTACGTCTGTAAATATACACCGCTGGAGTTGTTTAAGGGCTTTGGCGAGGAATGTGCGGTTCTTGAGGAAATGCCGGAGAATTTTGAACTTTCGGACCAGATTGCCCATGCCAATCTCTGCGGCTTCGGAAAATCTGTGATCCAGGCAGTGCTGGAGGGAAAGGTGGAGCAGCTTGTTCTTGTTAACTGCTGTGATTCCATGCGCCGTGTGTACGACATTGTGGAAAGTACCGGTAAATGTAAATTTCTGTACATGCTGGACATGCCTCATGAGGATAATGACTGTGAAAAGGTGAAGCTTGCCCAGGGTATCCACCGTCTTAAGAAAGCTTACGAAAAATTTTCGGGGAAAACCTTCGATAAAAGTGGATTTCTGAACGCTTTTTCCCATGAAGATGTGGATAACCAGCCATATATCGGCGTTCTGGGTGTCCGTGTCAGCGGTGTCCTGGAAAAAATGATCCGGGATAACATCCGCATGGATGTGGAAAACCTGACCTGTACAGGTGGAAGACGTCTTGCAGTGATCCGTGAAGAACTGGAAAAAATGGAAGACGATGCTATGTTCCTGGCTTATGCGGATGCACTTCTTTCCCAGATGCCCTGCTTCCGTATGAACAACAGCACCCGAAGAAACCGGCTGTATCTGGATCCGAACCTGAGGGGAATCATTTATCATACTATTAAATTCTGCGACTATTACGGATTTGAGTATGCAAGCATCAAGCGTGATATCAAGGTTCCGCTTCTGAAGATCGAGACAGATTTTACAAGCCAGAGTGCAGGACAGCTCCTTACCAGAGTACAGGCTTTTGCGGAGACTCTGGAAGGCTCTGAGGATATGGACCCATCAAAAGGAATTAGCGAGGAGATAAGGAAAAAAATGGAATCAGGAGTTTATTATGTGGCAGGGATCGACAGCGGTTCCACAAGTACGGATGTTGTGATCCTGGATAAAGACGGAAAAATTAAATCGACCATGATCATCCCCACAGGCGGCGGCGCTATGATGAGCGCAGAGAAGAGCCTGGAGATGGCAGTGGAAAAAGCAGGGATCAGGAAAGAAGATATCGTGCGTATCGTTACTACCGGATATGGACGTGCCTATATTGACAGTGGTGATGACAGTATCACAGAGATTACCTGTCACGCAAAGGGAGCCCATTATCTGAATCCGAATGTGCGTACAGTTATCGACATCGGCGGTCAGGATATCAAGGCGATCAGCATTGACGAGAACGGTGCGGTAAAAAATTTCCTGATGAACGATAAATGTGCAGCAGGAACCGGACGCTTCCTGGAAATGATGGCCCGTACTCTTGGACTTTCCCTGGAGGAGATGAGTACCCGTGGCTTGGAGTGGAAAGAGAACGTAGTGATCTCAAGCATGTGTACTGTATTTGCAGAGTCCGAGGTGGTTTCCCTGGTTGCCCAGAATAAGGATGTTGCAGATATCATCCACGGTCTGAATGTATCCGTTGCCTCCAAGGTAGGAGCTCTTGCAGCCCGCCTTGGCAAAAAGAATCCGGGTGAATATATGATGACCGGTGGTGTTGCCAGAAATAAAGGTATCATCCAGGCACTGGAGGAGAAGCTGGGTGCGAAGCTTTATATCTGCGATGAGGCACAGCTTTGCGGTGCGCTTGGTGCGGCACTGTTTGCTTATGAGAAGTGTACTGCAGCACGGTGATCAGATCAGACAAGCTGCCTGCGCAGTGGATGCAGAGTGTGAATATCCTTTTGGTCAGGGGCGGCGCGTCCACTCACTGGGTGAACAGCCACAGTTCTTCCGGAAATACCGGCTGAAGTGCGACAGATTGGAAAATCCACATAGCAGAGCCACCTGCTGAACCGGCAGAGCCTCATTGGTAAGCAGATTTTTTGCTTTTTCCAGACGTAGCTGGTTCAGGTCAGCATGGGGCGTGCTGTCAAAAAAATTCCGGTAGCAGGAATAAAACTGACTTTTTTCGAGATTAGCCATGGCGCAGAGTTTTTCTGTTGTCCATGGCTTTTCGTAATTGGTGAGCATTTCCAGGCGGATCTTCTGGAACAGGCTGTATAGCTCCGAGTCGGAAGAACTGCCGGTATCTGTACTACGGAGTTCCCGTGTGGCAGTGATCATCAGCTGGCAGAGCAGAGCATATTCATAATCCCGGGAAAAATCTTCTCTGGACAGATATTCATGCTGCAGTTTCCGGATACAGCGATCGATCTCCTGGCAGTCATTAGGGTAAAAAATCTCGTTGCAGGGAAGTCCGAACCGTTTTGCCAGATTTTCTCCGCAGGAAAAATGGACATAACTGTTCCGAAATTTTCGTACAGCCTGATAATGCTGGGGATTTCCCGGAGTATAAAAGATACAGGCATTTTCCCGGGTGACAGTAAGCTGACCGCCCAGATAAACCTTCATTGGTGTTTTAAATAAAAGAAAAAGATAATCACCGCTTCCCTCCGGACGGAAAATCCTGTCATAATCGGAGTTGGAACGGTTGTATTCGCAGAAATTTAAGGTAAAATCCATGGAAATGCTGCGCTCCTTTCATTACGTAGATCAGACAATCCGACTGTGGCATTGTAAAGAACTTTCTGTCTGGAAGTATAAAGTAAAGTAACAGAGGGACGTCCGTCTGGTAAGACTGTCTTTACGATAAATCTTACCGGAAAAAAAGTCAACTATTTCGGAAGATAATCACTGGTATGGATAGAACAGGATGGTAAAATGAAACATAGAAACGGTTGATTTCCGCTGAGAGTGTGTGAGCGAACAGAGGCGTAAGAGCCGGTATATGGCGGAATCGGAAACAGAGCTAAATGCGGTAGCAGCAGAAAATAATAATTTACAGGAGGATTTTTACAATGAAAAAAGCGCAGATCATCGTGGACAAATATTTCCTCACCGGAAAAACAGACAAAAGGATCTATGGTTCCTTTATAGAACATCTCGGACGTGCGGTTTATGAGGGGATTTATCAGGAAGGCAGCCCTCTTTCTGATGAGCAGGGATTCCGGAAGGATACTCTGGAGCTGGTAAAAGAGCTTCAGGTTCCGATTGTCCGTTATCCGGGCGGAAATTTTGTATCTGGATTCCGCTGGGAGGATAGTGTCGGGCCGAAAGCTCAGCGTCCGTCCAGACCGGAACTGGCCTGGGGTGTCATCGAGACAAACCAGTTTGGACTCAATGAGTTTGTGGACTGGTCCAGAAAAGCCGGCAGTGATGTGATGATGGCGGTGAACCTGGGAACAAGAGGACCGGAGGATGCGAAAAATCTTCTGGAATACTGTAACTTTAAGGGTGGTACCTATTACAGTGATCTCCGTAAGGCTCACGGCTATGAACAGCCGCATGATATCAAATTATGGTGTCTCGGAAACGAGATGGATGGTCCGTGGCAGATGGGACATAAAACTGCGGCAGAGTACGGAAGAGTTGCAGCAGAGACTGCCCGCCTGATGAAATTTATGGATCCGGAGGTTGAGACTGTTGCATGCGGAAGCTCCAATCTGGAAATGCCTACCTTTGGCTCCTGGGAGTATACGGTTCTTGACGAGGCTTACGATCAGGTGGATTATCTTTCCCTGCATCAGTATTATGGAAATGCAGCGGGAGACACTGCCGATTTTCTGGCAAGCTCCAAGGGCATGGATGATTTTATCTCAGGAGTGGTTTCCATCTGCGATGCTGTAAAAGCAAAGAAGCATGGAAAAAAACAGATAAATCTTTCCTTTGATGAGTGGAATGTATGGTACCACAGCAATGAACAGGATAAGAAGCTGGAAAAATGGGTACAGGCGCCCCATCAGCTGGAGGATGTTTATAACTTTGAGGATGCACTTCTTGTGGGAAGTATGCTGATCACACTTCTCCGTCATGCAGATCGTGTAAAGATCGCCTGCATGGCACAGCTGGTAAATGTTATTGCGCCGATCATGACATCCGATACAGGCGCATGGCGTCAGACGATCTTTTATCCGTATATGCTGACAAGTGTGTTTGGAAGAGGAACCGTCCTTAATACACAGGTTCTTACACCTATATATGAGAGCAAGACTTATGGAGAGGCTCCATATCTGGATTCGGTGTGCGTCTGGAATGAGGAAAAGGATACACTGACGATCTTTGCGGTGAATAAGAGTCTGGATGAGGATATGGAAGTTTCCTGTGATTTAAGACAGTTTGAGGGGTATAAGATCATAGAGCATATCGTGCTGAATAACGATAATCTTCAGGCAGTTAATACAGAGGCGCAGCCCGAGAATGTAGTTCCTGTAAAAGCCAGTGCAGAATGCTCAAAGCTGGACGGCGGAAAACTGGAAGCAGTATTTACAAAACACAGCTGGAATATGATCCGTCTTGCGAAATAGGTGTGGGTGAAGTATAGTAGAAGTAGTTGCAGATAAGGTAAATCATGGGACATTATGGGAGGATTTTTTTATGTACGCACCTGCAAAGGAACGATACGAAACCATGGAGTATAACCGTTGCGGAGAAAGCGGTCTGATGCTTCCGAAGGTATCTCTCGGATTATGGCATAATTTCGGAGATACATCTGATTATGAAAATATGAAACAGCTTTGTTTCACAGCTTTTGACAACGGAATCACACAGTTTGACCTTGCCAATAATTACGGTCCGGCTTACGGAAGTGCGGAGCGGAATTTTGGCAAGATTTTGAAAGAAGAACTGATGCCGTACCGTGATGAGCTGATCATCACAACCAAGGCAGGCTATGATATGTGGGAGGGCCCTTACGGAAACTGGGGCAGCCGCAAATATCTTCTCGCAAGTCTTGACCAGAGCTTGAAACGTATGGGCCTGGAATATGTGGATATTTTTTACCATCACAGAATGGACCCGGAGACTCCCCTCGAGGAAACTATGGGCGCGCTTGCAACCGCAGTTCAGCAGGGCAAGGCCCTCTACGTAGGACTTTCCAATTATGATGGAAAAACCTTAAGTCAGGCAGCAGCGATCCTGAAAGACCTGAAATGCCCATTTGTGATCAACCAGAACCGTTATTCCATTTTTGACAGAACTGTGGAAGAGAACGGTTTAAAGAGAACTACCGGCATCCTGAAAAAAGGCCTGATCACTTTCAGCCCGCTTGCTCAGGGACAGCTGACAGACCGTTACCTGAACGGTATTCCGGAGGACAGCCGAATCCGCAGGGACGGAAGATTCCTGAAAGAAAGCGCCCTGACACCGGAGCGTCTGGACCAGATCCGGAGACTGAACGATCTGGCAGCACAGCGAGGCGAGAAACTTGCAGACATGGCACTTGGCTGGCTGCTCCAGCATGAGGAAGTCACCAGCGTGCTCATCGGAGCATCCAAACCGCAGCAGATCATTGATAATGTGAAGGCTATCCACTGTGCGCCGTTTACAGCTGAGGAACTGCGTCTGATCGACGCGATTTCTAAATAAGAGAAGTTTGACAATGAAACAGGGGTGTGCTATATTGAAAAACAGAAAAGAAAAGAGCCAGCGGGAGCTTGTGTGACAGGCTGAGAGGAAGATAGATCTTCGACCGTACCTGATTTGGGTAATGCCAACGGAGGGATTGTGATCTGAGAGCGTGTCTCCGTGGAGTTTTCCATGGGATGCGCTCTTTTCGGATGCAGGAATGGAACTGGAATGTTCTGACAATGTGGGGATGTGAAAGTGACAGAGACTGCATGTGGAGCTTCTGCGAAAGAGCGGGCAGGAAGGGGAGCGCCTTAATGTCTGGCAGGAGAGTGATATTCCGGAGGATTTTTCCGGAAGGATCATGTAAGCGATGGGAATCCGTGTTTTCGGAGTGAGAGGAAGTAAGGGAACTTCGACCGCCAAAATCTAAGGGCAGACTGCAGTAGACGGGAAGCTTTTGCCCGGATCTGACAGGGCTCTGCCTGATATTTCAGGGAGGAAAAACACTATGGAAAAACAAAGGATGCACACGCTTCGTATGGTAATGCTGGCAATGATGGTTGCAATCGGTGTCGTTATTTCACCGATCCTGAGGATTGAGGGAATGTGCCCCACGGCGCATCTTGTCAATATCGTATGCTCGGTTTTGATGGGACCGTGGTATTCCCTTCTCTGTGCGACCATGATCGGCGTGATCCGTATGATGTTCATGGGAATTCCGCCACTTGCACTGACCGGTGCAATATTTGGCGCATTTCTTTCAGGTGTGTTCTACAGACTTTCCAAAGGCAAGATCATCTGCGCGGTGATCGGTGAGATCTTTGGAACAGGTATTATCGGATCCATGGTTTCTTATCCGGTGATGGCATTCCTGATGGGAAGAGGCGGGCTGACAGCATTTTATTATACGCCGATGTTCCTTGCAGCAACCACAATGGGAGGATGTGTTGCCTATATTTTCCTGAAGGCTCTGAGTAAAGCAGGTCTTCTGGTGAAATTCCAGGCAGCTTTGGGTTCAAAAACATATGAGACAAAGAATTTTACAACTGCGAAAGCGAATTAAAGAAGAAAAGCCGCTGATCCATTGCATCACCAATCCGATCTCGATCCATGACTGTGCCAACGTGGTCCTTGCAGTAGGTGCAAGGCCGATCATGGCGGAGCATCCGGCAGAGGTGACAGATATTACGGCATCGGCTGGTGCGCTGATGCTGAATCTCGGGAATATTACCGATGCCAGGATCGAGTCAATGAAGCGTTCTATGAGAACAGCGATGGAAAATAAGATCCCGGTTCTTCTGGACCTGGTAGGGGTTGCCTGCAGTGATCTCAGGCTGGATCTGGCACGGGAGCTTTTGAGCATCGGCCATCCGGCAGTGCTGAAGGGAAATATGTCAGAGCTTCTGGCTGTTTCCGGACTGCCGTCTCATGCGATCGGAATCGATGCGGGGGCGCAGGATGCCCTGACTGCGGAAAATATGGAGACTGTCAGTGAGGTGCTGAGGGCTTTTTCAAGGAGTAATCAGGCAATTGTGCTGGCTACCGGGAAACAGGATTTTGTTACGGATGGTGAACGGGTTGTTCTGGTACAAAATGGCAGTGCGGCGCTGTCCGGGATCACAGGAACCGGCTGTATGGTCGGTGCACTGACTGCGGCGTTTTTGCCAGGGTGCGAAGATAATATTGCGAAAGAGATGACGGATAGTATAGAGGTAGGTGTCCGGTCTGGCGTTGAGATGGAATTAAATGGGAAATCCGGGAATTATCTGGCTGCGGCAGTGCTTGGTACTGCACTTATGGGTATCGCCGGCGAGGAAGCGGAGAAGATTTCCCGCGGTCCGGGAAGCTTTCAGGTGAATTTGCTGGATGAGATTTATGGGCTTTCGGATCGACAGCTGCTGAATCTGTTGAAAATTGAAATGTACTGAAAAAGAGGGGATCAGGATGGATAGAAAAGATTTGGATGTAACGTTGTATCTGGTGACGGATAGTTCTTATCATACGGAGGAGTCTTTGCTCCGTACGGTTGAGGAGGCTTGTAAGGGTGGTGTGACTCTGGTCCAGCTTCGCGAGAAGAATAAGGGTGGACGTGAGTATCTGGATAAGGCTTTTAAGGTGAAGGAGATCACAGATCGTTACAATGTGCCGCTGATCATTGATGATCGTGTGGATGTGGCGCTGGCCTGTGATGCGGCTGGTGTGCATGTTGGAGCTTCTGATATTCCGGTTGCTGTGGCAAGGAAGCTGATGGGACCGGATAAGATCGTGGGGGCTACTGCCAAGACGGTGGAGGCTGCTGTGAAGGCTTATGAGGATGGTGCGGATTATCTTGGTGTGGGGGCGATTTATCCTACTACTACTAAGGTTGTGACGATTCTTACCAAGGTTTCTACGTTGAAGGATATCTGTGAGGCGGTTCCGATTCCGGCGGTTGCGATCGGGGGATTGAATGCCGGGAATATGGATGTGCTTGAGGGTGCCGGTATGAGTGGTATGGCGGTTGTTTCTGCGATCATGAAGGCGGAGGATCCTCAGGGGAATGCACGGGAGCTGAAGGAGAAGATTGTTGCTTTGATAGGAAAGTGATTTAGGAAATGAGTGAAGAGCAGTGGTGGATTTGAGGTTCATTGCTGTTCTTTTTTTGTTGAAATACGGACGCCCGTGAGGCGTGTGCTGCCTTTTCAAGGCGGCCGGGGAGGATGGCTGCTCGGGAGTTTGGGTGTAAATGTTGGGTTGAGTGGCTTCTGCCGGGAGATGGATGAGGCATCAGCGCTGCACTGGATAGCTGTGAGGAAAGGTTGAGTTTTCGGTTGTCTGACGGTAGGGGGCCGAGACATACCGCGCGGATTTATGCGATCAGCATAAATTCTGTGCATCGCGAAGCGTGTTACTGAGAACGGAGTGAACAGTAACTGCTGTCGAATGTTGTTGAGATTTTTGGATGAATTTTGAGTGATTTTTATTATAGTATGTGGTATGGTTGTTATATCTTATAAGATCTTTTGTCTGTATGGACATTCTTGGAGCTTCGAGTTCTGAAGCATTTTCCATTTTTGGGTACTGTGAAATTTATGAAAGGCCGGTTTAGGGTGTTTTCAAGTTTTATTTGTGTGGTATAATCTATATATACCAGTAGGAGTGTTAATGACTAACAATACTATATTTGATGATGTTTTCCGGACGATAGTGGAAAAGATGACATATCTGATCGTTCCGCTGATCAATGAGGTGTTTCATACATCATATCCGGAAGATGTGAAAATCATGCACCTTAGGAATGAGCATCAGCTTGAGGATGGTGAACTGATCACGGATGCTCGACTTCTGATCGGGGATAAGGTGTACCATATTGAGTGTCAGAGTTCTGATGATACTATGATGGCGATCAGGATGTTTGAGTATGATCTTGCAATTGCCTTGGAGAACAGACGGAGAGTCGGAAGGAAGTTTTATGTAGAGTTCCCGAAATCTTGTGTGATATACTTGAGATCTACGAAGAATACGCCTGATGTTGAGGAAGTGAAGGTTTTGTTTCCGGATGGACAGGTGTGTGTGTACCGGGTTCCGACAGTGAAGATGGAACTTTATACGAAGGATAGTATTTTCGAAAAGAATCTGTTGATGTTGCTTCCGTTTTACGTGATGAGGTATGAAAATGTAGCAGATATATTTGCTAAAGATTCGGAGAAGTTACAGGGATTGTTGATGGAATATGAAGATATCAGGATAAAACTTGAGAGAGAATTTTCAATCACTGGAAGAGCAGGTATGTATACAGATCTTAATAAATTGATCATAAGAATATCGGATTATATTTTTCGAAAAGAAGAAAAAGTCAGGAAAGGAGTGGGTGAAGTTATGGGCGGAAAGGTTTTGCAGCTGGAGTCGGAGCGACTTCGGGAGGAAGGTATGGCTATTGGAGAAGTCCGTGGAAAAGCGGAAGGGAAAGCAGAAGGAAAAGCAGAGGGAGAAGCAAGAATACGAGCCCTGATCAATTGTCTGATCTCGGATGGTCGCGTGGATGAGATACAGAAGATGGCTGATAGTGAGGATGTGTGTAAAGAATTGTACAGGGAATACGGTTTATAAAAAAATGCCGGTGGGGGGTTACTCCACCGGCAGATCTCTGTGTTCTACGTTGGTGGAGAATACGATCTGTGTTTTGGTACGGCCGAACTGCTGGAGTTCGTTGATGAAGTGGTCCAGTTCCATGGTGGAGCGGAAGGCTACTTCGATGAGCATGGAGTAATCGCCGGTGACGCAGTTGCATTCGATGACGTTTGGGATGGACTGGATGAAGGGGCAGAAGTCTTTTTTCTGGTTGGGTTCTACTTCCAGGTTGATGAATGCTTTTATATGATAACCGAGAAATACCGGGTTGATCTGGGCGTGGTAGCCTGTGATCAGCCCGTTTTTTTCAAGATGTTCGATCCTGGCGGAGACAGCGGGGGAGGAGAGGAAGACTTCCTTTGCGATTTCCTTTACCGGGGTGCGGGCGTTTTTCTGAAGCATTTCGATGATCTTTCGGTCGATGTTGTCGAGTTTGTGTTCCATGTGGAATGGCTCCTTTCGATGAAAAAATGTTATTTGCAACTGGTGCAGAGCTGCGTGGGGAAGTGGATTGAAAATATATATTTCTGTATTGATTATACTGCGCGTGTTGTTACAACACAAGAAACGACTTAATATAAATAAGAAAAATAAAAGAAATTCTTAAAAAGATTAATATAAACTTTTGAAAAACACGGATAATCATGGTTTTCCCTTAAAAGTATTTACAAGCCACAAAGAAAGTGTTAGTTTCTTAGGCATCAGAAAAACAGCTGCTGATAAAAATGAAAATAACAGAATGATTTGTAAACAGTGAATATCCGTCGGACTGAAAAAATGAGATCAGAGGACGGGCAAATCAGATGTGCACAGGATCAGAAGAAAGAAGAGGGATGACAAAATGACAACAGAAACAAGACTGGAAGCAGATTCAATCGGAACTATGGAAGTGCCTGCAGAGGCTTATTACGGAGTTCAGGCTTTAAGGGCAAAACAGAATTTTCCTATTACAGGTACAAAGCTTCATCCGGTATTTATCAGGAATCTGGCACAGATTAAAAAGGCAGCAGCTATCACTAATAATAATGCAGGGCTTCTTCCGGAGGATAAGGCAGATGCCATCGTCAGAGCCTGTGATGAAGTGATCGCAGGAAAACTGGCTGAGGAATTTATCGTAGATGCCATTCAGGGTGGTGCCGGAACCAGCGCAAATATGAATATGAATGAGGTGATCGCAAACAGAGCCGGTGAGATCCTCGGATGTCCGAAGGGCAGCTATAAAATGGTCCATCCAAATGATCACGTAAACATGGCGCAGTCCACCAATGATGTGATCCCGACGGCCGGTAAGCTTACCGTTCTGGATCTTCTTGCACCTCTGGAAAAAGCACTGATAAGACTTGAGAAGGAGCTTGCAAAAAAGGCAGAGGAGTTCGATGATGTGATCACTATGGGACGTACACAGCTTCAGGATGCAGTTCCGATCCGTCTTGGCCAGGTGTTCCACGGTTATGCGTCTATGGTTTCCAGAGACCGGAAACGTATCGAAAAGGCTCACAGGGAAATGTATACCGTAAACCTTGGAGGAACTGCAGTGGGAACTGCTATCAATGTTTCTGATTCTTATTTTTATAAGATCGTGCCAAATCTGGAAAAGCTTACAGGTTATCCGCTGAAACAGGCCGAGGACCTTTTTGACGCAACAGAAAATCTGGACGGCTTTGTTGCTGTATCCGGTGTGGTAAAAACCTGTGCGGTGGATCTTTCCAAGATGTGCAACGATCTTCGACTGATGTCTTCCGGCCCGAAAACCGGATTTGGAGAGATCAATCTTCCGGCAAAGCAGAATGGGTCTTCCATCATGCCAGGTAAGGTAAATCCGGTCATTCCGGAGGTAGTAAGCCAGGTTGCTTTCCACATCGTAGGACATGATACCACCATTACCATGGCGGCAGAAGCCGGACAGCTGGAGTTGAATGCTTTTGAGCCGGTTGTATTTTGTAATCTTTTTGAATCCATTACGACTCTGGAAAAAGCCGTGGATACATTGAGCGTAAACTGCATCACAGGAATCACCGCAAACCGCAAACGCTGCAAAGACCTGATGGAAAGCAGCGCAGGAATCGCAACGGCTCTTTGCCCGCATATTGGCTACAAGGCGTCTGCAACCATCGCAAAAACTGCAGTAAAAACCGGCAAATCTGTCCGGGAACTTGTTCTGGAACAGGAGATCATGACTGAGAAAGAGCTGGAAGAGGTTCTTGATCCGTATCTGATGACAGAAGTCGGAGAAGAGCGGAAAGAGGATGAAGCAAGAAGGAAAGCCTGCTGAGAACGGAGTGAACAGTAACATCGACAGGAATAAGATATCAATGAATACACACAGGAGACTTGTCACAGTGCAGGTCTCCTTTTATAATGGAAGAAACGCGATAAGAAAAGAAGGGAAAGATGCATGCTTAAACGAACAGCCATACGGGCACTTTGTAATACAACGGCATATCAGAGAGGCCTTGATATTTACCGTACCGGAAAGAGGATCCAGTCGCTGGATATTAAGTCGGAAGGAGCTGTGGATAAAATATCTGCAGCAGTGAAGGGAAGTGGGCGTAATGTATACAATACAGGCTTTCAGTATGATACAGAAGCGGACCGCATAAAAGAAGCATACTGTGACTGCCCGGCCTTTCGCAGCTATTCCGGGATCTGTAAGCATTGCGTGGCAGTGCTTCTGGAATATGGAGACCGTAAGGCCTATGAGCGTGTGGAAATCCGCAGACAGCAGGATGAGGAACAGAAGCAGGCAGAGTTATTCAGCGGAACAGCATTTCCGGCTGCTTTATCCGGACCAGGGCAGCCTGCAACGAAAACCACCGTTGAGCTGAAAAGCCTCCTTAATCGCCAGCTATACAGCCGTATGCTTCCGTTTTCCGGGGATCCGTATTTTGGCAGGGTGGAGCTGGAAACCTGCCTGAAATTTAATTCTGTGAGAAATTGCTTTACCGTGGAATTCCGTGTTGGCTGTGAGAAAAAATATATCCTCAAGGATGTGTTGGCCTTTGTGTGGAATCTGGATCATAATGAGAAGGTTTCTTATGGAAAAAATCTGGAATTTATCCATTCCGATGAAGCCTTTTCAGAAGGATCCAGAAGCGTGCTGTCCTTTATCCGGGAATGGGTCGAGAATCATCACGGCACTTACATGTCCAGATATGAACAGCTGAAGAATATAGCTGTGGAAAAGGTGAGGGATCTTACCGTTGACAGAAAAGAACTTGAGGATCTGCTTCTTATACTTGGCGAAAAAAGTTTCAAGTTCAAAATGAACAATGATCCGGAAACAACATGGCATTCTGTCAGAGAAATTCCGGACAGGACGCTGATGATCCGGAAGAAGGATCAGGGGTTATCTCTTGAGATCGCGCCGGTATACAGTGTGACAGGCATACGGTATCATATGTATTTTGATAATGCGAAGGTATATCTGGTTTCCAGGCAGGAGCTTGGAGCAGTGGAGGAATTTGTTACCTGTCTGGAGCGGCTTCCTGCAGGCCGAGGCTTTATTGATGAACCGGATGTGCCTGTGTTTGTGCGTGAGCTGCTTCCTTCCCTGAAAAAATTTTTTCACTGTGATCTCAGGGATTTCCCGGAAGAAACAGGTCTTGAATGCTACAAGGCTGCATATGAGATCTATCTGGATGCGCCGGAGCGTGACTGGATCACCTGTAAGGCGTTTTCTGTTTACGGGAAGGATAAATTTTCGGTTTTTGACCGGGATATGTCTGCCCGCACCAGGGATATTCCGGGAGAGCTTGGTGTGTTTGCGCTGCTGTCAAAATATTTTAATGGATATGATGACCAGCGGATGGAGCTGGCATTGGATTGTCGTGCCGGGGAACTGGAATCTTTGTGCAGGGAAGGTTCAGGGAAGCCCGACAGTGTGAAAGATTCCGAAGAAAAGCTTTACCAGCTTCTCACTGAAGGTATCCCCGCCATGCAGAAAGTTGCAGATGTCTATATTTCCCAGTCCATCAAACAGATGCAGGTGACAAAGCTGCCAAACATCCGTCTTGGCGTTTCTCTGTCAGCCGGACTTCTGAATCTGAATCTGGATGTGGAGGGGATGGATCAGGCGCAGCTTTTTGATATTCTTTCCAGGTACGATCGCAGGAAAAAATATTTCCGCCTGAAGGATGGCAGCTTTCTGGATGTTTCCGATGGTCAGCTCAGGGAGCTTTCTGCTCTGAAAAATGGACTGCAGATCAGTGACCGTGAACTGAAAAAAGGAAAGACTCAGGTTCCGGCCTATCGTGCCATGTATCTGGATAGTCAGCTGAAGGGCGGCGATCTGATCAAGGTAGAGAAGGATAATGCCTTTCGTGCGTTGATCCGGAACATGCAGACAATGGAAGAACATAAATTTCAGATTCCCAGGGAGCAGGAAAAAATCCTCCGGGGCTATCAGAAAGAGGGTTTTTACTGGATCAAAACTCTGAAGCATAATCAGTTTGGAGGAATCCTGGCAGATGACATGGGACTTGGAAAAACCCTCCAGGTGATCACATTTCTCTGGTCAGAATTTCAGGAATCTGCGCCGGGAGAAAACAGACGTGCCCTTGTGATAACGCCTGCTTCGCTTGTTTTTAACTGGATGAACGAGATTGAACGTTTTGCGCCGGGACTTCCGGCTACCGTTGTAACTGGTGATGTGAAGGAGAGGAAGGCACTGATCAAAAATGCGGGAGAACGGGAGATTCTGATCACCTCCTATGACCTTCTGAAACGGGATCTGAAGGCTTATCAGAACCTGGATTTTGCTGTGCAGATCATTGATGAGGCGCAGTATATCAAGAATCACGGAACTCAGGTGGCAAAGGCTGTGAAAGAGATCCGGTCGGAATTCAGGCTTGCGCTGACCGGTACACCGGTGGAGAACAGGCTTAGTGAGCTGTGGAGTATTTTTGATTTTCTGATGCCGGGATTTTTGTATTCTTATGAGAAATTCCGCAAGGAAATAGAGCTTCCAGCTGTGCAGTACAGCAATTCCGATGCGATGGAGCGTCTGCAGAAAATGATCCGTCCTTTTGTGCTGCGGAGACTGAAGAGGGATGTGCTGAAGGATCTTCCGGATAAGCTGGAAAAAGATATGTTTTCCCCGTTGGAAAGCGAGCAGAAGGAGCTGTATGAGGCCCATACGGAACGGCTTCGCCTGATGCTTGGGATGCAGTCGGATGCGGAGTTTCGCACTTCTAAACTGCAGATCCTTGCAGAGATCACGAGGCTGCGGCAGATCTGCTGTTATCCAGGACTGGTATATGAAGGATACAAAGGGAATTCTTCCAAGCTGGAGATGTGCATGGAGTTGGTTCAGAATGCGGTGAATGGCGGACATAAGCTCCTGTTGTTTTCCCAGTTTACTACCATGCTGGATGTGCTGGTTGCCCGTCTGAAAAAAGCAAAAGTTTCTTTTTATATGTTGACCGGATCGACTTCCAAGGAAAAACGGGCGCAGATGGTACAGGCATTTAATGAGGACGATACTTCTGTTTTCTGCATTTCTCTGAAAGCAGGAGGAACAGGCCTGAATCTTACGGCAGCTGATATTGTGATCCACTACGATCCATGGTGGAATCTTGCCGTGCAGAATCAGGCTACAGACCGTGCCCACCGCATCGGTCAGCAGAACGTGGTCAGTGTCTATCGCCTCTTTATGAAAGACACCATAGAAGAACGGATCCGTGCCCTTCAGGAAAGAAAACGGGAACTGGCTGACGAGATCTTAAGCGGCGAGGGAATCGGACAGGCTTTGATCAGCCGGGAGGAAGTACTGGAGCTGCTGGGACGGTAAACTTCTTAACCTAGTGCAGGCGGTGAATACCCGTCTGACTCAGCAAAAACACCCCTGATGGAAATTGCGTGTGTAAATCACATACGATATCCGTCAGGGGTGTTTTATTTTATGCAAAAAACTTATCGTACAGACCAAAGAAGAAGATAAACAGAATGATCAGCGGCAGGATATAAGTGATGTATCCTCGCATCCATTTCCGGATCTTCATGCCTTTTCCGGTGTTGGCTTCTTTTGTGAAGCTTTCCCAGCCCCAACCACGTTTGGAAACGCAGAAAAGCAGGTATACAAGAGAGCCAAGCGGAAGCAGAAGGTTGCTTACCAGGAAATCCTCGAAGTCGAGAACCGCACCTCCGAATACATCGAATCCGCTCCAGCTCCATACGTTGTAACCAAGAACGCATGGCAGAGAAAGAAGGATGATCGCGATCGCGTTGATAAGACTGGATTTCTTACGGCTCCAGCCGGTAAGCTCCATACCACAGGAAATAATATTTTCAAATACAGCCAGGATGGTGGAGAATGCTGCAAATGACATAAAGATGAAGAACAGGCTTCCCCAGAGTCTTCCAAGTGGAATGTGGTTGAAAATATTCGGCAGTGTGATAAAGATCAGGCTCGGTCCGGAGGTCTGGTCAACATTGAAAGTGAAACATGCCGGGAAAATAATAAGTCCGGAGGTGATCGCAACGAATGTATCCAGGATCGCAATGTTCACGGATTCCCCAAGCAGTGCGTGATCTTTTCCGATGTAGCTTCCGAAGATCGCCATGGCACCGATACCGAGGCTGAGAGTGAAGAATGCTTGGTTCATAGCACCGGTGATGGTGGTGATGATACCGATCTCCTTCATACGCTCAAAATCCGGGATCAGGTAGAATTTCAGACCCTCTTTCGCACCATCCATGGTAAAGCTGTTAACAGCCAGGATAACCATAATGATCAGAAGGGAGATCATCATAACCTTGGTAACCTTTTCCAGGCCATTCTGAAGACCGCGGGAACAGACAAAAATACCTGCGATAACAACAACGATCATCCAGAATCCCATGGTTACAGGCTTGCCAAGCATATCTGTAAACTGACCGGCAACACCTTCAGAATCAAGCCCCTGGAATTTGCCGGTTGCTGTCATATAGAAGTAATTCAGCATCCAGCCGGTAACGGTTGTGTAGAACATCATCAGAAGATAACATCCGATCAGAGTGATATATCCGTGGATGTGCCATTTCTGGCTTGGTTTCTCCAGAGCGTAATAGGCTTTGACCGGGCTTTTCTGGCTGGCACGTCCAACCGAAAATTCCATGGTCATAACAGGCAGTCCCAGGATAGCCAGGAAGATCAGATAAAACAGTACGAATGCACCGCCACCGCCCTGTCCGGCCATGTAAGGGAATTTCCAGACGTTTCCGATTCCGATGGCACAGCCAGCAGAAATCAGAATGAATCCCAGACGGGATCCAAGTTTTTCTCTTTCTTTCATAACTCACCTCATTATTGCAGTATGGTAAACTGCTATTTGTATAAAGCCACAGGTTTTATCTTAACACATTCCGGGATATTGCACAATAAAAAGAACTTGCATTTTACATAAAACATATGTTAGAGTAAAATGTAATTTTAATGAGATGAAGCGGTGAAACGTTACGCTTTAATGAGATAAAGATCATATGCCGATAGAACCTGGATAACTGTTCTTTTCAGTCAGGGATACAAAGTTTTTTGGAGAGATTCCGTAATATTTCCGGAAACATTTGCTGAAATATCCAGAATCAGAAAATCCGCATAAAGAGGCTACATTTTGAATGGAAGGGCTGTCTTCCAGAAGAAACTGTCTGGCTTTTTTCATGCGGCAGACATTGATATAAGAGGTAAGTGTAACTCCGGATTCCTGACTGAATACAGCAGAGAGATGCTGGGGATTGACAAAAAAATGGGAAGCAATAGTTTCAAGACGAAGATCCGTCTGATTAAAATTCAGACAGATATATTCCTGAACCTGGGACACAAGAGCTGACTTCCGCGGATTTTTTTCATCAGCAAGGGAATCCAGAACTGCTTTGCAGGTAGACTGGAGCAGTTGTTTTAATTGCAGGGCACTCTGGCAGTTCTGGTAAGTATTTAGGGCGTTTTCCAGAAGAGGAAAAAGTGTTTCACGCTGACTGCACTCCGTGATAAAACCGTCAAGTACAGTAAGAAAAGCAGCAGTTACACTCCAAGTCTGCCGGATGTGGATTTTTTTTGTGATGATATCGTTGAAATATTCATCAATATATTTACAGAGAGCCGGTGAATTTTGCTGGCGCAGAAAGATCAGGATATCATCATAAACCAGAGGCTTTAATGTAAAATCAGCGGAATGGGACTGGGGCGTGAAATAAAGAAATCCGGAAGAAGACGCAGTTCTGTTATGAAAAACAGAAAGAGCCTCTTCATAGGAATAACGGATTCCTTCCACGCCTTCATGAGGTGTTCCGCAGCAGAAAAAAGTGGAAATCTGTGCAATATTATCATATATCCCGGCAAGTCTGAGACAGGATTGTTCCAGATCGGCAAAAGAAAAATCAGAGCTTTTTTCCATGATGATATACTGTCTCATCTGAGAATAGTCAATGTAAATAAGCTCTTTGCACACAGGCTGTAAGATTTCTCTGCATATATTTTCCAGGATAGTGTGGAGCAGAGAAAAATCACCTTTTTCATCCCATATTTCCGGATTGGCACTGTGGATCTCCATAAGAATGGTAAGATAACCGGAAGTTTTATGAATCGGAATTTTTTCCAGATCATCCGGGGAAATGGTTGTTCCGCTGATCACCTTCTGGAAGAAATTAAGCTGCATTTGTCGTGTATACAGATCGCGGAACTGAAAATAATTATTCACATAACTGTTTTTGGAATTTTCCTGATCGATCTCGTCACTTACTTTCTGGAGTGTCTCCATAAGCTCCCGGTGATCCAGTGGCTTCAGGAGGTATCCGCGGACCTGAAGAGAGATGGCTTTTTTGGCATAGTCAAAATCTTCGTATCCTGTGGAAAGGATGAATCTGGTATGACAGTCTGTTCCAAGAGCTGCAATCATATCCAGACCGCTCATAACCGGCATGGATATATCCACAAGGGCAATATCGGGTTTGACATTTTCAATAAGCTGGATTCCGGCCTGTCCGTTATTAGCTTCCCCTGCAATGTTATAAATGTTTTGTTTTTCAAGAAAATTGATCAGAGATTTTCTGAAAAAAATTTCATCGTCAATAATTACGAGTGTTTTCAATTTATATTTCCCCCTCAATCAGATTTTTTTGTCAGGTATTACTATGGTTACAGTGGTTCCCTTTTCAGGTGAACTTTCGATGGTGAGTCCGTAATTCTCACCGTAGAGAAGAGCAATCCTGTGGTTGATACTTGGAAGCCCGAAAGAATGTCGGGCAGTTTTGAAGTCTCTGATAGAACGGTTAAGTTCGGCAAGTTTTTCCGGCGGGATACCGGAACCATTATCAGAAACAGAAATACAGATGGTACCATTTCTGATAGAAACATTTAAGTGAATATGGCACATCTGGCTGGTAAGTCCGTGGACAAAAATATTTTCCACAACAGGCTGTATGGTCAGCTTAGGTATCTCTGCCCCATGATCCTCCCAGGACGGCTCATAGGTGATCTCGTAATCAACAAAATCCATATACCGCAGATTCTGGATATAAAGATACTGTTCTGTAAGAAGCAGCTCCTGGCGCAGAGGAATGATAAACTGTCCCTTTGAAAGAGAGTTTCTGTAGAAAGATGACATGGCAGACACTGCTTTTACTGCGGTATCATTCATGTCAAGTTCTATGAGAGACTTGATGGTGTTTAAAGTATTATAAAGAAAATGGGGATTGATCTGGGACTGTAAAAGACGTATTTCCATTTTCTGTTTGGCATTTTGTTCCTCATAGATATCGTTAAGTAATGTCTGGATCTTCTGCATCATAAGGTTAAACTGGTTATAGAGAACTGCAAGTTCATCATTTGAAGAGTAACTGGCAGAAATATTCAGCTTTCCGGCAGACGCAGATTTCATTTTTTCTACAAGTCTCTGTATAGGTGCGGTGACAGTACCTGTACATAATATGGAAAAAAATACAGATAAAATAAACACTACAATGCTGATCAGAAGAATATTGTGCAGGATCACCATATGATCCAGAGGCAGACTTTCCAGAGGAATCAGGTTGATCACATTCCAGTTCAGGTCAGGATAGGATTTGCAGATAAAAAGAGTGTTAGTGCCGTCTACGGAAAAAAATGCCTGTAGGTTTCTGTCAGGGTTTTATAATTCTCTGAACTGATTTTTGTATAGGATGAGAAGTCTTTATAAATACCTTCGGATGAAGAAGAGGAAAGTATCTGTCCATTTTCATCAGTAATATAGAAATCCCTGGAAGAGCTGTCCGGAAGGTCGCGGAATGCAGAGGAAATATTTGTTTCTCTGATCAGAAGGACCAGGGCGCCCAGATATTTGGTGTTATCAATGTTTGTAATGCTTTTTAAGGCTACAAAGGTTGGCTCCCCGCTTATCTGGAAGGGTCCGAGAAACTGAAAAGCCAGATTAGTCTGAAGGCTGTCAAGGACTTCGGGATCTAAAATGGAATCAAGCTGATCTGTTTCTGTGGTACTGCTGTGAAACCAGTGGTTTTCTGTATCCAGGATATCCCAGGCATAGATGTTTTTGTGAAGTCCGATGATACGCTGGGCCTGGTCTGTAAGTTCGGAATTTACCAGAAAATGTTCCAGTGTGTTTTCGGGAACTGTGGGGTTTTCTTTTAAAACATCGGCGATATTGCTGTTGATGGAAAGGGTGATGGCATAGTTTGATATATGATCGATCTTTTCTCCAAGGTTGCTGGTGATCAGGGATAGCTGCTGCTGGCTGGAAAGTGCGGCACGCTTGATCAGTACTTTTTTGGATGCAGTATAAAAAAACACGGAAGTAAGCATAAGTATCAGAGAACTGAGCAGCAGATATGTAATAAAAAGCCTGCGTTTCAGACTGATTCCTAAAAATAATTGAAACGCCTTTTTTTTCAGATTTTCTATCATGGAATCCCCCTCCTGATTTTATTGGCTACATTATATAATAAGGGAAAAATTCTCACAAGTGTTGGGAAATTATTGGAGAAAATATTCCAGGTACAGCGAAGATTTTCCATGTATTTTTCCGGACGGATTTAATATAATGGTCTCATCGATAAGGAAAGCGGAACAAAATATTCAATCCGGATGAATAGAAATGTACCAAAAGGAGGACGAAAATGAAATTAAAAAAAGTGATGGCTGCTACACTTGCCACAATGATGTGTCTCTCTTCATTCAGCATGATGAATGTGTGGGCAGATAAAAAAGAGGATTCCGAACCACTTGTGATCAATTATATCAGTGCCAGAGGCGAAACAGATGCAGCGTTAAAAACATTGAAGAAGCTTGCAGAAGATTACAAAAAAGATCACCCGGATTTTGAATTCAATGTAGAGTCTATTGCAGACAGAGAAACATATCTTCAGAAGATCAAGATCCTTGCATCCAGCAATGAGTTGCCGGACTGGTTTGATGCAGATCCGGAGGCATTTTTTGAAGGTCTTTGCAAAAAAGATCTGATCTACAGTGTGGATGACCTTTATGATGAACTGGGTATCAAAGACAAGTTCTTTGGTATTGCACTGGATTATCCGAAACTCAGTGACGGAAGCAATTACCTTATGACCTGGCAGGGAAATGTAGAGTATTTCTGGTATCACAAAGACATGTTTGAAAAAGCCGGAATTACTGAAACACCCCAGACACTGGAAGATCTCCTGGATGTGTGCAAGAAGCTGAAAGATGCGGGAATGACCCCGATATCCGCAGGAAATTACGACATGATCATGCGTTATCCGGCATTTAAGGCTTTCAGACTGGAAGGAAATGACTTCATTGACAATGCAAGAATGGGAAAAGAAAAATTTAATTCTGAGACAGGTATCGCAACAGCCCAGTATACACAGGATATAGCCCAGTATTTCAGTGAAGGATGGACAAGTTCAGATACTACCGCGCAGATGGATCTGTTTCTGAACAGTGGTGCGGCAATGTTATACACCGGAACATGGGATACACCGGATCTTACAGATGATGAGGGAAATCTTAAAGATGATATTTCCATGTTCAAACTTCCTGTAGACAGCGAGGGAACCGCTACGGGAGAAAATGATTACTATGCGAATTGTGGAATCGGAACTGCCATTCTCAAGGATTCCATGAGTGATGAGATGAAAGATTTCATCAGTTATGTATGGGATAATTTTGCTGATACGGCAATGTATGAGTTCAATATGCTTCCATCCATGATGCCAAGTGATTCGGAGAAGCTGCCGGAGCTTACACAGCAGATTTTAAGTGATCTTGAGAACTGTGGCACTTTTGCCCAGTGCTGGGATGTTCGTCTGGATCCTTCTACAAACGAGGTTTACAGAAAAGAGCTGGCAAGCCTTGGAATGGGAGAATCAACTCCTGAAGAGTTCTGTGAAAACATGGACAAAGCTGTAGAACAGTATGCATCTGATTATTTTGACACTGAAGAATAACTGATAGAATGCGCAGATGCGGAATTTTATCTGCATCTGCGTATGAAAGGGGAGAGGATATGAAGCCCAGAAATAAAATCCAGCCTTTACCGTTTGTTCTTCCTGCACTGTTCATATATATTCTTACTGTTATCATCCCAATTCTGTGGTCAATGGGTTACAGCCTTTTTTCCTGGAATGGAATCGGTGATATGAAGTTTATCGGACTAGAAAATTATGTGAGGATGTTTCAGGATGAGACATTTCGTGAGGCTGTTGTAAATAATCTTAAATTTGTTGTACTGGGAAGTCTGTTCCAGTTATGTGCAGGACTGATCCTGGCGATTTTGCTTACACATATTTCCAAGGGTGGAAATATTCTGCGGGTTATTTATTTTATTCCATGTATCATTTCATCTATGGCGATCTGCCAGATTTTTTCCAAAATGCTTTCTGTCCAGCCCCAGGGTCTGGTTTGCTATGTGATGGAAAAACTGGGAATGGAACCTATCGCTTTGCTGGCAAATTCCCATACAGCGCTGATAACCATAACCCTGATCGATGGATATAAATACTGTGGTCTGTACATGATCATTTTTTATTCCGCATTTGTATCCATATCAAAGGATGTGATCGAGGCATCTACAATGGATGGCTGCAATGTTTTTCAACAGTATCGTTACATAAAGCTTCCACTGGTGAAAAATATATTCAGCATTGTCATTGTAATGCTTGTAAATGGTTGTCTGAAAACCTTTGATGTATTCTATATTCTTGACAATAAATCCAGATCAACAGAGATGGTGGCAACTTATATGTATAAAACCGCTTTTAATTCGGCTGACTTTGGCTATGGAAGTACATTGTCCGTTTTTCTGGTCATTGAATGTCTGGTAGCAGTAGGGATTATACAGAAATGCCTGGGATCGGCGAAAGGAGATGGGTCAGAATGATAAAATCAAGAAAAAATATACCTATTCGTGCTGTGTTCTATGTAGTGATCCTTATTTTTGTCATGATACAGGTCTACCCTATTTTCTGGGTTATCTGCTCCAGTCTGAAAACACCGGATGAAATGACATATACTGCACAGTATGCCCTGCCATCAGGATTTTATCTTGGAAACTATATCAGCGCACTGACGATCTCATCCATTCCAAGATATTTTCTTAACAGTACGGTTGTGGCAGTTCTCACACTTCTTGGCATCGTAGTCCTGGGATGCCCGGTTGCATTTGTGATCAGTAAGGTAAAGGTAAAATATGCCAATGCACTGATGGCATTTTTCCTGTTTGGAATGATGGTGCCTATTTTTTCCTGCCTTGTACCCATGTTCCAGATTTATAACAGGATCGGACTGAGAAATACATACTGGGCACTGGTGCTTCCGCAGATCGGGTTCGGACTTCCAATGTGTATCTATCTTTACACCGGATTTTTTAAATTTATGCCGGATTCTCTTCTGGAAGCGGCAGTTATTGACGGTGCCACAATGGGAACCACATTCCGCAAGATCGTGGTACCTATGGCTAAAAATACTACAATGACAGTTCTTACATACAATTTTGTTTTTGTATGGAATGAATTTACCTATGCCAATACGTTTATCTCATCTTCTGATATGAAAACTCTTCCAATTGGCCTGAATGACTTTGTGGGGCAGTTCGGAAGAGTGGACTGGGGAAGTACATTTGCGGCGATCGTAATATCGATCCTGCCTACACTGATCGTGTATTTTATTCTTAACAGGAACATAATCGAAGGTATGGCTGCAGGTGCGGTCAAGAGTTAGGAGGCTGAAATGGAAACAAGGATTGAATTGAAACAAGGATGGAAAATTTTGCAGGATGTTCATGATACAGGGGAAAAGATCGGGCTTTATGCTGCCAGGGAAGCAGATACTTCCGTAGGTTCCCAGGTGTCTGAATGGGAGGAACTGGAGGAACTGAAACATCTGCAGCTTATCTATGCCAGACAGCCATATTTCGGGCGTGAACTGAGATATTTCAATCAGGCACCCTGGTGGTACAAAACAGAGTTTGAAGTTCCGGATCAGAAAGTTACGGATGCTGTCCTTAAATTTACCAATGTGGATTATTATGGAAAAGTATGGCTTAACGGAGAATTTCTTGGAGAGCATGAAGGATATTCCGCTCCATTTTCCTTTAATGTAAAAGATAAGCTTGTTTTTGGAAAGAAAAATTATCTCATTGTAAAGGTAAGTTCTCCATGGGATGATGAGGTGGAGCTGGATGCACAGGATTCCAGAACCACCCTGGTAAAAAGAAATATGGTAAAAGGTACCTACGAACATTCTGATACATTTATCCAGAGAGATGTAAATCCTGTAGGAATCTACGGAAAAGTGGAGCTGATCCTGACAGAAGAAGGTGTTCTGGAAGATCAGACAGATCTGAAGTATGAACTGGATCCAGATGGAAAGAAAGCAGACGTATATGTGGAAACTGAAGCGCGAGGTCTGAAATCCGGGGAGACATATGATTTTAATGTAAAGATCCGGGAAAAAGAGTCCGGTCTTATAAAGGCAGAAAAAACTGTTCAGATAATGGCAGAGAAAGCAGAGACAGGCTTTAAATGTGAGCTTAAAGTGGAAGATGTCAGACTGTGGTCCACATGGGATCATGGTTATCCCTGGATGTATCAGGCAGAACTTACGTTAAGCAGGGGAAAAGACATACTGAGCAGCAGAACAACGAATTTTGCTTTCCGGGACATTCAGATTGAGCGTAATGAAAAAATAACAAGATTCTGGCTTAATAACAGGAAGCTGTATATAAGAGGAACCTCTTATTTTCCGGATTGTTATATTTCCGCAATGACAAGGGAACGGTACCTGAGAGATCTTCTTAATGTAAAGGCGGCAGGTTTTAACCTGGTACGAGTACATGTCCACACAGAGCAGGAAGTTTTTTATGATCTGTGTGACGAGCTGGGAATTGCAGTTCTTCAGGATTCGGAGTACAACTGGACGCATCCTTCAACAGATGAATGGGCGCAGAGATTTGCAGATGTTTACAGAGAAAATGTGAAACTTCTGAAGCATCATCCGTCTCTGATCTGCTGGATCATTATGAATGAACCGGGATGTGTTGATCCGGATGGAAATGTGAGAAGGAGATTTATGGAGGAAAATCCGGGACCTGCTCTGTATAGGGAGGTACAGAAGATGGATCCGGGCAGACCGATCATCAAGGGTTCTTTCTGCGAAGATGATCCGCTTAGCGGGGACAGCCACAATTATCTGGGTTCTTTAAGCGGTGGAGAATATGCAGATATTTATGAGCAGACAGAAAAGCTGAATACAGAGTACGGATTTGATGCACCGGGCAGCAGTGAAAATCTGAAAACTGTTCCGGCGGTATATTATCGTCTGGAAAAACTGGTGGATGATATCCCGAAGATCCAGGAATATCAGTATAAGCTTCTGAAATATTATACAGAGCATTACAGGATCCAGAAATATGAACCTTGCTCAGGATATGTACAGTTTATGTTTATCGACCTGTGTCCTCAGAGCTTCTACGGTTTATATGACTGGTGGGGAATTCCCAAAAAGGGTCTTCAGGCTATACTGGAAAGCAACGCACCAGTGGGTGTTTTTGCAAAGCACAAAGATCATCTGGACAGTCTGTATATTGTAAATGATACAGATGGAGCTCTGGGAGAGTGTGAACTTACATGGATCATTACAGAAACATTGAACGGAGAACTGGTGGAAAAGGGAAGTGTTAAAGCAGAAGTTCCGGCAGACAGCCGTGTCATGGTAAAAACCTTTGAGAAAGAATACGGAAAAGGCGAGAAGTGGAACCTTACACTAATTCTTTCTGATAATAGCGGTAAATGTATGGCAAAGAATACCTATCAGGATATCTGTACTTTGCTTTCAAGAGTTGATGGGCATCCGGACCGTATGAGCCATGAGTTTGGAATGAGACTCTACTGGGCCTGAGATATCCGTAGCTCACAGGCACTTTCATCCTTGACTTGTGTCAAAAATCATAACATGTTATACTTTGTGTATAAAGGAAGATTTTCGGCGTGGAAGGAGCGATATTATATGCGTTTACAGAAAGTACAGGATGCCCTGAACAAAAAAAATATCAAATTCGAATACACAGAGGAAGATGGTTGCGGAAGTCTGGATTTCATGTTCCGTGGACTGAAATTCCATGTATGGGAATACGAGGACAACGGTTGGGGTGCCGAGACCAATATTTATGCGGCTGGAAGAAGTGAGGACATTGACGGAGATTATGAAGAGAAGATTTCTGCAGAGATTCTTTCCTGGCCAGATATGATCAATAACTGAATATAATAATATTGAATAAAGTGGCTGTAACTGAACGAATACGCTCAGTTACAGCTACTTTTTATCGGAGAAAAGTTTTCTGAAGAACTATAGCTGTACGTTCAGGTATTCACTGGGAGATATCTGACAGTTCTTTTTAAAAACCTTGCTGAAGTAATTTCCATTGCTGAAACCAAGATGCCAGGCAATGTCGTCGAGAGTCATATCCGTAGACGGCAGAAGCCGTTTCGCCTCGGTGAGCTTCAACTGCATAGTATAGGAAAAAAGATTCTGACGTTTTTTTAAAACAATCTGGACAGATGCTCCTTACTTAGAAAAAAAGATTCTGCAATATCGGCCAGGGAGATATTTTCCAGATAATGTGCATTGATATAATCAAAAACGTCACCGATTACCTTACTGGTGAACGCAGAGCAGGCTTCAGTATGTAATCAATAACACCGGCCTGGATCGCAAGTCTTGTATATTTGAAATCGCTGAATCCGCTGATCACACTGATTTTGCTGTCGATGTGAAGTTCTTCCAGATTTTTTAAGAGCTGTGTTCCGTCCATGACGGGCATTTTCATATCTGTGATAATAATGTCAGGATGCTCTTTGAGAATGATCTTCAGGCCATCTTCGGCATTATCTGTTTCCAGAAGATCACTGTTTGCTCGGATTTATCCCATGGTGTTTTGAACTTCCGGATAAGGGATATGAAGAAGCTTGGGAGCAGATTGTGAATCCGGAAGGTTTTGCCTCCCCCTGTGGCCCTACAACTGCGGAACAGAGACATCCACGGTACGGATATGAACAGGCAGATTATGAATGTCTGTGGAACGGTCCATCCTAGCCATTTTCAACGACACAGACACTGACAGCAATGGCAAATCTTCTGAAAGATTATCCGCAGACTTATGTGACAAATATGGTCTATCTGGAATGTTTTTGGTTGTTGCTGAAAAAGATTTCATGGTTCAGGATTCCACATCAGTGACCCTGATCTCATCCCGGAATCCGTCCGTATAATGCAGCTCATAATCCTCTGTGATAAATACAGCCTGCACGCCTTTTTTCTCTGCAAATTTCAGCCCGTCCTCCAGGCCAAGGGCGAAACAGGTGGTGCTTAAGGCATCGCCGTCCACAGACTGGTCGGAGATGATCGTCACAGAGATCAGGCCGTTATCATAAGGATAGCCGGTTTGGGGATTCAGGATATGATGATATAATTTACCGTCCTGCTTAAAGCACCTCTCATAAATTCCGGAGGATACAACGGATTTTCCGGTGATATCCATAACAGCCTCTGTTTCATTGCGGTCCGCAAAAGGCTTCTGGATACCGATCTTGAAGGGAGTACCGTCGGGCTTTGAACCGATGCAGAGGACGTTGCCGCCAAGGTTGATGATGGCACTTTTTACACCTTTTTTTATCAGAAAATCTTTCAGGCGGTCTGCGATATAGCCCTTGGCAATGGCGCCGACATCGAACTGGATATCATCAGAGGGAAGCGTGATATCCTCACCGTCAATGGTAACGCCATCAGAGCTGCACAGAGGGAGCGCTTTCTGAATAGCTGCATCATCCGGAACCTCCGGGTCTTCCGCTGTGAAATCCCAGAGAGAGGTCAAAGGCGCAATGGCGATGTCAAAGGCTCCGTCAGACTCTCTGGTGATATCGAGTCCTTCGGAAAGCAGAGCGGCAAGGTCTTCAGATATATGCCAGGTGTCTGCTGTGCCGCTGACCGGATATGGAGTAGTCTGCCCGTCGGTACTGAAATCTCCATCAGATACATCTTTGCGGTGATTTAATTTATAAAGCTCGCTTTTCTCATTTGTCCGGCTGAAGATCAGCTCATATTTATCGCACAGTGCCAGACAGTCATCCAGGAGAGCTTTATCCTGAGAATCATAAATTGTGATCTGTACAGCTGTATTCAATTTGATACTGCTGATACTGATGGGCTGATTTCCGGTGGTGGATGTATCTGCATCAGTGATATTTCCGCAGCCTGTGAAAAGGAGCATTGGACAGACAAGAACTGTGCACAATATTAAATAGAAGAAACGGGAATGCGAGCGGCTTCTTTTGGAATGAAAAAAATAAGTTGACATAATATTCTCCTGCTTTCTGATTGACTGGCCTGACTGAAGAGCATTTATTTGATGCAAATTTATGTAGTATATGTGGATGGGGTTATTCATTTAACCGAATCAAGTAGCAACGCGGATTGCGAATATCTGCCTGACCGACATCAGACAGATTTATGAAATCTCATTATACCATGTATTTCTGAAATCAGAAAGGCATATGCCTGTCGTAAAAATCATTGTATTTTGCAATAATATAAGATATAATTTCTCCGAAAAAAGAACATATTTGCTATGGATGATATGGATCTGAATGATTGACCGGATTTTTTACAGATAAAAGGAGAAATTTTTTATGATAAAAGTAATTGCAAGTGATATGGACGGCACACTTCTTGGTGATGACCACAGGATCGCGCCGGAAACCCTTGCGGCGATCAGGCGTGCCTGCGATGCAGGAATCCGTTTTATGGTTGCCACCGGCCGGAATTTCCCCGGTGCCATGGAGGAACTGAAGGGAACAGAGTTGACCTGTGATTATGTGGTGAGCAGTGGTGCTGAAGTACGGAATCCGCAGCAGGAGGTTGTAAAGAGAACACCGATTTCTATTGAACTGTGTGATGAGGTCTACAATACGGCAAAAAAATACCCGGTATCTGTGGCATTTTTTACGGATCGCTACGATTACCGTATTGGAACAAAGAAGGAGATTGAAGACGGGATCATTCAGCAGATTCGCCTTTTTAATATGGACATAGATACCAGTGAGGAAATCGTCCGGAAGTCGCCGCAGTACCGCAGGATCGCCGGAAATACGAAAGGGATTTCCGATATCCGTTCTCTGGAAAGCAGCGGTGCGCCGGTATATAAGATCTTCATTTTTGCGGCAGATGTGGAGCAGCTGGAGAAACTCGGAGATGAGCTGAGAGAAAATCCGGCTGTTGCGGTAGCTTCTTCTTTTATATATAATCAGGAGGTTACAGCAGTGGAGGCACAGAAAGGTCCCGTTCTGAAAGAATATATTGAAGCTCTGGGATATACCATGGATGAGGTAATGGTTCTTGGTGACAGTCTTAATGATTATTCCATGATCTCTATGGATTTCGGCGCAACCGTTGCAATGGAAAACGCAGTTCCGGAGATCAAAAAGGCAGCAAAATACATCACAAAGAGCAACAATGAGTTTGGTGTGGCTTATGCTATCAATCAGGTTTTGGAACATCAGGGAAAATAGTTTTACCCCTTTTGAAAAAGTGTCATATATATTATAATGTAGAAGGATGAATACAGAAAAGCGAAAGGATTACGTTCTTGGGTATAAAGCAGGTTACTGGTTACTGTTCACTCCATTCTCAGTAACTAAAGCAGAATGGGATGAGAATGTTCGCTTTACAAAAAAACACAGACAAAGAGAGGAAATCACGATGGAAAAAATGGAAAATGTTTATATTATGGATCACCCGCTGATCAAACACAAAATTTCAATGCTCCGTGACAAAAGCACAGGAACAAACGAGTTCCGTAAGCTGGTGGAGGAGATCGGAATCCTGATGGGATATGAGGCACTTCGTGATCTTCCTACAGAGGAAGTGGAAATCGAGACACCGATAGAAACCTGTAAGACACCGATGATCTCAGGCAAGAAGCTGGCAGTGATCCCGGTCCTCCGTGCAGGACTTGGAATGGTAAACAGCATTCTCACACTGGTGCCGTCTGCAAAGGTCGGACATGTGGGACTTTACCGTGATCCGGTAACACATGAGCCCCATGAGTATTACTGTAAGCTTCCGGAATCTATTGACGAGCGTATTTCAGTGATCGTTGATCCGATGCTTGCAACCGGCGGTTCTGCCGAGGCTGCCATTGATTTTGTCAAGAAACAGGGCGGAAAGAATATCAAGTTTATGTGTATCATCGCAGCTCCGGAGGGATTGAAACGTCTCCATGAGGCGCATCCGGATGTACAGATCTACTGCGGCTCCCTTGACAGAGAACTCAATGAGAATGCTTATATCTGCCCGGGACTTGGTGATGCCGGTGACAGAATTTTCGGAACAAAATAATTTTTTCAAAAACTCAAAAAAATACTTGACACACCCGGCACTGTTATGGTATTGTACCTAAGAACGCTGCCGAAGACAGTAGGTGCCGTAAGGCATAAGGATTAAAACGCCTACCGAGGTCCAAGTATTCTGAGTTAAGATTACACAAGGCCTTATTGCGAAGCAGTAAGGTCTTTTTTTAAACAGATTGACTTATTGCGACGGCGGTATACAAAATCTATAAGGAGGTGTACCATTTCATGGCAAAAGTAGAACTGAAACAACCAATCGTAGAAGAGATTTCTAACAGCATTAAGAACGCTGAGTCTGTTGTACTTGTAAACTACAGCGGTCTTACAGTTGAGCAGGATACAATTCTTCGTAAAGAGTTAAGAGAAGCTGGTGTTCAGTACAAGGTATACAAGAATACCATGATGCGTCGTGCATTCGAGGGTACAGCATTTGAGAGCCTCAGTGATCATTTACATGGCACAAATGCGATCGCTATCTCCGAAACAGACGCAACTGCTCCGGCAAGAATCCTTGCTAAATATGCAAAACAGTTCCCGGCACTGGAGCTGATCGCAGGTGTAGTTGAAGGTAACTACAATGATCAGGCCGGAATTCAGGCACTGTCCACAATTCCTTCAAGAGAGGAACTTCTTGGAAAACTGCTTGGAAGTATGCAGTCTCCGATCGCAAACTTCGCTCGTGTGCTTAATCAGATCGCAGAGCAGAACGGCGGAGCTGACGCAGCAGCTGCTGAGTAATCCCAGCAACGTGCAATTGGCGGCATAATGACCGCATGATTATTAATTAAAATTTATAAATGGAGGGAAATTAAAATGGCAAAATTAACAACAGAAGAATTTATTGCAGCAATCAAAGAATTATCTGTATTAGAGTTAAATGACCTTGTAAAAGCTTGTGAGGAAGAGTTCGGTGTTTCCGCAGCAGCAGGTGTTGTTGTAGCAGCAGCAGGTGCAGCAGGCGAGGCAGCTGAGGAGAAAGATGAGTTTGACGTAGAGCTTACAGAGGTTGGCGCTAACAAAGTTAAAGTTATCAAAGTTGTTCGTGAGGTTACAGGTCTTGGACTTAAAGAGGCTAAAGCTATCGTTGATGGTGCTCCGAAGGTTGTTAAAGAGGGCGCATCCAAAGCTGAGGCTGAGGACATCAAAACTAAACTCGAGGCTGAGGGAGCTAAGGTTACACTTAAATAATCCAATCAGATCAGAAGTTTTAAAGGCTGTTGTGACTGCCGGTTTACCGGCGGCGCAGCAGCCTTTTTGCCATACCTGATAGAACTTGCAGCTGGTGATGAAGCATAACAGAAAGTGAGATTGGAATATGAAAAGAAAGATTGCAGCCTGTTTTCTGGCAGGCGTGCTTGGAATGACCGGAATTCCTGTTCCGGCGGCAGCGACGCAGACAGTTTCCTCTAAAAATACGGTATCTTCCGTAAAAGCTGCAGATCCGCTGACTGCGATACAGGAACAGGCCAGTGCCATGGATGCCCAGGAGCAGCTGGAAGAAGAGGAAGAGATGCCTGCCCAGGATCCGGATCCGCTGGTTCTGGATAACGGAAATGTAGTTCCTGCATCGCAGGCTTCCTGGGTGAAGGAGGAAGGCGACGAGACAGCGGCAGTTTTTGATGCCCGGAATGATTTTTCTGACGGAGCTTCGGAAGAAGAGGAAGTTGTGGAGGAGCCTGTCCTGTCTGCTGCGCCGGAATCGGAAGCGGCAGAGACAGATATGGAAGCTGCCGGGGCAGAGTCTGCCGTATCTGTGACGCCGGAACCGGAAACGGAAGAGAAAGCGGAGACTGCTGACACAGAAGAAAACAGTGCTTCGGAAATGACGGACACGGAGGCAGATGGAGAAACAGCTGACGAATCTGCCGGTGCTGCGGAAGTTTTTTCGGATGAGACCGAGGAGACTTCTGTGGAGCTTCAGATGGAAGCAGGAGAGGAGACGGAGGTTTCTGCCGGTGCATCCTCAGAAGAAACGGAGGACTTCTATGACCAGGAGGACTTTTCCGCAGGGGAGGCTTCCCAGGGTGACCTTGGAACATATCAGGAGGAAACGCTTGCTGTGGAAGATGGCCAGGACATTACAGCTCCGCTGAATACTCTGTTTCTTCAGCTGAAGGATAAGGCCACAGAGGAAACACCCTATAAGATTATTATCCCGCCGGGAAATTACCAGCTGACAGGAACCCTCTGTATGTACAGCAATATGTATCTGTATGCAAGGGGTGCGGTCATCACAAAAACCTCTGCGACCAAGCATCTGATCCTGCGTCTTGGAAACACAAAGGATTCCCAGGGCGGATATGACGGATACCAGAATATTGTTATTGATGGAGGAACCTGGGATTATAATTACCAGTGCGTGGCGGACAAGGATGCACCGGGCGGTTTTGTCGGCTTCTGCATTGGCCATGCCAGAAATGTTACCATCAAAAATGCTACATTCCTTAATAATCTGAAGTCTCATTTTCTGGAATTTGGCGGTGTGAAAAATGCCAGGATCACAGGCTGCACCTTCAGCGGTTATTACAAAAATTACGTAGGCGGCGGTCAGGAGTGCATCCAGATCGACTGCTGTACAGATGAGACGAATGTTTTTCCACAGTACCGGCCTTACGATGGAACTACCTGCGAGGATTTTGTTGTTGATGGAAATGTATTTTCAGATGTTTTTTCCGGGGTGGGAACTCACAGCATGATGTCCGGAGAAACCTATAAGCGGATCACGGTTACCAACAATACCTTCCATAATATAAAAAAACGCTGCATAGAATTTATGAATTATGAAGATGCTGTTGCAGAGAACAACACCATGGTAAATGTGGGAATGGGTGTGGATGTTATATCCGCAAGCAAAAATGTTCATCAGACCCAGGGCTATGAAGGCGGACCGGATACCCAGAAGGACAGAGACATCCGGATCGCCGGCAACTATATCAGCCTTGCAAAAACCTCCAGCATCGGCGGAGTGGCATGGGTCTGCAGCGGTGTTCATATAGAAGGCTACGAGATGAAGGCAGAGGGTGCCATTCCAAAAGGGATGTATCCGGTAAAAGGTGTAACGGTGGAAGATAATGAGATCTCGGGATACGGAAACGGAGTCAGTATTTCTCTTGCAGATACGGACACAGTAACCGGAAACCAGATAAAAATGAAAAAAACTTCTGCATATTCCAATCTGGGTATTTATGCGAAGGATGCCAGAGGAACGGTGATCACCGGAAACACGGTTTCGGGAACTGCCAATGCGGGAATCTATATTAATGAAGCGAGATATGCCAAAGGCTCCGGAGAGAAGAATCTTGTCAGTGACAACGGAGTTTCGGCTGCAGGCGGAGACGGAATATATCTGCAGTCAGTAAACGCGGCTTCCACTGCGGAGAAAAATACGGTGAAATCAGCCGGAGGATCCGGAATCCGGGTCAGATCCGGAGGAAACATCAGCATTCTCGGGAATACATGCGCTTTAAACAAAGACCACGGAGCAAAGATCGAATATACCACAGGAAGTATTCGGGTAAAAAATAACAGCTTTTACTCAAATGTAAAAAGTGGTCTCATGATCTGGAAAGCCAAAGATTCGGAGATTTCCGGAAACCGCATGTACAAAAACAAAGGAAATGGCGTTTATGCATATAATTCCGTCATCACTGCCATGAAATCCAATTCCTTCAACGGAAACGGAAAAGCACAGGCACTGTATGCAAAGGACTGCAAAGGCTGGAGCAGCATCAACAGACCGTCCGCGCAGAAGGTTACGGAAAAGAGCACGGCTATAACCGGAAAGGCAGCTGGTAGCAGAACAGTTACCGCATACACCGTCCGTTCCGGAAAAACTGCAAGACTTGGAGGGGCTGCAGTGGACAAAAACAGCCGTTTCACTATTAAAATAAAAAAACAGAAAAAGAATACCGTACTGAAGCTTGTGTCAAAAGACAGATACGGCAACGCAGTAACGGTAACGGATAAAGTGAGATAAATAAGAAGCTTCTGTTCTGTACATCGTATGTACAAAAGGAACAGAAGCTTTTTTTGGGAAAAATGTAAAAAAATCAAAAAAAGTGCTTGACACACTTTTTTTCTTATGTTAAAGTGGAGGATGCTATATTATGGCTAGATATGCCTGCCTAAAGGTCAGGCGGGATCATGTTGTAATAAATAATAAAAAAACAGGGGTGAAACGTCAATGGAAAAAAACAGAATTCGTTCTGTAAAAACTGGAAAAAGCATGCGTATGAGCTACCAGAGACAAAAAGAAGTCCTGGAAATGCCAAACCTGATCGAAGTTCAGAAAGATTCCTACCAGTGGTTTCTTGACGAAGGTTTAAAAGAAGTATTTGATGATATTTCTCCGATTGCAGATTACGGCGGAAAGCTCAGTCTGGAATTCATCGATTTCACATACGATGAAAAAGATGCAAAATATTCCATCGAGCAGTGTAAAGAACGTGACGTGACTTATGCCGCACCTTTGAAGGTTCGAGTAAGGCTGATCAATAAGGAAACAGAAGAGATCAACGAACACGAGATTTTCATGGGAGATTTACCGCTGATGACAGCTACGGGTACCTTTGTTATCAATGGTGCTGAGCGTGTTATTGTCAGCCAGTTAGTACGTTCCCCTGGAATCTACTACGCGATCGCTCATGATAAGCTTGGTAAGAGACTGTTTTCCAGTACTGTAATTCCAAACAGAGGTGCATGGCTGGAGTACGAGACAGATTCAAATGATGTATTTTATGTACGTGTAGACAGAACAAGAAAGGTTCCGATCACTGTTCTGATCCGTGCACTGGGCATTGGAACCAATGCTGAGATCATTGATCTGTTTGGTGAAGAGCCAAAGATCCTTGCCAGCTTTACAAAGGATACCTCCACAAACTATCAGGAAGGTCTCCTTGAGCTGTATAAGAAGATCCGCCCGGGCGAGCCGCTTGCAGTAGAGAGCGCAGAGAGCCTGATCATGGCAATGTTCTTCGATCCGAGAAGATATGACCTTGCCAAAGTCGGACGTTATAAATTTAATAAGAAGCTTCATTTTAATAAACGTATCGTAGGCCACAAGCTTTCCCAGGATGTTGTAGATACAACAACAGGTGAGATCCTTGCTGAGGCTGAGACACTTGTTACAAAAGAGCTTGCTGATACATTACAGAATTCCGCAGTTCCGTACGTATGGATCCAGGGTGAGGAGAGAGAGATCAAAGTCCTTTCCAGCCTTATGGTTGATATCCGTCACTATCTGCCGGAGCTTGAGAATCCGAAGTCCCTGGGTGTTACAGAATTAGTATACTACCCGGTACTCGAAAAAATTCTGGAAGAAAATGACACATTTGAGGACAGATGTGATGCGATCAAACGTGATATCCACGACCTGATCCCGAAACACATCACCAAGGAGGATATCCTTGCGTCCATTAACTATAATATGCATCTGGAGTATGGCCTTGGTAACGATGATGATATCGACCACCTGGGCAACCGTCGTATCCGTGCTGTCGGTGAGCTGCTTCAGAATCAGTACCGCATCGGTCTTTCCAGACTTGAGCGTGTGGTACGTGAGAGAATGACAACACAGGACACAGAGAGTATCTCTCCGCAGTCCCTGATCAATATCAAACCCGTAACTGCAGCAGTTAAGGAGTTCTTCGGATCATCTCAGCTGTCACAGTTCATGGATCAGAACAACCCGCTTGGAGAGCTGACTCACAAGAGAAGACTTTCCGCACTGGGACCTGGCGGTCTGTCACGAGACAGAGCCGGATTCGAGGTTCGAGACGTACATTATTCCCACTATGGAAGAATGTGCCCGATCGAGACTCCTGAGGGACCGAATATCGGTCTTATCAACTCTCTTGCATCTTATGCAAGGATCAATCAGTACGGCTTCGTAGAGGCTCCATACAGAAAGATCGACAAAACAGATCCTTCCAACCCGCGTGTAACTGATGAGGTTGTATACATGACAGCGGATGAGGAAGATAATTACCATGTAGCACAGGCGAATGAGCCGCTGGACGAAGAGGGACATTTCCTTCATAAGAACGTTTCCGGTCGTTACCGTGAGGAGACACAGGAGTACGAGCAGCATATGTTCGATTACATGGACGTATCTCCACGAATGGTATTCTCTGTTGCTACAGCCCTGATTCCGTTCCTGCAGAACGATGATGCGAACCGTGCGCTGATGGGATCAAACATGCAGCGTCAGGCCGTTCCGCTTCTTACAACAGAGGCTCCGGTTGTTGGTACTGGTATGGAGACCAAGACAGCCGTTGACTCCGGTGTATGCGTTGTTGCAAGAAAAGCAGGTACAGTACTTCGTTCCACATCTACAGATATCTCTATCAAGAACGATGACGGAACAAAAGATGATTATCATCTGACTAAATTTATGCGAAGCAACCAGAGCAACTGCTACAACCAGAGACCGATCGTGTTCCAGGGTGAGCATGTTGAGGCAGGACAGGTTATCGCTGATGGCCCGTCTACATCCAATGGTGAGCTTGCGCTTGGTAAGAACCCGCTGATCGGATTTATGACCTGGGAGGGTTATAACTACGAGGATGCTGTTCTGCTCAGTGAGAAACTTGTACAGAATGATGTTTATACATCTGTCCATATTGAAGAATATGAGGCAGAGTCCCGTGATACCAAGCTGGGACCGGAAGAGATCACACGTGACGTTCCGGGTGTCGGCGATGACGCTCTGAAGGATCTGGATGAGCGTGGTATCATCCGTATCGGTGCTGAGGTACGTGCCGGTGATATCCTTGTCGGTAAGGTTACTCCTAAGGGAGAGACTGAGCTTACTGCTGAGGAGCGTCTCCTGCGTGCTATCTTCGGTGAGAAGGCAAGAGAGGTACGTGATACTTCCCTTAAGGTACCGCACGGTGAGTATGGTATTATCGTAGATGCCAAGGTATTTACAAGAGAGAACGGCGATGAGCTGAGCCCTGGAGTAAATCAGGCAGTACGTATTTATATTGCACAGAAGAGAAAGATCTCCGTTGGTGATAAGATGGCTGGTCGTCATGGTAACAAGGGTGTCGTTTCCCGTGTACTTCCGGTTGAGGATATGCCATTCCTTCCAAACGGACGTCCTCTTGATATCGTGCTGAATCCTCTGGGTGTACCTTCCCGAATGAACATCGGACAGGTCCTGGAGATCCACCTGAGCCTTGCTGCCAAAGCACTTGGCTTTAATATTGCAACACCTGTATTCGATGGCGCAAACGAGGTTGATATCCAGGATACTCTGGAGCTTGCCAACGATTACGTTAATACGGAAGACTTTGAGGAATTCCGTGAGAAATATAAAGACATCCTTGCACCGGACGTTATGCAGTATCTCGATGAGAATAAAGCTCACAGAGCACTCTGGAAGGGCGTTCCGATCTCCAGAGACGGTAAGGTAAGACTTCGTGACGGACGAACAGGCGAGTACTTCGACAGCCCTGTAACAATCGGTCATATGCATTACCTGAAACTGCATCATCTGGTAGACGATAAGATCCACGCACGTTCCACAGGTCCATACTCCCTGGTAACACAGCAGCCTCTGGGTGGTAAAGCTCAGTTCGGTGGCCAGCGTTTCGGAGAGATGGAGGTTTGGGCACTGGAGGCATATGGTGCTTCCTACACACTGCAGGAGATCCTGACAGTGAAGTCTGATGATGTGATCGGACGTGTTAAGACCTATGAAGCAATCATCAAAGGTGACAACATTCCTGAGCCAGGTATTCCTGAGTCCTTTAAGGTACTTCTTAAAGAGCTTCAGTCTCTTGGTCTGGATGTACGTGTGCTCAGCGAGGACGGATCAGAGGTACACATTATGGAAACCTCTGATTACGGAGATACTGATCTTCGTCATGTCATCGAGGGCGATTCCAGAGGACGCAGAGATGAGGAGTCCTTCGGTAAACACGGCTATACCAAGCAGGAGTTCAGCGGAGAAGAGCTTGTCAATGTAGAAGAAGATGAGGACATGGAAGACGAAGATGATATGATCGAGTTTGAAGAGTCCTTTGATGATGAGGAATAAGAAAGGGGAAAGAATACATGGCAGAAACAACCAACGCCAATGAAACATATCAGCCAATGACTTTCGATGCCATCAAGATCGGACTGGCGTCCCCTGAGAAGATCAGAGAGTGGTCACACGGTGAGGTTTTAAAACCTGAAACGATCAACTACAGAACCTTGAAGCCTGAGAAGGATGGTCTTTTCTGTGAAAGAATTTTCGGACCGAGCAAGGACTGGGAGTGCCACTGTGGAAAGTACAAAAAAATTCGCTATAAAGGCGTTGTCTGCGACAGATGCGGTGTTGAAGTAACCAAATCTGCCGTTCGTAGAGAGCGTATGGGACACATCGAGCTTGCAGCTCCGGTGTCTCATATCTGGTACTTTAAAGGAATTCCGTCCCGTATGGGTCTGATCCTTGATATTTCTCCGAGAACACTGGAGAAAGTGCTTTACTTTGCTAACTATATCGTTCTGGATCCTGCAGATTCCGGACTTATGTACAAACAGGTACTCACCGAGCGTGAGTACCAGGAAGCACGTGAGTCTTACGGAGAAGGATTCCGTGTAGGTATGGGTGCCGAGTCCATCATGGAGCTCCTTCAGGCTATCGATCTTGAAAAGGATTCCGAAGAACTGAAGGCAGAGCTTGTGGACGCAACAGGCCAGAAACGTGCAAGGATCATCAAACGTCTTGAAGTTGTGGAGTCCTTCCGTGAGTCCGGCAACCGTCCTGAGTGGATGATCATGACCGTTATCCCGGTTATCCCGCCGGATCTTCGTCCTATGGTACAGCTGGACGGAGGACGTTTTGCAACATCTGACCTGAATGATCTTTACAGAAGGATCATCAACAGAAACAACCGTCTGAAAAGACTTCTGGAGCTTGGTGCTCCGGATATCATTGTCCGCAACGAGAAGCGTATGCTGCAGGAGGCTGTAGATGCCCTGATCGATAACGGACGCCGTGGACGTCCTGTAACAGGCCCTGGAAACAGAGCTCTGAAATCCCTTTCCGATATGCTGAAAGGTAAATCCGGACGTTTCCGTCAGAACCTTCTTGGTAAACGAGTTGACTACTCCGGACGTTCTGTAATCGTCGTAGGACCTGAGCTGAAGATCTATCAGTGTGGTCTTCCGAAAGAGATGGCTATCGAGCTGTTCAAACCTTTCGTTATGAAAGAGCTTGTTGCCAACGGAACTTCCCACAACATCAAGAATGCCAAGAAAATGGTAGAGAAGCTTGAGCCTGCAGTATGGGATGTCCTTGAGGACGTCATTAAGGAGCATCCGGTTATGCTGAACCGTGCACCTACACTGCATCGTCTGGGTATCCAGGCGTTCGAGCCGATCCTTGTAGAAGGTAAGGCGATCAAGCTTCATCCGCTTGTTTGTACAGCGTTCAACGCTGACTTCGATGGTGACCAGATGGCCGTACATCTTCCGCTTTCCCAGGAAGCGCAGGCAGAGTGCCGTTTCCTTCTGTTATCACCGAACAACCTTCTGAAACCGTCAGATGGTGGTCCTGTAGCCGTTCCTTCACAGGATATGGTCCTTGGTATCTACTACCTGACACAGGAGAGACCTGGAAACAAGGGTGAGGGCAAGTTCTTCAAGAGTGTCAACGAGGCAATTCTTGCATATGAGAACAAGGTCATCACACTCCAGACAAAGATCATTGTTCATTGCCATAAGACAATGCCGGACGGAACTGTTTTAAGCGGCAATGTTCATTCTACACTGGGACGTTTCCTGTTTAACGAGATCCTTCCGCAGGATCTTGGATTCGTAGACAGAAGCGTACCTGGAAACGAACTGCTTCTTGAGGTTGATTTCCTTGTAGGTAAGAAACAGCTGAAGCAGATCCTTGAAAAGGTTATCAATACTCACGGTGCAACAAAGACAGCCGAGGTGCTTGACTCCGTTAAGGCTATGGGTTACAAATACTCCACACGTGCAGCCATGACCGTATCTATTTCCGATATGACCGTGCCGCCGCAGAAGCCGGAGATGATCAAGCAGGCTCAGGATACTGTTGACCGTATCACAAAGAACTACAAACGTGGTCTTATCACAGAAGAAGAGCGCTACAAAGAGGTTGTTGATACCTGGAAGAAGACCGATGATGAGCTTACAAAGGCACTTCTTACAGGTCTTGATAAGTACAACAACATCTTCATGATGGCTGACTCCGGAGCCCGTGGTTCCGATAAGCAGATCAAACAGCTTGCCGGAATGCGAGGACTGATGGCTGATACAACCGGTCATACCATTGAGCTCCCGATCAAGTCAAACTTCCGTGAAGGTCTTGACGTACTGGAGTACTTCATGTCTGCTCATGGAGCTCGTAAAGGTCTTTCTGATACCGCTCTTCGTACAGCCGATTCCGGATACCTGACAAGACGACTTGTTGACGTATCTCAGGATCTGATCGTTCGTGAGGCGGACTGCTGTGAGAACAGAGCAGAGATCTCCGGTATGGTCGTTCGTGGATTCATGGACGGAAAAGAAGAGATCGAGAGTCTTCAGGAGCGTATCACAGGACGTTTCTCCTGTGAGACAGTTAAGAATAAAGACGGAGAAATCCTTGTTAAAGCAAACCACATGATCACACCGAAGCGTGCAGCCCGTATCATGAAAGAGGGCGTAAGCAACCAGACAGGCGGACCGATCGACAAACTGAAGATCCGTACCATCCTTTCCTGTAAGTGCAAGGTTGGTGTCTGCGCAAAATGTTATGGTGCGAACATGGCTACCGGTGAGCCGGTACAGGTTGGTGAGTCTGTTGGTATCATCGCAGCACAGTCTATCGGTGAGCCAGGTACACAGCTGACCATGCGTACTTTCCATACCGGTGGTGTTGCCGGTGGAGATATCACACAGGGTCTTCCTCGTGTCGAGGAGCTTTTCGAGGCAAGAAAGCCGAAGGGTCTTGCGATCATCACAGAGATCCCAGGTGTTGCCACGATCAACGACACTAAGAAGAAACGTGAGATCATCGTAAACGATCCGGAGACAGGCGATTCCAAGACTTACCTGATCCCATACGGTTCTCGTATCAAAGTCCTTGATGGACAGGTTCTTGAGGCCGGTGATGAGCTGACAGAAGGTAGTGTAAATCCGCATGATATCCTGAGAATCAAGGGTGTGCGTGCAGTTCAGGATTACATGATCCGTGAGGTTCAGCGTGTATATCGTCTGCAGGGTGTTGAGATCAACGATAAGCATATCGAGGTTATCGTTCATCAGATGCTGAAGAAGATCCGTATCGAGGATAACGGAGATACAGAGTTCCTGCCAGGAACACTTGTTGATGTCCTTGATGTTGAGGAAGTTAACGAGAAACTTGAGGCAGAGGGCAAACAGCCGGCAGAGGGCAAACAGGTTATGCTTGGTATTACCAAGGCATCCCTTGCTACAAACTCTTTCCTGTCAGCAGCATCCTTCCAGGAAACAACAAAAGTCCTGACAGAGGCTGCTATCAAAGGTAAGGTCGATCCGCTGATCGGTCTGAAAGAGAACGTTATCATCGGTAAGCTGATTCCTGCAGGTACAGGTATGAAGCGTTACAGTGAGATCAGTCTTGACACAGGAATGCCGGAAGTAAAAACAGCTTCCGAGGAGCCTGAGGATACAGAGGAAATTTCCGTAGAGGAAGAGAAGACTGAGACTGCTCCGGCGGAAGAGACCATTGCTGTTGAAGAGACAGCAGAGGAAACTGCACCGGTAGAAGAATAAGTCGATATACCTTGCTAATATAAATAAATCTCCCCCCGGAAATCCGGAGGGAGATTTCTGTTTATAAGCAGGGATTTTCTGAGAGAGGAGGGATTGCGATGGACAAGGAACTGCCAATTTCCCCGTGGCCGGAATGGAAGATCGTAAGCAAGATCGGGGAAGGCTCTTTTGGAAGAGTGTATAAAGCTCAGAGAACTGAGAAGGGACGTTCTTTTTACTCGGCAATTAAGATAATCACAATCCCCGCCAGTAAAGGGGAGCTGGACAGTGTGCGCTCAGAATCCGGTGATGAAAAATCTGTCCGCGGTTATTTTGAAAATCTGGTGGAGGAGTGCATTCAGGAAGTAAGCACCATGGAGTATTTCCGGGGAAATTCCCATATTGTATCTGTAGAAGATTACAAGGTGATGGAATATCTGGACGAGATCGGATGGGATATTTTTATCCGCATGGAATATCTCACAAGCTTCATGGAGTATTATGCGGGAAAAAATCTCACAGAAAAAGAAGTGATGAAGCTTGGCATTGACCTTTGTAAAGCACTGGAATACTGCGGGCAGCTTCACATCATTCACAGAGATATCAAACCGGAGAATATCTTTGTATCCAGGTTTGGGGATTTCAAGCTGGGGGACTTTGGAATCGCCAGAGAACTGGAAAAAACCATGAGCACCCTTTCCAAAAAGGGAACTTATTCTTATATGGCGCCGGAGATGTACAGGGGAGAACAGTACGACAGCAGAGTGGACATTTATGCACTTGGCCTGGTGTTATATAAACTGATGAATCATAACAGACTTCCGTTTCTGAATCTTGAAAAACAGCTGATCACATACAGAGATAAGGAAAACGCACTCACGAGGAGAATGTCAGGCGAAACACCGCCACCACCTGTGGATGCAGGAGAGGCTTTCGGCTCCGTTATCTTAAAAGCCTGTGCCTATGATGCAAAAGAACGATATCAGACTCCTGATAAGTTTCGGGAAGCACTGGAAGAAATCCGGTATGGAGCGGCAAACAGAGAACAGGGAGTTCATGAGAAACAGAAACCAGTGGAGGAAAGACCTGTTCCGGAGTCCATGCCGAAGTTTCTCCAGGAGGGTGCCGCCAGACAGCTGGCAAGAACAAGTCAGCTGAATACGAATGCGATCCGTCAGGCACGTAGAAATCCTGCGCCGGCATCCGTACAGCCGGAGAAACCGATAGCCGGAGAAATAGTAAAAAATGCAGCCCGGAATACGCCAAAGGCTCAGAGCACAATGCAGAAGCCTCAGAAATCTGCATCCGAAAAAGCAGTATCTGAAAAAGATAGCCGGTCCGGTTATCCGTCAGGACGTTCCCTTCAGTCAGAGCCCGGTACAAGAAAAACCGGAGCTGTAAAGCCCAGAGTTACCTCTATCACAGATCTGGAAGACGACCGTGACCAGAATCTCCAGGAGTGGGAGGAATCCGTGCCAGAGAATGGCGGAAAAACCGATGACAGAAAGAGGCGGAAAGGTATTTTCAGAATGCTCATAACTGCCGGGATCCTTGTTGTGCTGATCGGCGGGATCCTTGCGGTACGAACGATACGGAAACCTGCGGATAATGGAGAGCCTTCGTATACAGATTCTGATGATTCTGATGCTCTGAATAAAGGAAATTTCGGTACTGCAGACAATTCGGATAAAAGCTTCGCGCAGGCAATGGAAACGATACGTGACCATGCGACAACCATAGAAAATGCTCTGGACAGTTATAGACGTGAAGGTACAGAGGGGGATTGTCTGCGCTTTTATAACGGATCAGGAGAGATTGCCAAAGTACTTGTATATCCCGGCAGTTCCGCAGATGGCGTTTATGAGGAATATTTTTACTGGGGCGAGCAGATGTTTTATACTTATGTATGGGACGGAGATGAGAAGCAGTATTTTTATTATCAGGACGGCCTTCTGATCCGATGGATCGATGCAGATGGCAGGGTTCATGATAAAGAGAGCGATAACGACAAATATGTAGAACTGGGAGACAAATACTGGAGTAATTCTGTAGTGGAGCTTCAGCAGTAATGTCGAAGGGGTTTTACGAAAGGAAAAAGAATGGCCTATCAGATTGATTATGCGTATACATGTCACACCGGAAAGGTGAGGACAAATAATGAGGATAATTTCTGGTGCTGCGGAGTGCGTCTGCCGGTGCACAACCAGGGGGTTGACGGGATCCTGGCAGGTCATACACAGCACTGGCAGCTTCCAATGCTGGCCGTTTTTGACGGCATGGGCGGAGAAAGCTGCGGTGAAATGGCAGCTTCTGCAGCTGTGGAAGCGCTGGGAGGCTTCTATGAAGAAAACAAAAAGACCCTGAAAAAAGAGCCTGTGGTTTTTCTGACAGGAGCCTGCGAAAATATGAATGAGGCAGTATGTCGCTACAGCAATGAAAACTGTATCAGAAGCATGGGAACAACCATGGCACTTTTGTCTTTCAGTGAAAAGGCGATCTATGCCTGCAACCTTGGAGATAGCCGTATCTACCGTCATTTTCAGGGGAAGCTCCAGCAGATTTCCACGGACCATGTGATCGGTGGAAAAATGCTGGGAAAAGCCCCGCTGACGCAGTATCTGGGCTTCCAGGAAGAAAACATGGCACTGGAGCCTTCTATCGTGGAGATCGGTTATCAGCCGGGGAGCTCGTATCTGATCTGTTCAGATGGAGTGACAGACATGCTTTCTGATCAGGAGCTTCAGAATATCCTTGACGGGACAGAAACCGCAGAAGAAAAAGTAGGTAAGATCCTGGAACAGGCATTGGAAAGAGGCGGCAGAGATAATGTGACACTGGTCCTTGCACAGATCAGCGGCTATGAAGAAAAAAATCTTCTCAAACGCTGGGCAGAACGCCACAGTACCGGACGGTAATAAACCCGGGGAGTAAGAAAAGGGATAAGGAGAAAATTTGTGATGAGAAATCGAATGCAGGATCTTGATTTTGAACAGACAGTTGCCTTCGATTCAGTGAAGGACTTTGAATTTACAAGAAAGGCGGCACAGAAGTTCCGCCAGGTTGTCAGTCTGGATTCCTTTGAAGATGAGGATGCAGATGTTATTTTTCATTATCTTTACAAGGAGATGGAACTGGTTTCCTTTGGTGACTATCTGAAACGATATGTGTATGAGCGTGCAGAGCTTGAGGAGCCTTTTTCCCAGGTGCCGCAGGAAGTCTACAGGGAGATCGTTGTGGAATCCTTCAAGGAAACCTACACACCGAAATCCATGTCACCTACATCAGCCAAACTGAGTTCTCTGGTGAATAACTGGCTGACTCAGGCATCTGTGAAGCGTGAAACAGTTTTTCTTCTGGGGTTCGGACTTCGGATGAGTACAGAGGATGTTTCAGATTTTCTGACCCGGGTGCTTCGTGAGCAGGATTTTGATTTTCATAATCCGGAAGAAGTGATCTACTGGTATTGCTATCGGAATCATCTTGGCTATTATAAAGCTGAGGAATATAAAGAAACCTACAAACAGATGACTCCGGTGGAAAAAAAGACCGGAGAGATCGTGTATGGCACAGGGCTTTGTCTGGACAGTGAAGAAAAGCTTCTGGAATATCTGGCTTTTCTGAAAGGAAGACATGATGATCCGAAATCAGAGAAGAGCCAGGCTTTTCAGGAATTTATGATCCTTCTGGAGCGGGCAAAGAAGATCATTGCAGCCATGTATCAGGAAGATGAGGAAGAAAACGGTGGCAAAAAGATCTGGAAGCCTGAGAATATCAGTGCTTCGGATCTGGAAAAGGTTATCTGCAGCGGGATTCCTATTAATAAAATGGGAAATCTCAAAAAGATGTCCGCATCCATTCTGGCAAAACATTTCAGCCAGAAGCGCTTCAGCCGCCAGAGGATCAACAATATCCTGAACCATAAATTTCCGGTGGAGCGGTTCGATCTGATCACGCTGGAGTTTTTTGTGATCTCTCAGGAGATGGCAGATGATGATCCGTATACAAGATACCGCCATTTTCTGGAGGAGATCCAGGAAATCCTGGCCCGCTGTGAAATGAGTGAGATCTACATAGTGAACCCATATGAGTGCTTTCTTCTGATGTGCCTGCTGACAGACTGTCCGCTGGCAGTATTTTCCGAGATTTGGGAAAAATCCTATGAAGAGGGAGAAGAAAAGAATTGAAAAAAGGATGATGCGTATTGTGCTTGCGCATCATCCTTTTTTGCTGAATGCGGATGACTGGTTCGACCATTTGCCTGGCCTGACTGCCCGCTTATCCGCTGTTATCTTGCTTTTCCGGTTTTTACCGCACTTGCAGGTCCTGTCTTTGCTTTTCTGTTTATAGTACGGTATGGAACTACTCTGTAACTGTATGTGGTGTTCTTTGATGTTTTAAACGTATAATTTAAGTTTCTGGCGGAAACGGTTTTTACTTTTTTGAAGGAGCCGTTTTCTTTTTTCTGATAGAGGACATAGCCGGTTGCTCCGGGAACTTTTTTCCAGGAAAGTATCTGTTTTCCTTTGAGGGTTTTAAGCTTTGTGGACGGACGGAGCAGATTCGGTTTCACGGTCACTGCTTTGGAAGTTGGACTGTAGATATAACCGGAGGATGTTTTTCGGCTTGCACGGATCACGTAAGAATACTTATTTCCGATAGTGATCTTTGTGTCTTTGTATGAAGTAGTATTTGCGTTTAAAGTTTTGATCTTTGCGTATTTTCCGGAATTTGTTTTTCTGTAGAGAATATAGCTCCGGGCATTGTTTATACGGTTCCAGCGGAGTGTACAGCTGTTCCAGGATGTGGAAGCCTTGATTGCCGGCGCTGTTAATTTCACAACCGCCGGAGCCGGAGTACCGGAAGGTTTCGGAGCCGGAGTGCTGGTTGGTTTTGGAGTTGGAGTGTTGGTTGGTTTCGGAGTTGGAGTAGCAGTTGGTTTCGGAGTTGGCGTAACTGTCGGTGCCGGAGCGGATATTTTAAAGGTCAGGGTCTGGCTTGCAAAATATTTATTGATTCCGGTGACAGTTACAGATCCGGTACCAGTCTTTGTGTTATCCGCCCAGGAAAGGACATAATCGGTACCTTCCTGAAGTGTAGCAGAGCCGTATTTTACAGTCGGTTTCGGCGTTACTGCATTACCACTGAAAATCTGTTCCGGAATGTCCGAAAGATCACAGCGTTTTACAGATGTCATCTGCCTCGTTCCGGAATAATTCTGCTTGTAGGAAATAGAAAAACCAAGGATTTCATTGCCGGCAGAACAGCGCAGGGAAGTGATCGAGTAATCGTCGGAGGTCAGCTGTACGCCATTATAGGTGATCACAAGATGATTCCGCAGGAAAGTGGTTACAGATCCATTTCCACAATTAGTATCCGGAAGTTCGATCGTCTCGCCGGAGAGCTTCAGTGGATTGATGGTGAAGTATTTGGAAAAACCGCTTCTGTAAATGCCGATACCGGTTATATGGACACGAGGTCTGTTGGTTCTGGAACTTGCCATGGTGTTATCAAAATAAGAAAGGGTATAATCAACATCTTTCTTTAAAGTAACACCATTTAATGTGACCGTTGGCTCCGGCTTGAATTCTTTGCCAGGAGCATATTCATAATCCGGGATATCACCGATCTCAGCTTCTGTGATCGGGGTAAGATCGATGTAGAAAGATTTATTTGTTTCACCGGTGAAATTTCCCTTACCGGAGACAGTAACATAAGCGTTTCCCTGTTGGGCATTGTTATGCCAGGAGAGTGTATAATCTACATTTTCTGTCAGGGTTATACCATTCCATGTGACGGTTGGCTTCGGGGTCAGTGGAGTTCCGGTATACAGATAGGAGGACTGGGAAAAAGTAACCTCTGCCTGAGAGAGATTGATCTGCCAGATACCGAAATTATTCGTCAGAGTTCCGGAATAAAGGCCAAGACCTGTGATCGTGAAAGTTCCCACACCGCTGTTTTGATTGTTGGAGAAAGACAGAGTGTAATCTTTTCCCTCAGTCAGTGTGCGGTCATGAAACTTAAGTACAGGGGAAAAAGTAATAGGCTTTCCGGTATACTTCCAGGAACCTGTATAGGTCAGGGATGTTTCTTTGGAATCTTCCAGATCATAGTAGGCATTGAGATCTGCAGTCAGTATTTTGTCAGGGCAGGATTTCAGTGTTGCGGTAACTGTTGTGTTTCCTTTACTTTTCAGCCGGATCACACCACTCTGATCCACAGTAGCAACAGATGGATCACCTGTTGACCATGTAAAAGAAGACGGGTCGAGGCTGGAACTCATATAGCTGAATCCGTTACAGGTTGCATAAATGGTCAGAGTCTTCTGTTCTTCTGTGAATTTTACAGGAGAAGATACATTAAAATGGATGTTCATTAGGCGTGGAAGCACGGAAAGAACAGGGGAGACATTCTGGTTGGCAGGCTGTGTGCAGGTTTCTGCTGCGTGAGAAGAAAAGCACTGGATCCAGTAGAGATGACCGTTCTGTGAGTAGCAGCCGATTCCGGCAGAAACATTTTTGGAATTCATGATGTTCGTGTAATGTCCGGAAGATTCGATCCATGATTCCATAACTTCTTCAGGAGTTCCCTGGTTGATCGCAAGATTTTCACTTGGATCCTCAAAATAAGGAAAGGCTGAAAAACAGATGGAACCATTGGGACGGGTATGACTGGCGTAAACGGTCAGTTCTTCTGCTCTGGTCATGGCGCATTCCAGAAGGTTCTTATCCATAGTGACAGGATTCCGGTTCTTTTTGGCACGCTCCTGATTTACCAGATCAAGGACCTGGTAAGCATAGTCATAGCGGCGGATACCCTGGCTGAGTTTCAGCTCAACTGTACTCTGGTCAGAGGCTGCCTGCACACGGACCATGTGGACTGGTGCCAGCAGAAGAAGCAGGAGCAGCAGCGCCGGCCAGAATAAATGTCTTGTTTTTTCCTCTTTTGTCTCGTTCATGATGTTTTCCTTTCCGGTAAAAAATGTAGATGTTTTCTTTCGTTATTCGTTGTAGTAGCCATAGATCGCACGGCTGTCCTGTGCGATGGTGTTCTGTGCGGCTGTGGTGTCGTTAAGATCCTGTGACATAAAGCAGACTACCAGGTCGATTCCCTTGGCTGTGTCATAGATGATGCCGGCATCATTTTCTACGGTGTCCAGTTCACCGGTTTTGTTGGCAACCTTTACATTGGAAGGCATCTGAGCCGGGATCTTGTTTTTTCTGGTCTGCATTTTCAGGAGGCGGTACATGTATTCCGCTCCTGCAAGTGTGTCATTATTGTCGGTAGCAGTACCCTTGTCGATCTGGTAGATGGTCTTCAGGAATTTTCCGCAGTCTTTTGCAGAAGTGTAGTTATCTCCGTTGGAATTATCTGCAAGAAGAAGACGTCCCATGGATGTGCTGGTGTATCCATGATCCTGGCAGAATTTGTTCACACGTGCCATTCCGGCTGCATCATCACCGCCGCCGAGGTAGTTGACAAGAGTGTTGGCTGCATCGTTGTCACTGACGGTGATCATGGAATTCAGCGCATTGTCCAGGGCATCTTTGCTGTATTTGGAGGAAAGACTGTCATAATCTTCGTATACGGCACCCATGATATAGAGCTTGATCAGGCTGGCAGCCTGCATCTGCTGGTCATTGATGGCTCCCTCGGTATTTTTTGCAAGGTTGCATACATACACGGACCAGGTTCCGTTATCGGTGGGAAGAAGGGACTGTACCTGGTTCAGAAGGTTGTCCATACTGGAGTCTGAATTGTCTGTGAAAGTGCCTCCGCTGGATGGGGAAAGTGTTCCTTCTTCCTGAGTGGAAGAAGAACTGTCCTTGCTGCCGGAAGATTCGGAAGAATCGGAAGCTGCAGATGTATCTGTGGATTCTTCCTGTACGGAAGGACCTTGGATTTCAGCTGAAGATGCTGCGGCAGCAGCGCTGGAAACGGTAGGATCATCAGGATAAAGAGCATCCAGCTGATCGGCTTTGCTGCTGAGCTCAGCGGCAGAATCAGAAACCTCCTGCACACTTTTCTGCAGCTTGTTAACTTTTGTCTGGAGAGAAGCAAGCTTGTCTAGGGAGCGGACATTCAGTGCCCCAAGTCCTGCCAGTGCGATGACAAGCACTGCGATCACAATATACAGAAATGTATTTTTTTTCATATATAAACAAACTCCTTTTTATTATTGGAAATAAGCATCGATTCCATTGGCGATCCCTTCTGCCATAGTCTGCTGGAAGGAAGAATCTGCCATTTTCAGATCATCGCTCTGGTTGGTCATAAATCCCATTTCCACAATAGTCACCGGGATCGTGCTCCAGTTGATGCCTGTCATGGAATCGGTGTAGATGATTCCGCGGTTCTGGAATCCGGTAGCTGCGCAGTAGGAATCCACAATGCATTTGGATAGTTTGTTGGAACTGTCATAGAGACTGGAAACATAAGGATTCTGCTGGGACGGACACATGGTCAGAGCACCGGAGACATCTGCAGAATCATCTCCGTTTGCATGGATACGGACACAGATCTCCGCACCCTGGGAAGCGACCAGCTCTGCACGCTCCTTGTTGCTGATAGCGGCATCATTGTCTGTCCTTGTCATTATTACCTGGTATCCACGCTGTTCCAGGATATCCTTAAGCAGAAGAGAAACATCCAGGTTCAGCTGATACTCGGGGAGACCGCTGAAGGAACCTCTGGTTCCGGTGGAAGCCTTGGCCTTCATGGTGGAGGAACCTGGTCCGTTAGGCTCTGTGGCACTCATATCAACATTTTCGCCCTGATGTCCGGGATCAATCCCGACGATATGGCCGTTGGAAGCAGAAGATGTGGTGTCATCACCGCCATCCGTGAATCCTTCGCCGCCGGCTTCACTGAAAACGGAAGGTTTGGTTGTTTTCTGGCTGTTTTCGGATTCCGGCGCCCGTTCGTGCTCTCCGGTGCTGTTTTTGACAGCTTTTTCTGTCTGTGCCCGCTGTTGCAGGTATTTATCGGCTGCCTGTTTCTTTTCGATCTTAGCTGTATAAAGTTCGATGTCTTCTTTCATGGATTTCTGCTTTTGCTGGACCGGTTTGATCACGGATGCCATTTTCTGGTCAACGGTATCAATCTTCCGGTAGGTTTTATAGCTTAAACCAAAAAGCAGTCCAATACAGATAAGACCCGTCAGAAACAGGACGATCGCCATCAGATGAGGCTTTTTTTCCATAAATTCATGTCCTTTCTGGGTGGATGTTTTGTATTTGTAAATATTATAAAGAAGGAGGTAGGAAAAAGCAATTGTGAAATTGGTGTTGACAACAGGGAAAAGTGTGATATTATATATATAAAATAATTATATATAAAAATTTTATATATAAAATAATTACATAAAGAGGTGAGCGTATGTATTACTATCCGGTGTCAGCTGTGCTGACGGAATGCCTGATCCTTTCCGTTGTGGAACAGCAGGATTCTTATGGGTATGAGATCAGCCAGACGGTGAAGATGGTTGCATCTATCAAGGAGTCAACATTGTATCCGATCCTGCGTAAGCTGGAGACAGGTGGTTATCTCACAACGTATTCCGAGGAGTTCCAGGGCAGGAAGCGAAAGTACTATTCCATCACGGAAGCCGGTCGTGAACAGCTGGAATATCTGAGAAAAGAGTGGAGAGAATACCGCGATACCATAGATGATATTGTGGAAGGGAGGCTTCGAAAATGACAAGAAATGAATATATGGAGCAGCTGAAGAAATATCTGAAGCGGCTGCCGAAAGAAGATTATGACAATGCCATTGAGTATTTTTCGGAATACTTTGATGAGGCAGGACCTGAGAATGAACAGCAGGTCATGGAAGAACTGGGACAACCCCGGGAAGCAGCAAGGGAGTTGCTTTTGAACCTTCTGCAGGAAAGTGTTGGTGGCGGCAAGGACAGTACCGGGGAAAAAACGGCAGCACTGCCGGAAGTCGGTTCCGTTGTCCAGGGGCGGAGTACAGCAGGGCAGAATGCCCATGATTCCACAAAAAATAAGCGTTCCCCGGGGAAGATCATCCTCCTTGCTATCCTGGTCCTTTGTGCGTCACCAGTCAGTCTGGTACTTCTGATCAGTGCGCTGACAGTACTGTTTGCAGTAGTTGTTGTGATCGCATCAGTGATCTTTTCCCTGGGTGTGACAAGTGTTGCAGCGATAGCCGGAGGAATCCTGCTTGCCGGTTTTGGTGCGATGCTGATACTGAAGTCCGTGGCAGCAGCGTGTATGATGGCAGGCAGCGGATTTCTTATGGCAGGCGCCGGGATCCTGATCGGAATTCTTACCATATATATCTGTAAATGGTGTGCAACAGGAATCGGACGTCTGGTAAACAGATTTGTAAGAAAGAAGGTGCGTAAAGATGAATAAGATTGCAAAGACAGCACTGATGACAGGCACAGCACTCTGTGTGGTGGGAGTTGTACTTTCCACTGCCGGATATTTTGCCGGGGGAAAAGATTTCACATATGCTTCCGATCATTTCTATGTATCCGGAGGAAATTCTTCTGATAAAAACCTTGCAGTGATGGAAAAACAGCAGATCGATGATTTTACGAAACTGGATGTTGATTTCAGCAATCTTGATCTGGAAATCCGGACTTCCGATGATACTTATTGTTATATGGAATACAAACTTGAAAAAACCGGAAAAAAAGATCCTCTTACATGGGAAGATAAAGACGGGAAACTTACCTTAAAAGAGTATGAAGGTTCTTCAGGAAATTATTATATAACATATGATCTGGGAATCTTCAGAGAGCATGTACAGAAAACAGAAACGCAGAAGTATTTAAACACAGTGATCCTTTATGTGCCGGAGAACGCAGAACTTTCGGAGGGCGATATCCATCTTTCGGACGGAGATCTTAACGCAGAACAGCTGATTTGTGAGAAAATGACAGTGAAGCTCTTAAATGGAGGTATGAATCTGGACAGAGGGACGTTTAAAGATTTCGAGACGACACTTGGAGACGGGGATCTTGAGATCGGGGATATCCGGACAGGATCTCTGAAACTGAAAAACAGCAACGGTGATGTGACGCTGAAAAGGGCAGTTCTTGGAGATGGGGAGATCAGCCTTGGAGATGGTGAGCTGCAGATCGGAGACAGCAGTTTTAACGGCGATATGGATATCAGCAGTTCTGACGGTGATGTTTCCATTGAAATGAAAGCTGGCAGCGTGAAAAAAACCAACATACATCTGGAGACCACAGATGGCGATGTGGATGCTTCCGGCGTATCAGAAGGCAGAAGCAGTGAGGGGGATTCCTACTCTGTCTACGAAAATAAAGTGGATACTTCCGCACCGGCTCTGAATGTGAAATGCGGAGATGGAGATATTACCTTAACAGAATCAGAAAAGTGAAAAAGAGTTCTGCATACATGGAACCCCACCTGTATGCAGACTTTTTTTATGCCCGGTAAAGGCACGACAGAAAGCTTTGGAAAGAGGATTTCCCAGGCAAAAAATTCCTGCGTTTTTTTCTCTGAAATGTATTGACAAATCCCTGTACTATGATATAATTCAATCAAATCACAGAAAACATATATAGTTACTAGGAAATAGGGAAATAGATATAAGCGAAATAAGGAGGACACCATCATGGGTAAAATTTACGGAAGCGCACTGGAACTGATCGGAAACACACCGCTTGTGGAGGTTAAGAACGTAGAGAAGTCTGAGGGACTTGAGGCTACAGTACTTGCCAAGCTTGAGTATTTTAACCCGGCAGGAAGCGTTAAGGACAGAATCGGTAAGGCAATGATCGAGGATGCAGAGCAGAAAGGTGTCCTGAAACCAGGCGCAACCATTATCGAGCCCACATCCGGTAACACGGGAATCGGACTTGCAGCTATCGCAGCAGCCAAGGGCTATAAGACGATCCTTACCATGCCGGAGACCATGAGTGTTGAGAGAAGAAACATTCTGAAAGCATACGGCGCAGAGGTAGTTCTGACAGATGGAGCCAAGGGAATGAAGGGAGCCATTGCCAAGGCAGAAGAGCTTGCCAAAGAGATTCCGGGAAGCTTTATCCCAGGACAGTTCGAGAACCCGGCCAACCCGAAGGTACATGCAGCAACAACAGGTCCTGAGATCTGGAACGACACAGACGGAAAGGTAGACATTTTCGTAGCCGGTGTTGGTACAGGCGGAACGATCACAGGTACAGGCGAGTATCTGAAGAGTCAGAACCCGAATGTGAAAGTAGTAGCTGTTGAGCCGGCAACATCTCCTGTACTTTCTGAGGGAAAAGCCGGCCCGCATAAGATCCAGGGTATCGGCGCAGGCTTCGTTCCGGATACACTTGACACCAAGGTTTATGACGAGATCATCACGGTAGAGAATGAGGATGCGTTCGAGACATCCAAACTCCTCACAAAAAAAGAGGGAATCCTTACAGGAATTTCTTCCGGTGCGGCTCTCTATGCTGCGATCCAGCTTGCAAAACGCCCGGAGAACAAGGGTAAAGTGATCGTAGCACTTCTTCCGGACAGTGGAGACCGTTACTACTCCACACCACTGTTTATAAAATAATCGATCCGAAGACCGCTTCTTTTGCCCCGAAGCGAGATTCTGCGGGATTATTTGCGGCGCTCCTGAATGCCTGTTCAAGCAGGCTGCCGGAGCGCCGGTTTTATTCTTGATTTTGACGCACGGCAAAGATATCTGACGCAGGACTTCACGCTATGATGGACTGGATTGTTTTCAGTAATTTATGGAATTGCTATAATTAAGTAAGCACTCTGTGGGGACGTGCTTGTATCTTGCAGCTTTTTCAGGTATAATAGAGAAAACGAATAAAACCTATTAACAATATAAAGAATAAAGTCTGCAAAGCAGACACTGCTACCTGTGCATCACAGAGAAGGGTGCCGGTCATGGAATACAGAGGAATATTTCCGGCTGAACAGCTGCACAATAACAGAAAGAGCAAAAGGCTATGAATCAGAAGAATACTGAAATATTGGAGGTAAATATTACATGAGGATTTCTACAAGAGGAAGATATGCGCTGAGACTGATGTTGGATCTTGCCACAAATTATACAGGAAAACCGATCCGACTGAAGGATGTGGCGAAGCGTCAGGGGATTTCCGATAAATATCTGGAGCAGATCATCTCCATCTTGAACAAAGCAGGCTTTGTCCGCAGTGTCCGTGGCCCTCAGGGCGGCTATGCACTGCAGCAGACCCCGGATAAATACACCATCGGAATGATCCTCCGTCTTACAGAGGGAAGTCTTTCCCCTGTGGAATGTCTGGACGACAACGGAGCCATCTGTGACCGTGAGGAGAACTGCGTCACCCAGATCCTCTGGAAAAAGCTGGACGACGCCATCAAAGGTGTGGTAGATCATATAACACTGGAAGACCTGATGAATTGGCAATCCGTGAAGGCGGACGAGTATATCATATAAAAAAGCTGCGTAAGCAGCTTTTTTTTTATCCCGTTTTTTAACCAACATTTTACAAAACTGCGATTTTATATTTTACCTTCCATTCCTATAATAACACCTGTACTTAAGCAGTGAGCAAGTAAAAATGATCATAGAAATGAGGAGAAAAAATCATGAAAAAAAGAATCGCAGGCATCTTAACAGCAGCACTTATCGGAACTACAGTAATGGGAACAGTTGTAATGGCAGCACCATCCGGAGCGATCGACGTAATTTCCCGTGAGGACGGATCCGGAACACGTGGAGCATTCGTAGAGCTGTTTGGAATCGAAGAAGAAAAAGACGGCGAGAAAGTAGATATGACAACACAGGAAGCAAGCATCACAAACAACACAGATGTAATGCTGACCACAGTAGCAGGAGATGAGAATTCTATCGGATACGTATCCCTGGGTTCCCTGAACGATACAGTAAAAGCAGTAAAGATTGATGGAGCAGAGGCAACAGCAGAGAACGTTGCAGATGATACATACAAGGTAGCACGTCCGTTCAACATCGTAACAGGCGACAAGCTCAGCGATGCAGCACAGGATTTCATTAACTACATCATGAGCTCTGACGGACAGGACATCATCGAAAAAGAAGGCTACATCAAAGTAGATGAAAAAGCAGAGGCATACAAAGCCGGAGATGCAAAAGGCAAAGTCGTAGTTATGGGATCTTCTTCCGTAGGACCTGTAATGGAGAAGCTTGCAGAGGCATATCAGAAAACAAATAAAAACATCACAGTAGAGGTTCAGGTCAGCGACTCCACAACAGGAATCAACAGTGCAGCAGAAGGTGTATGTGATATCGGAATGGCATCCCGTGATCTGAAGGACGAAGAGAAAGATAAAGGAATCAGCTCCGAAGCAATCGCAAGAGATGGTATTGCAGTAATCGTAAACAACGGAAATGACCTTGAGGAACTTTCCAGTGACCAGGTAAAATCCATCTTCACAGGCGACATCACAGACTGGGAAGACGTTACAAAATAATCTCCCGAAATTGCGAAACTGATTATTGAAGTATCTTCCACAGAGCGGCGATCATGACAAGGTCAGGAAAGCCGCTCCGTTATATATCAGCACAGTGGATATCCACTGGAACAGAGAGAAAGGTGTCTTATGAATCATTTAGGAGAAAAGGCCATGAAGGTCGTTTTCCTCATTGCGGCCTGTGCATCGGTTCTCGCAGTATTTCTTATCTGTGTGTTTCTTTTTGCAAACGGCCTTCCTGCAATGGGAAAGATCGGTCCCTTAAAATTCCTCTTCGGAACAGAATGGAGACCAACAAACGATAAATTCGGAATCCTGCCAATGATCGTGGCAAGTATTTATGTAACTGCAGGAGCAATCCTTATCGGAGTTCCGATCGCACTTTTTACATCCGTATTTATGGCAAGATATTGCCCGAAAAAAATCTATAAACCACTGAAATCCGGTATTGAGCTTATGGCAGGCGTTCCATCCATCGTATATGGCTATTTTGGTCTGGTTCTCCTGGTACCGCTGATCCGCCAGCTGTTCGGAGGAACAGGAAGTAGTATGCTGGCAGCATGTATCCTTCTGGGAATCATGATCCTTCCGACGATCATCGGAGTTACGGAATCGGCAGTACGAAGCGTTCCGGAAAGCTATTATGAAGGCTCACTTGCACTTGGCGCAACAAAAGAAAGAAGCATTTTCTTTGTTATGCTTCCGGCAGCAAAGTCAGGAATCCTGGCAGGCGTTGTCCTTGGGATCGGACGTGCCATCGGTGAGACCATGGCCGTGATCATGGTAGCCGGAAACCAGCCACGTATGCCGAAGGGACTTCTTCAGGGTGTCCGTACCATGACTGCAAACATCGTAACAGAGATGGGATATGCATCAGGACTTCACAGAGAAGCACTGATCGCAACAGGAGTTGTACTCTTTGTATTTATCCTGATCATCAACTTAAGTCTTTCACTGCTGAACAGGAGGGCGGAGTATGCAAACTAACGTATCAGCAACTGCAGATCCTGCGGCAGAAACAACCATGAAAAAAAGAAATACACTTACCATAGGAGACCAGCTGAAGTCTTATGCAAGACATCCTGGTGCAGGAGTCCTGGCATTTCTCACACTGCTGGGAGCAGTGATCACTTTTGCACTGCTGTTCTTCCTGATCGGCTATGTGCTTGTAAAAGGTATTCCCTATCTGAACGCAAGTCTGTTCAGCCTTACCTATACCTCAGAGAACGTTTCCCTTCTCCCGTCACTGATCAATACCCTGATCATGACACTGGTATCTCTGGCGATTGCCGCTCCGGTAGGAATTTTTGCAGCGATCTTCCTTGTGGAATATGCAAAAAAAGGCAGCTGTTTTGTAAAGCTGATCCGTATTACCGCAGAGACACTTTCCGGTATTCCATCTATCGTATATGGTCTGTTCGGTATGCTGTTCTTTGTAACTGCACTGCACTGGGGCATGTCTCTTCTTTCCGGTGCGCTGACTATGGTGATCATGGTACTTCCCCTGATCATGCGTACCGCTGAGGAAGCACTGAAATCTGTTCCGGATTCTTACCGTGAGGCAAGCTTCGGACTTGGAGCAGGCAAGCTCCGTACTATTTTTACGATTGTACTTCCCTCCGCAGTTCCTGGAATCCTGGCAGGTGTGATCCTGGCCATCGGACGTGTGGTAGGTGAGACTGCAGCACTTCTTTATACCTCCGGTACTGTTGCGGCAGTTCCAAACAGCCTGATGGGTTCCGGACGTACCCTGGCACTTCACATGTATGTGCTTTCCAGTGAGGGACTTCATGTAAACCAGGCATCTGCAACAGCAGTAGTCATTCTGGCATTTGTACTTGTTATCAACGGACTGTCCGGTCTGGTAGCCAGAAAAATTGCGAAAGGATAATGATCGATCATGAGTGAAAATACAAAAATTTCAATTGACAATATGAATCTTCATTATGGAAGCTTTCATGCCCTGAAGGGAATCAATATGGAGATCCCGGAAAAAGAGATCACAGCATTTATCGGACCAAGCGGCTGCGGCAAATCCACACTTCTGAAATCCTTAAACCGTATGAATGACCTTGTGGAAGGCTGTACCATCACAGGAAAGGTAGAGCTTGACGGGGAAGATATTTACGGAGATATGGACGTGAACCTTCTGCGTAAACGTGTGGGTATGGTATTCCAGAAGCCCAATCCGTTCCCGATGAGCATTTATGATAACATTGCATATGGCCCGAGGACTCACGGTATCCGTTCCAAGGCGAAGCTGGATGAGATCGTGGAAAAATCTCTCCGTGATGCGGCAATCTGGGATGAGGTCAAGGACCGCCTGAAAAAAAGTGCTCTTGGAATGTCAGGCGGACAGCAGCAGCGTCTCTGCATTGCCCGCGCCCTGGCAGTACAGCCGGAGGTGCTCCTTATGGATGAGCCCACATCTGCCCTGGATCCGATCTCCACTTCCAAGATCGAGGATCTGGCAGTAGAGCTTAAAAAGGATTACACCATTGTCATGGTCACACATAACATGCAGCAGGCAACCCGTATCTCCGACAAGACAGCATTTTTCCTTCTGGGTGAGGTTGTGGAATTTGCGGATACAGACAAGCTGTTCTCCATGCCGGCGGATAAGCGTACAGAGGATTATATTACAGGAAGGTTTGGTTGATATTATGTCAGAACGTTTTGTAAGACAGATGGAAGAGCTTCACGTGGAACTGATCACCATGGGAAGTCTTTGTGAAAAAGCAATTTCACTTTCTGCCAAAGCTATTCAGGGCGAAGGCGGGAAGACTCTCATTGGCAAGATCTTTGAGACGGAAAAAGAGATCGATGCACAGGAAAGAGAGATCGAAAATCTCTGTATGAAGCTTCTTCTTCATGAGCATCCGGTAGCCGGAGATCTGCGATCCATTTCCGCAGCGCTGAAGATGATCTCCGATATGGAACGCATCGGTGATCAGGCAGCAGATATTGCGGATCTGTCCAAGCATATCGAGGACAAAGCAGTTACCGGAGATATCATTAATATCCGGAAGATGGCAGAGGATACTGTCCGGATGGTTACAGAAAGCATCGATGCCTTTGTAAAGGGTGATCTTGAGCTTTGCAGAAAGGTTATCGACGATGATGATAAGGTGGACGATGCCTTCAATGATATTAAGGAAAAGTTGGCCGAGGTTCTGAATAACGGAAAACCGGATGCAAGTATCGGTCTGGATATCCTTATGGCTGCAAAATATTTCGAGCGTATCGGTGATCACGCTGTGAATATTGCAGAGTGGGTGGAATATTCCATCACAGGAAACCACAGAAGCGGTTCCAGCCATACAGATAACTATTTTGTTGAGGAATAGAAATAAGTAAGAGCAGATTGCAAAGAGTTGCATTATTGTAAAAAAGTGCTGTGGTATTGAAAGAATATCACAGCACTTTTTCTTTAATATTTATCAAACATATTCTGAACCTGTTCGATGTCATTGGTCACAGTTAAGATCAATCTTAACAATGTAGCTGCTTTCTGAGGAGCAAGATCATTTCCTCTTGCAATATTTCCGATAAAGTAATCATCCTGTGTAATAACACCGGAACCAATTCGAGAACACCGAACTACAGGAATGCCTGTTTCTGCCAGCTCATCAATTTTATTGTTCCACTGTTCGCTGTAGCAACCGGATCCTGCTCCGGCAATGACAATGCCCTGTACGCCGCTCTCTTTGTAATAATCCAGAATTTCAGGATCTGCGTCAATTGTGAAATAGGCAACTCCTACTTTAGGAAGTTCCTTTAAGCTGGATACATCAAATTCGGTTTCGGTGGTATGACATTTGACAGAATCGTTATAGAAATAAGGTACACCATCTACCATATATCCCATTCCGCCAAAGTCTTTAGAGTCAAAAGCATCTGTCTGACAGGTGCTGATTTTTTGAACATCACGTCCCCCGTAAATGCCATCAGAGAATACTACCATGACACCTTTTCCCTTAGCCTGTTCATTGGCAGCGAGAGCGATAGACTGGTAAAGATTCATGGGGCCATCTGCGGAAGTAGCTGTAGAAGGCCTCATAGCGCCGGTCATAACAACTGGCTTATCTGTTTTCACGGTAAGATTCAGAAAATAAGAGCTTTCATCCAGCGTATCTGTTCCATGTGTGATTACAAAACCGTCAATATTTTCATCCTGAGCTAATTCATTGATCGTATTGGCAAGGGTGATCCAGTTTTCGTCGGTGATATCATCGGAGCCTACATTACATACCTGAATACCACGGACATTGGCAATATCTGTTACTCCGGCAGCACTGTCTACAAGTGTTCCTACATCTAACTGTCCAGCGGTATAGTTGGTAGCTTTCCCGGCAGTTCCTGATCCGGCGATAGTACCGCCTGTTGCTAAAACTGCTACAGTAGGAAGATCTTCTTTTTCATTGTTGGAAACAGTTACGGAAAGACCACTTTTTGTTTCATAAAAAGAATATTCATCGCTTGTCTGACTGCTATTTTCGGATTTTTCTTCCTGTTCTTGTGCAAATATCATGGTTGGTGTTATGGTGCTGATCATAGCTGCGGCAGTTATGGCTGCCAGAAATTTGTATGACTTCATAAGCGTTAACCTCTTTCATCGTTAGTTTTGAGTTGCTATATAAAGATTGTGCACAGATCTTTATTTTTAATGTATTAAAATGTATTTAATACAATTATGCGTAAAATTATATGGAATGTCAACAAGTATTGTATATTTCGGCATAATATAAAAAAATACAAGAAAGAAATTGTATAAAATACACATATAAGTATATTTAACAAGAAAACACTGACTGAAAATAAAAGATAGTATAGGAAAAATAATTGACGCATGATAATAAATGTATTAGTATGTATTATTGATAAGCTATAAACAATCACAAAAAGAGGTAAAAATGAAAAAGGCAGTATTATTTGATTTTGATGGTGTGATCGCAGATACGGAAATGAAGACACTTGCTTATACAGAGGAACTGTTTTTTAAGTACGGTGCGGTTTTGAGTATGGAAGAAAAAATTTCATATATAGGAACAGATGGAAAAGAACCAACAAGAAAATTGCTCGAAAAAAATGGAATCTGTAAAACAGCAGAGGAATTTCTGGAAGAAAGAAGGACACTTGGTAATGTATATGAAAACAGTCAGGATCTGAAGCCTATGGAAGGACTGGTAGAATTTCTCGTCTGGCTGAAAACGGCAGGGTATAAAATTGGCATTGTATCATCTACCAGCACCAGACTTATTGTAACGGCGTTAAATCGGATGAAGCTTATGAGCTTTCCGGAGGTTCTGATCTGCGGTGATATGGTAACAAAGAAAAAACCCAGCCCGGAGGGGTACAGGAAAGCAATGGAGTATCTGGAAGTTATGCCGAAAGAAACGGTGATCATAGAGGATTCTCCTTCCGGAATCCGGGCAGGAAAAGCAGCAGGAGCTTATGTGATAGGATATAAAGGAGCTGAAGTACAGCAAGATACTACAGGAGCAGATACCTTGTGGAATGATTATGCTCTTTTTGAAGAAAAATGGAAAAAGATACAGTGAGTATGGATAGCTGTTAGGAAAAAATCCCCGGGGGTTTCAAAATTGCCCCTCCCGGGGATTTTTTGCTGTTGATCATGTTGGTATTTAGACGATCAATTTGTATTTATCTCCAATACACAGCTGCAGACAAAGCTGTGTATAGGCAGAAGTTGAGTCATGTATAATGCTGTCGATCCGAAGAAGCGGATAACCCTTTGTGATTCCCAGTATTTTGGCATCTCTTGAAGAAGCAAAGGTAATGTCAATGGTTTTGGAAGAATGATCAAAGACAATATTATGCTTATTTTTCAAAAGCTCATATAAAGATGTATTATTCAGATTTTCGCTGAACAGGAAACAGAAGGACTCTGGGAATTTATTGATTTCCAGAAGCATAGGCTTATCATCCGCATAGCGAATACGTTCTATTACTAAAATTTTTTCGGTTTCATCAAGTCCCATTAATTCTGCTTCATGAGGAGTTGGATCTTCAATGGCAATTTTTATGGTTTTTGCTCCGGGTTTTTTGTTCATGCGCTGGCACATTAGAGAAAAGCTTACAACAGCAGGAGAAAGAGAACGCTGCATTTTTTTTTCTGCGATAAAGGTTCCTTTTCCTGATTTCTTCTCCAGGTATCCCTGGCTGTCCAGTGCAGCAAGAGCTTTTCTTACAGTAACACGACTGACATGATATTGTTCGCTTAGTTCATTTTCTGTCGGGAGTTTACTGCCGGGAGTAAGTGTTCCACTGGTGATCTTGTCTAGGATCAGTTCTTCAAGTTGTTTATAAAGTGGTGTGGCTATGGCATTATCAAGTTCCATTTAATGAAAACTCCTTTCCGATAAATAAAAAACAGATATTGTAATCTGATTTTATAGTTAAATACTTTTTTGTATATATATATGATAATACATTTAAAACTGTTTGTATATGCAGATTTGTTCTTTTTAAGCAAAAAAAGAAAAAAATATTGAAAAATAAAATACAAACTTTTATGATTCTAATATGACAATATAATACAGAAAATGAGGTGGATGATATTGATAAATGCATCTATGGGTGCATTTATAAGTGCGAAAAAGATATATTTCGAAATAAAATATGTATTATAATGTATTTTTATTGTGCAGATACAACAAAAACAAGTAGGGAAAATTGTAAAATTAAGCGAAAAAAACAAATGGGATTGACAAAGGAGCTTTGCAGATATACTATTGTAGTAAATACAAAGTAATACATATCGAACATGAGATATGAAATTACAATTGTATGTACTACTAATAAAGATATGCGCATGATCTTTAGATACTATCAAAACAAATGAAAATTGGGAGGTAGAGTTTATGTTTTGGATAGAACTTTTGATCGTCCTGGCGATTATTTTTGTGGGTGTTCGCCTTAGTGGACCGTTTTTAGCATTTGCAGGTGGAATTGGAATGCTGATTATGACATTTGGTCTTCATGTAAAACCGTCAGATCCACCTGTAACTGTAATTTTAATTATGATCGCAGTAATCTGTGCAGCCGGAATGATGCAGTCTTGCGGAGGACTTGATTATCTTGTAAAGATTGCTGAGAAAATCCTTCGTAAAAACCCGAAAATGGTAACTGTTCTGGCGCCGATCGTTGCTTACATTTTCACTTTTATGTGCGGAACAGGACATATTATTTACAGCCTTCTTCCGGTTATCAATGAAATTTCTATTGAAACAGGAGTTCGTCCGGAAAGACCGATTTCCGCATCTATTATTTCATCACAGCAGGCGATCACAGCGTGTCCGATTTCTGCAGCAACTGTCAGTGTACTGGCATTTCTTGCAGAATCACAGTACACATCTGTAAATATTTTCACATTACTTCTGGTATGTGTTCCGGCTACTCTGATCGGTACAGTTGCAGCAGCATTTTCTGTTCTGAAAAAAGGTAAAGAACTGAAGGACGATCCGGAGTTTCAGAGAAGAGTTGCAGCTGGTGAGATTGAAGATCTTGCAAAAAAGGCATTAGAGGGAAACGAAAAAGAAACAAAATTCCAGGCAACAAAAGAGGCAAAGATTTCCGTAGCAATCTTTCTTATCGCAATGGTTGGAATTGTATTACTTGGTGCAGTAAAATCTCTTGTTCCGGTATTTGCAGATGAAACAAGCCTTCCGCTGACATCAGTTATTGAGATTTTCATGCTGGTTGCAGCAGCACTTATGGTTCTTCTTACAAAAACAGACAGTAACAAGCTTCTGGATCAGCCAGTATTTCGTACAGGTATGTTTGCAGTAGTTCTGGCCTTTGGTCTTTGTTGGCTGGTAAATACATTCATCGCAGATCAGTCTTCCTTTATTACAGATAATATGTCTGCGCTGACAAATCAGCATCCATGGATCTATATTGTTGCAGTGTTTATTGTAGGAGCTATTACAACCAGTCAGTCATCCACTACTATGATCATGGTTCCGATCGGAATTGCACTTGGTCTTCCGGTGAATATTATTGTAGCTGGCTGGATCGCATGCTCATCCAACTATTTTATTCCTGCTTCTGGCCAGTGTGTAGCAGCTATTGCTTTTGATTCAGCAGGTACTACAAAAATCGGTAAATTTGTCCTGAATCACAGCTACATGCTTCCGGGTCTTGTTTGTACCGTAGTTTCTGTAGTAGCAGCAATTGCACTTGGAGCAGTAATTTTCTGATTTAATTGATTGGATAGTCGGAGATTTTTATAATCCTGACTTTGTGTAGTGTTTTCCCTTCTTTATGATCCGACTATCCAATATAAGAGAAGTGTTTTCAAAGCATCATAGAGAATATAGGAGGAAAAAATGAAATTTGCACCAATGAATTATCATTATTTGAGATATCCTCTGAAGAAATTCCTGGACAAGGTAGAGCAGTCAGTATTTAACAGTATTGATCTGTATTGTAGTGCACCACAGTTTAACATATTTGATTATTCTCTTTTTTCATTACTTGAATTGGAAAAGGAGATCAGGAGAAGAAACCTAAGTGTTATGGCAATGACACCGGAGAATTGTACATACCCGGTTAATTTCTGCACACAGGACAGAGGAACACGTGAGTCCAGTATTCGTTATTATCAGCGAGCTATTGATACGGCTGAATTTCTTGGCTGTCACAAAGTTCAGATCAGTACCGGATTTGGATATTTCGATCAGTCACCGGAAGAGGCATGGAAGTATTGCAGGGATTCTTTGCAACAGTTGGGGGCTTATTGTGAGAAAAAGAATGTGGAACTGATGCTGGAGGAGTTGAAGGTAACAACAACGAATGTACTGATAAAAAGTTCAGATCTGAAACGAATGATAGAAGAAACAGGTTCATCTCACATACATGGTATGGTAGATCTGGATCAGATGACCTATGCCGAAGAAAGTATAGATAACTATATGGATAATTTAGGTGCTCAGCTTGTTCATGTGCATTTTAACGATCGGGGACATACAGTTCCCGGAGACGGAGATTTTCCAATGAAAAAGCATTATGAGGATCTGAAGCGCAGAGGATATGAGGGGACAATTTCTTTTGAAATATGTGACCGTCGTTATTACTGTGATCCGGATAAGGTAATTGATGACATTACAGAATGGCTTAGGAGCAACACAACCGAATTAAGTTAATAAGGTGGATATCTATCCACTTTATATAGAAACTAAAAAGTCAAGATTAAGAAGAAAAGGAGAACAAACATGGGATACAGAAGTACAGATATTAAAAACATTATTGCAGAGATTATTGAGGACAAAAAAGAAAAAGGAGGAGTAAAATCTTTATATTTTGTAGGCTGCGGCGGTTCTCTCGGAGCACTTTATCCTGCAAAAACATTCATGGAGACAGAAAGTGCAGATATTAAATGTGCACTGATCAGCAGTAACGAGTTTGTACATTGCACACCGAAAGATTTTGGTGAGAATTCTATCATCTGCCTTTCCTGTCATAAAGGAAACACACCGGAAACAATTGCAGCTGCAAAGCTTGGTAAAGAGATGGGCGCTTCCGTTATAATTCTTACATGGCTGGCAGAGTCTGAAATCGTAGAGTTTGGTGACTATATTGTTCAGTATGAGTTTGATGCAAGCCCGGATCATCTGGAAGGAAATATTGATTATGCAGGTGAGAAAACAATGTGTGCACTTCTTGTTGCAGTAGAAACTTTACAGCAGACTGCAGGATATGAGAATTATGACAAATTCTATGCAGGCGTTGGAATGATCAGCAATATTATTAAAAATGCAAGAAAGCATGTAAAAGAGAGAGCACTGGCATTTGCTGAAGAGTATAAAGATGATACTGTCATTTATACAATGGGAAGTGGTGCAGGTTATGGCGCAGCATATATGGAAAGTATCTGTATTTTTATGGAGATGCAGTGGCTGGATTCCAGCAGCATTCACACAGGTGAATTCTTCCATGGACCATTTGAGATCACAGATGCAAACCGCGCATTTATGATCCAGATTTCCGAGGGAACTACAAGAGAACTTGATGAGAGAGCATTAAAATTCCTGAACAAATATGGAAAACGTATTGAAGTTCTGGATGCAAAAGAGCTCGGATTATCTACTATTGATGCATCTGTAGTGGATTATTTCAATCATTCTCTGTTCAACAACGTGTACCCAATCTACAATCATGAGCTGGCTGAGAAACGTGAGCATCCGCTTCCAACCCGTCGCTATATGTGGAAAGTAGAGTACTAATCAGAGAAAGCCGGGGTGTGGTACAGATGAAGGATTTCAGGATCATCGCAATAGGCGATAACGTATGTGATAAATATCTTTCCAGGGGAAAAATGTATCCAGGTGGACAGTGCGTAAATACCTGTGCATTTTCCGGAATGAATGGTGCTAAAACAGCATATCTTGGAAAATTTGGAAACGATGAGGTTGCGAAATGTGTACAGGATACATTGAAAGAGCTGAAAATTGACTATAGCCATTGCAGATATTTTGAAGGAGAAAACGGTTTTGCCCTTGTCACATTAAAAGGAAATGATCGTGTATTTCTCGGATCAAATAAAGGCGGGATCGCCAAGGAACATGCCTTTGATTTTACAGAAGAGGACATGGAATATATAAAAGGATTTCAGCTTATTTACACGAATCTGAATTCTTATATTGAAGAAGAACTTTCCATATTAGAAGAAACCGGTGTACCGATTGCCTATGATTTTTCTACAAGATGGACAGATGAATACCTTAAAAAGATATGTCCGTATGTAACGGTGGCAATCATGTCCTGCGCACATCTGAGTTCAGAGAAACGGGAAGAAGAGATGAAAAAAGCACAGGCAGCCGGAGTTAAGATCGTTCTTGGTACAATTGGAGAAGATGGCTCATGGGTGCTTTATAAAGATAATTTCTATTATACAAAAGCTATATATGCAGAAAATGCTATTGATACCATGGGCGCCGGAGACAGTTACTTCTCTGCTTTCTTAAGCTCCCTGCTGGAAACTTCAAAGGATGGAAGCCTTATTGAGGAAAGCGATGAGAAAATGAAAGAACGTCTGTTAACCGCAATGAATAAGGGTGCTGCTTTTTCCGCAAAGGTATGTGCAATGGAAGGTGCTTTTGGCTATGGAGTTCCGATTGAAGGAAAGACAGAACTGTAAAAACATGTATGAAAGGGGATTTATACAATGAAACCAGATATGTATGAAAATAATGGAGAAGGTATTCTCTGCGTTTACAAAAATGAAAAATGGCTTGTATGTATCAAGAATTGGAAACCAGATAATGATATTGAAGGAATCGCACATCTCGAGATCCATCATTCCACAGACGAACAGTTTATTTTGGCAGCCGGGAAAGCAATTCTTATTACAGCAGAGCGTAAAGATGGTAAATTTGATATTGAACTTACATTAATGGAGCAGGGTAAAGTTTACAATGTACCAAAGGAAGTATGGTTCTATTCTATTACTCAGAAAGATACTAAGATGATGTATGTACAGGATTCTAATTGCTCTATGGATAACAGCGATTTTATGGATCTGACTGCAGAAGAGGTGATGTATATTCAGGAAAATGCAAAAAAACTTTTTGCAAAATAAACAAGGATAAAACAGAGCCAGTATCTGATCGTTTATGAAAAGACAGGGAGAATGTGCCTTTTGTTTAAGCACATTCTCCCTGTTTTTTATGATAAGATGAAATTTACAAGGATTTAACTTTTTACGGATAATTATTTTTACATTGCTTTTGTAAAATGCTATATAGATTTCGGAGAAAGGAAAGGGCTGAGCTTTGAGTAAAAAAATATTCAAGTATATCATGCTGGTTTCATCGCTGATCACAGTACTGGGACTGGCATTTGTCGTGGGAATCCTTTATCACTATTTTCAAGGACAGCTGATGGGTGAACTGAAGAAAGAAGCCGTGTATATTTCCAGAGGTGTGGAAAGTGCCGGGACGGATTATCTGAAGAAGCTGAATGATGAGGAGTCCAGGATCACCTATGTGGATGAAAGTGGAAAAGTTATCTACGACAATGAGGCAGATGTGGAAAGCATGGATAATCACGGACACCGCAAGGAGATCCGTGAAGCAGAGATCAACGGAGAAGGTGCAGATGAAAGAATGTCATCAACTCTTTCCGAAAAAACCATGTATTATGCAGTACGCCTTGAAAATGGCAATGTGCTGAGAGTTTCCAGTAACCAGGCTTCTGTATGGATGCTGCTCCTGCAGCTGCTTCCATCTTTTGTTGCAGTTCTGATACTCATGCTGCTCCTGTCCGGCGTGTTTGCATCCAGGCTTTCCGGGAAGGTTGTGGAACCTCTTAATGGGCTTGATCTGGAGCATCCTGATGAGAATGATGTCTATGATGAGGTACAGCCGCTTCTCAGCAAGATCGGCAGACAGAGCCGGCAGATCCGTCTGCAGCTTGAGGCAGCCAGAAGACAGCAGAAAGAATTTTCTATTATCACGGAGAACATGCAGGAGGGACTTCTTGTGATCGACCGTTATACCATGGTACTTTCTGTCAACTCCAGTGTGGGAAAGCTTCTTAAGGTAAAGGAGATCAAAACAGGAGAAAGTGTATATCTTCTGAACCGCACGGAGGAGTTTCGAGGTGTCGTTGGACAGGTCCTTGAAGGAAAGCATGAGAACAAGATCCTTCGTCTGGGTGGCAGTGAGATTCAGGTGATCGCCAATCCTGTCACAAGAGAAAACAAGACAGAGGGTGCGGTGATCCTTCTGGTGGATGTGACCGAAAAAGTAGAAAGGGAACAGCTGCGAAGAGAATTTTCCGCCAATGTTTCCCATGAACTGAAAACGCCGCTGACTTCCATTTCCGGATTTGCTGAGATCATGCAGGACGGATTTGTGAAGGATGAGGATGTGAAGGTCTTTGCAGGACGTATCTATAAGGAAGCGCAGAGACTGATCCGTCTGGTTGGGGATGTGATCCGCATCTCCCGTCTGGATGAAGGCGGATTGCCGTATCAGTGGGAAAAACTGGATCTTTACAGTCTGACTCATGATATTTTTTCTACCTTACATGAAGCTGCCGAAAAGCAGGAAGTGCACATGTATATGGAAGGTGGAAGTACAGTGCTGGATACGGTACCGATGATCATGGAAGAGGTTCTCTATAATGTCTGCGATAATGCTGTCAAATATAACCGCCGGGGTGGAGAGGTCTTTGTGAGACTGAAGGATGGCGAGGATGCAGTTCGCGTGAATGTGCGGGATACAGGGATCGGTATTCCGAAGGAAGATCAGGAACGCATTTTTGAACGCTTTTATCGGGTGGACAAAAGCCATTCCAGGGAAATCGGCGGAACCGGTCTTGGCCTTTCCATTGTGAAGCACGGGGTAAAAACTCTGAACGGCAGGCTGTGGCTTAACAGTGAACCGGGACAGGGAACAGAGATCATTATGGAATTTCCGAAACATCATATGGAAAAGGAAGCAGCAGAGTGAACATAGGTCGTGCAGCGATGATGTTCATAGGCATGCAGCAGAGTGGAAGATGAAAGGCCGTTCTGTTGTATGTATCTGCTGCTTTTTATATTATAGTATATTGCTGGTTGGAAGCGGATGGTTTGACAGACCGGAAGGGTTATGCTATCTTATGTAATAATAATCAGAATAAGCAACAGGAAAGCGGATGATAACGGTCCGCTTTCTGTATTATAATTGGTTCGGAATAATTCCGAACGACTATACTGAGGGGAATAAAAATATGATACAGGCAATTATTTTACTGGTATTCCTGATCTTTCTGAACTCTGTTTTCGCAGGTGCGGAAATGGCGATTCTGTCCATGAATGAAGCGAAGATGAAGGAGCTGGCAGAAGAGGGAGATCACCGGGCGCAGATTTTGATAAAGCTTACAGAACAGCCGGCACATTTTATGACAGCGATCCGTGTAACGGTAACTACGGCAGGATTTCTGCAGAGCGCTTTTGCGGCAGAATATTTTGCACAGCCGATGACAGCAGCACTGATAAGGTCAGGAATAGATGTACCACAGAATGTTCTGAAGATTGTATGCATGATCATTGTGACTATACTGCTTTCCTATGTAAGTCTTCTGTTCGGAGAACTGGTGCCAAGACGTCTGGGAATGAAAAATCCGGATGAGCTGTCTCTGCGTCTGGCAGGACTTCTTAAGATCGCGATGATCGCAGTCTGGCCGGCTACTGCACTTCTGACAGTAACTGCCAATGGTGTGCTGTATCTGATGGGAATCAAACCGGAAGAAAAAGAGGAGCAGGCCACAGAGGAAGAGATCCGTATGCTGCTTACAGAGGGAAATGAACAGGGCAGCATCCAGCAGGAAGAAAGCGAGATGATCCAGAATGTTTTTGACCTGGATGATACTGCGGCAGATGAGATCTGTACACACAGAAGAGATGTGGTTGTCCTCTATATGGAAGACTCCGATGAGGAATGGGAACGGATCATCAGAGAGAACCGTCACACCTTTTATCCGGTATGCGGGGAAGATCAGGATGATATTATCCATATTCTGGACACCAGAGATTATTTCCGCCTGGATGACAGATCCAGAGAAGCTGTTCTGCATCATGCCTGTTATTCACCGTTTTTTGTACCGGAATCCATGCGTGCCAACCTGATCTTCCGGGAAATGAGGGAAAAACGGGATTATTTTGCAGTAGTGTTGGATGAATATGGCTGCTTTGTAGGAATTGTCACTCTGCATGATCTTGTGGAGACGCTGGTGGGAGATATTGACGACAGGACAGATCTGCCGAAGCCGGATGATATTGAGAAGACAGGAGAACATATCTGGAAAATACAGGGAGGAGCGATCCTGGATGATGTGGCAGAGGTCATAAATGTGGAGCTTCCTGTAGAAAAATATGATACCTTCAGCGGCTTTGTCTGCGGAGTTCTGGAACGTGTACCGGAGGACGGAGAACAGTTCCGATGCAGCTGGAAAAACCTGGATATTGTGGTAAATCAGGTCAGAAACCATACCGTTGTGGAGGGGATCGTTCATGTTCAGCCAGAGAAAAAAGTGCAGGAACAGAAAGAAGAAATCTGACAAAACCTTGTTCAGTCAGGCCATGGGACAGTTATCGGGGGGAGGATTTATGGACATTTTCTAACATGTTGTCGCTTGAAAGAGTGTTAATATTGTGACATAATAAGGAAATAACCCGAGGAAAGCTTGTGATGGGGGAGAGAAAATGCCAGGTTTTACAAGACAGATCATACTGCATACACTGACGGAACTTATGAACGAAAAACCATTGTCCAAGATTACGGTAAAGGACATCGTGGAACGCTGTGGAGTAAACAGGAATACATTTTACTACCATTTCAGGGATATTCCGGATGCGGTGGAAGCAATGGTGAAGGAAGAGCTGAATGACATTCTGAAGGATCAGAAAGCACCGGAATCAGTCAGCGACTGTATGGAAATCCTTGTCAATGCAGTTCAGAAGAACAAAAAAGCCATGATACATCTGTACCGCTCGATCCAGAGGGATGTATTTGCCGATTATCTGGATCATGCCACGGAGCGTGTGGTGGAGGAGCTGATCAACAGGGCGGTCGGAGACTTTGAAATGGATCAGGAGGATAGGCATCTTATAAGCCGGTATTATAAATGCGTATTTGTGGGAGTGATCCTGGACTGGCTGCGGCATGATATGGATTATGATATCCTGTCAGATATGCATAAGCTGGAGTATATTTACGAGAAGAGCCTCGAGAGTCAGTACAAAAATCTGAAAGATTAAAAATATCCATTCACCTGTGGAACAGGAATGTCCTCGAATATTATTAAAATATAGAAACAGTTAATTTTGAGCTGGTGTCTGAAATTTAGGCACTGGCTCTTTTTTGTCTGTTTTTTTAAACGACACGGTGATGTATAATTCAGTACAATAAATGAGAAAAAATTATCAAGGAGGGAACGTATGGATGACCTGAAACAGCTGAAGCTTGTAAAAAACATCTACATCGTCATGTCATTACTGTTCTGCGTGCTGGGTATTTTTCTGATGGCAAAGCCCAAAAGCTCTGTAAAAATGCTGTGCGTGCTTATGGGAGTCATGCTGATCCTGTACGGAGCTATTAAGATCAGCGGATATTTCACGCGAGATGCTTTTTGTCTGGCATTTCAGTTCGATCTGGCTTTCGGGATCCTGCTGATGGCAGTGGGAGTGATCATGATAGCCAGAAAAAATTTCGCAGTGGATCTTATTTTTTCCGTGTTCGGAATCCTGATTTTGGCAGATGCCCTGTTTAAGATCCAGATGTCTGTAGATGCGAAGAGATTCGGTCTGGCGCTGTGGTGGCAGATCCTGCTGATCGCACTGGTCACCGGAGTGATCGGAGTTCTGGTTTTTATCAGACCATTTGAAGCAGCAGCTACGATGATGGCGTTGGTAGGATTTTCCATTTTACTGGAAGGAATCCTCAATCTGTGGGTCGGGATCCTGACGATCAAGATCATTAAGAGTCGGCTTTAAACATAAACATAAAAATAACCAATCACTTTAGATAATAACATAGGAGGAAATAGAGTATGGGAATCGTAGACAAAGCAAAACAGGCAGCGATCACAGCTACCGTAACAAAAGCACTGGATTATCTTGAGAAGGATCCGGAGACAAACATACCGAAGATCATGGAAATGGTTGATAAAGTAACACCGGATGGCTGGTATGCAGGACAGAGAAATGCGATCCGTCACTCCATCGAGGCAAAGGATAACTGGTATCAGCTGATCCTTCGTATGTATCAGCTGGATGCAGGTGTACGTCAGACATTCTTCCGTAACTTTATTGTAAATGCCAGTCTTAAGGGAAGCGCAACGCAGGAAAAGGTATCAGAAGAGAATGACTGCAATGTACCGTGGGCAATTCTTCTTGATCCTACCAGTGCATGTAACCTTCATTGCACAGGATGCTGGGCAGCAGAGTATGGCCACAAGCTGAACCTGGATCTTGAGACCATCGATTCTATCGTAAAACAGGGTAAAGAGCTGGGAACCTATATGTACATCTACACAGGCGGTGAGCCACTGGTCCGCAAAAAGGATCTCATTAAGATCTGTGAGATGAATCCGGACTGCGAGTTCCTTTCCTTCACAAACGGAACTCTTATCGACGAAGAATTCTGTCAGGAAATGCTCCGTGTGAAAAACTTCGTTCCGGCTATCAGCCTTGAGGGAACAGAGGCAACTACAGACGGACGTCGTGGAGATGGCGTATATCAGAAGGTTATGCATGCCATGGAGCTTCTGAAGAGTCACGGACTTCCGTTTGGTGTTTCCACATGCTACACATCCGCAAACGTAGATGCAGTAAGCAGTGAGGAATACTTTGATCATCTGATCGAGTGCGGTGCTTATTTTGCATGGTTCTTCCACTATATGCCGGTTGGAAATGATGCGGCAGCAGATCTTCTTCCCACACCGGAGCAGAGAATCAAAATGTATGACAGCGTCCGCAGATTCCGTGCCACAAAATCTCTCTTCACAATGGACTTCCAGAATGATGCAGAGTATGTAGGCGGATGTATCGCAGGTGGCCGTCGTTACCTCCATATCAATGCAAACGGAGACGTGGATCCTTGTGTATTCATTCATTTCTCCAATGCGAACATTAAAGAATGTACACTTCTTGAGGCGCTGAAGAGCCCGATCTTTATGGAGTATCACAAAGGTCAGCCGTTCAACAAGAACATGCTTCGTCCATGTCCGATGCTTGAAAATCCTGAACTTCTCCGCAAGATGGTTGAGCGTGCAGGAGCGAAATCTACAGATCTTCAGTCACCGGAAACAGCGGAGCATCTCTGTGCAAAGTGTGATCACTATGCAGAGGTATGGAAGAAACAGGCCGATGAGCTCTGGAGTGAGAGCCAGGCGAAAAAAGCTGCAAAAAAATCAACAACTTGTTAATTAATACTTGATATAGATGTTGGGATACTGTATAATGAACCCGTTTTTCAGGAGTCTGAAATAACAGTTCAGATAAGAGTGTCGAAACAGAAGAGACACGATACGTGTACTGACAGATAACAGGGCGGTTATATTCAGCAGTGGGTATAACTGCCTTCTTTTTTATGTTATCGTCAGGACATAGGGAAAGAAAGGATGGATTCATTATGGAAAAACAGGAGAAAAACACAGCCAGCCCTTATGAGCTGGACGGACGCCCGCCTCTTAAGGTGGCAATTCCCCTTGGACTGCAGCACGTGCTTGCCATGTTTGTGGGTAATCTTACCCCGCTTCTGATCATCACAGCTGCCTGCGGGATCGAAGCAGGAGGGGATCTTCAGGTTGCATTACTTCAGAATGCAATGCTGATCGCAGGAATTGTTACACTTGTACAGGTCTTTACGATCGGACCGGTCGGTGGCAAGCTTCCTATCGTTATGGGAACAAGTTCAGGCTTCATCGGCGTATGTCAGAGTGTTGCCGGAGTTATGGGAAATGGTGTCATTGCCTATGGTTCGATCATGGCAGCCTGCTTTATCGGCGGTCTTTTTGAGACTGTTCTGGGAAGCTTTCTGAAGCCCTTAAGAAAATTTTTCCCATCTGTTGTAACAGGTACGGTTGTACTTTCAATCGGTCTTTCACTGATCGGTGTGGGAATCAGTTCTTTTGGTGGCGGAAGCTCCGCAAAGGATTACGGTTCTCTTGAAAACCTTTTCGTAGGCTTTGTAGTTCTGATCGTGATCATTGTGCTGAAGCATGGAACAAAAGGCTTCACAAGCTTTTCTTCAATCCTCATCGGTATTATTGTGGGATACATTCTGGTAAGTATCATGGCTATGGTACTTCCTACAACATTTACATATGTAGATGACACAGGTGCTGCTGTGGAGGCTACAAAGGCCTGGGTTCTCAACTGGGACAAGGTTGCTCAGGCAAAATGGTTTGCGGTACCGGCACTGATGCCTGTAAAATGGGTATTTGACGCACGTGCGATCGTGCCGATTCTGATCATGTTTATTGTAACTGCAGTTGAAACAGTTGGTGATATTTCCGGAATCACAGAGGGTGGTCTTGGAAGAGAGGCTACAGACAAAGAGCTTTCCGGTGGTGTTATGTGTGACGGACTTGGATCTTCCTTCGCAGCACTGTTCGGTGTGCTTCCGAACACATCCTTCAGCCAGAACGTTGGTCTGGTTGCAATGAATAAGGTTGTAAACCGTTTCTGTATCGCTACAGGAGGAATCTTCCTGATCGCATGCGGACTGTTCCCGAAGCTTGCAGCACTGATCTCCATCATGCCGCAGAGTGTTCTTGGCGGCGCTGCTGTTATGATGTTCTCATCCATTGTTGTCAGCGGTATCCAGTTAATTACCAAGTGGCCGATAGGACCGAGAAATGTTACGATCGTTTCCGTAGCACTTGGTCTTGGTTATGGACTTGGCTCCAATACAGCGATCCTGGTGCATCTGCCGCAGGCGATCAGCCTGATCTTCGGCGGTTCCGGTATTGTTCCGGCAGCGGTGTTTGCTATTATTCTTAATATTGTTCTTCCGAAGGATGAGAAGAGTGAGATCGAGAGAGCTGAGGAGATGCTGGAGAAAGTTAAGAATAAATAAGTGTAAGAATAAAAAGAGTTTTTTTCTTTTTTGAGACTGTTGGACTTTATTGGTCTGACAGTCTTTTTTTATATGTTTTTATTTTTTGTTTTTGGGATAAAGGTTCGGCCTTTTGGAAGGCGGTAATTTGCGAGAAGGGGAAGCACTCGTAGTTGCGAAGGCCGTCTCCCCTTCTCGCGCTCTTCCCCTCCTGGCCACGCCGCTGTTCTGCGCTGTGATGGAGTGAATGTTCTGACAGGGTGCAGGATTCGGAGGTGTCGAGGAGGAGAGGCTGTGCCGATTTCACAAATAGTTCTGCCTTTTTCAGATCTTTTTTTTGTTAGTAATTGTAGGCTCCCTCGTAAGCATTGCATCGTTCCTTCCGATGTCCCTGCTCTACACAGGAGCTGCACCGGTCACAAAATTCCTGTTCATAGCAGGTAGAACAGACACACCCCTTACAGGCATCCCGGTCATAAGCCGGCGTGCAGGTAAAAGGAAGAGTATCCTTCGTAGTTTCTGTACTCATAAAGATCACGCTCCTTTTTTCTATATTATAGACCCATCAAAAAAGCGTTTCAATATAAATAATCAGAAAATACAAAGAAATACCTGATAAAAACCTGCCCACGCCAAAGTGTCCCCTCGAAAGGAAAAACCCCAACTCACAGCAGTTCACAACAGCAGAAAAAAAAGTGCCAGCTAATAAGGATGCCACAACGGCCCTATCCTACCGGGAGGAGCTCCACCGTCCGGAAGCTCCGCAAGGAAGCACCAGCCCACTCTCCGTCACAGGAAGCCCGATCTCCTGAGATTCCACATTACCTTTCCAGGGCTTCAGTTCGGTAGCCAGCATATAAGTCAGCACAGCCGGTGCAAGACCTGTAGTATAGGAATTCACCAGGAAAAACAGCGGATCATCACTGAGGATCTTCGTACAAAGCTTGATCAGCGGATGGATCGCATCCTCGATCTTCCAGATCTCGCCCTTAGGTCCGCGGCCGTAAGAAGGCGGATCCATAATGATCGCATCGTAATGATTACCTCTGCGGATCTCACGCTCTACGAACTTCACGCAGTCATCCACAAGCCAGCGGATCGGCGCACCGGAAAGTCCGGAAGCGGCAGCATTCTCTTTTGCCCAGTTCACCATACCCTTGGAAGCGTCCACGTGAGTAACGGAAGCACCGGCTGCAGCTGCAGCCAGAGTAGCGCCGCCGGTATAGGCAAAAAGATTCAGCACCTTGATCGGGCGTCCTGCATTGCGGATCTTTTCACCGAACCAGTCCCAGTTCACAGCCTGCTCCGGGAAAAGTCCTGTATGCTTGAAGCTGAAAGGCTTCAGATTGAAAGTAAGGTCCTTGTAATGGAGCTCCCACTGATGAGGCAGATCAAAGAACTCCCACTCACCGCCGCCACGGCTGCTTCTGTGATAATGTCCGTTCATATGCTTCCAGCCACGGTTTTTGCGGGGAGTATCCCAGATTACCTGCGGGTCCGGACGAACCAGAAGATAATCTCCCCAGCGCTCCAGCTTTTCTCCTTTTGATGTATCAATAACTTCATATTCTTTCCATCCATCTGCAATCCACATGATGATCAATACCTCTTTCATAATAGTAAATTTATAAGATATATATAGCATTTTTATATAGCATTTCCGGAGATTACTGTACCAGATCCGGCTGATCGGGGCGTGAATCCATAAAAACGCCATAATAATGTTTTTTCCAGTATAGAGGAAAAATGGATGCTGTGCAAGAGAAGTGAAGGATTTTCCACGAAAGATTTGACAACAGCGCTTTTACATACTAAAATGTACGCAGAGATTTTCTGCCGGGGCAGAGGCTTCCCGCTTCCGTGAAACTGTGGCTGTTTTTTGCGGAAGAGATTTTGCAGAGAATTCCTGACAGACAGAAATCGTTAACAGAAGAAACACAGCAACCGCAGATATGAAACTGTACACAAAAAGAGGAGAAGCAAACTTATGAAAAAATATTGTGAGATGAGCAGGGAAGAGCTACTCGATTTAAAGAAAGAACTCGACCGTAAGTTCGACGAGATCAAAGCCGAAGGTCTGGCACTGGATATGTCCCGTGGTAAACCTGCACCGGATCAGCTTGATCTTTCCATGAAAATGATGGAAGTACTTGCAGGGGATGCAGATCTGAAATGTGAGACCGGTGTGGACTGCCGTAACTATGGAGTCATCGACGGAATCCCGGAAGCCAAGAGACTTCTCGGTGAGATGTCAGAGGTAGAGCCTGAGAACATCATCATCTATGGTAACTCCAGTCTGAACGTAATGTTCGATACCATTGCGCGTTCCTATTCCCACGGAGTAATGGGAAATACACCATGGTGCAAGCTTGACAAGGTGAAATTCCTCTGTCCTGTACCAGGATACGACCGTCATTTCCGTATCACAGAATTTTTCGGCATTGAGATGATCAACATTCCGATGTCTCCGGAAGGCCCGGATATGGACATGGTTGAGAAATATGTCAATGAAGATCCGGCAGTAAAAGGAATCTGGTGTGTTCCGAAATATTCCAATCCGCAGGGCTACACATATTCCGAAGAAACAGTTAAGCGTTTTGCGCATCTGAAGCCGGCCGCACCGGACTTCCGTATTTACTGGGATAACGCTTACAGCATCCATCATCTCTATGATGACAATCAGGATTTCCTTCTTGAGATTCTTGATGAGTGTGCAAAAGCAGGAAATCCGGACATTGTTTATAAATTTACTTCTACCTCCAAGGTAAGCTTCCCTGGTTCCGGTATCGCAGCAGTTGCTGCATCCAAAGCGAACCTGGATGACTTCCGCAAATATATGACTGTACAGACCATCGGACACGACAAACTGAACCAGCTTCGTCACGTTCGTTTCTTCAAAGATATCAACGGACTGCATGAGCATATGAAGAAACACGCAGACATCCTTCGTCCGAAATTCGAGCTTGTTCTCGCAACACTGGATAAAGAACTTAATGGACTTGGAATCGGTGAGTGGACCAAACCTCACGGCGGATATTTCATTTCCTTTGATTCTATGGAAGGCTGTGCGAAAGCCATCGTTGCCAAAGCAAAAGAAGCAGGCGTTGTTATGACTGGAGCCGGCGCAACCTATCCATATGAAAAGGACCCGAAAGACAGCAATATCCGTATTGCGCCAAGCTACCCAAGCGTTGAGGAACTTGGCAAGGCAGCAGAGGTATTTGTTCTCTGTGTGAAGCTTGTAAGTGTGGAAAAACTTCTGGAGAAATAAATCGATCACATCAGACTGCCCGGTATTTCAGCATGCGTAATACCGGGCAGTCATAACTATTGGAGAGAGCTCATGGATGAGGAAAAAGAAAAAATGAAAACAGGCAAAAAGTTGGTCATTGCACTGATCATGATCCTGCTGATCCTTACAGCAGGGGCTTATGGATATGGTGTACACTATTTTACAGATCATTTTCTGCCGGGATCTCAGGTGAATGGTTTTAACTGCTCTTATAAAACTGCGGATGAAACAGAAAAACTTCTTGCAAAGGAAGTGCAGGCATATGTCCTTACCGTTGAGACAAGAAACAACGGAAAAGAGAGCATTACCGCAAAAGAAGCCAGCCTGGTCTACAAGCCGGATGGCGGAGCCAAAAAGCTGATCAGGAAACAGGACCGGTACAAATGGTTCCTTGCTTTTAATCAGAAGAAAAAATATACACTGGCAGCGGATACTGCTTATGAAGATCAGAACAAGCTGACAGAGGCTGTGAAGAACCTGAAATGCATGCAGAAGGACAATATGGAAAAGCCTGAAGACGCATGCATTAAGGATAATGGCGAAACCTACGAGATCCAGCCGGAAAAAGAAGGAACGACCCTGGATACAAAAAAGGTTCAGAAGGTGATCCGTGCAGCTGTTTCCGCAGGAGACAAAGCAGTCAGTCTGGAAAAGAAAAACTGCTACAAAAAACCATCGATATATAAAGACGATGAAGCTCTGAAAAAAGACTGTGACCAGATGAACAAGCTTACCAGCTGCGTGATCACCTATGATTTTTCGGACCGGTCTGAACAGCTTGATCGAAATACCATCAAAGACTGGCTGGTCAGGGACGCAAACGGAGATTATATAGTAAACAAAGACCAGGTTGCAGCTTATGTGAACAGCCTGGGATACAAATATGATACCTTTGGCTGCACGAGGACATTTACCACCTACGATGGCCGCCAGAAAACCATCAAGGGCGGTGATTACGGATGGGCTATCGATCAGACCGCAGAGACTGAATGGCTTTATAATGCCATTCTTGCAGGAACCACAGAAGTGAGACAGCCGGCTTATGCTTACAGTGGACTTTGCAGAGATACCAATGATATCGGAAATACATATGTAGAGATTGACCTGACCAACCAGAGAATGGTATTCTATAAAGACGGACAGCTTCTGGTAGATACACCGGTAGTTACCGGCTGTGTCCGAAAGGGCCATTCCACACCAACCGGATGCTTTGCACTGGATGCCATGCGTTCACCGGCAGTTTTGAAGGGACCTGGATATGCATCACCGGTTACATACTGGATGCCGTTTTCCGGAGGAGTCGGAATCCATGACGCAAGCTGGCGTTCACAGTATGGCGGGCAGATCTATATCACAAATGGTTCTCATGGCTGTGTAAACACCCCGAAGGATAAGGCGGCAATCATTTATAATAATATTAGTGTAGGAGTACCGATCGTAGTTTATGAATAAGAGATTAAAAGAAATATTAAAAGAATACGAAGAAAGAAAACATAAGATCATCAAGGGAGATGAAAGTATGAATATCGTTGTATTGGCAGGCGGAACCAGTACAGAAAGAGAGATTTCCATCGTAACAGGAACAGGTGTCTGCAAGGCACTTCGTAAAAAAGGCCATAATGCCATTCTTGTAGATATTTTCTGCGGACTGGAGCCGGTGGACTGGGATGAGCCCTTTGGAGATAAAGATTATGAGGTAGATTCTGCGGCAGAGTATATGAGAAGCTTCGATGATGATATCGAAGAGATCAAACGCACAAGAAGAAGCTTTTTCGGACCGAATGTACTGGAATTGTGTCAGGCAGCAGACATTGTATTTATGGGACTTCATGGTTCCAACGGAGAGGATGGAAAGGTTCAGGCAACCTTCGATCTTCTGGGAATCCGTTACACAGGAACCGGATATTTAAGCAGTGCCCTTGCTATGGATAAGGGTCTCACTAAGAAGATCTTTCTCATGGATCAGGTACCGACACCGAAGGGCGTTTCCATGCTGAAAGAAAACTGCACAAGAAACATCCATGATCTTGGTATGGAATTTCCTGTTGTTGTAAAAACATGCTGCGGTGGTTCAAGCGTAGGTGTTTATATTGTAAACGATCAGAAGGAATATGAGGATGCCATTGATGGTGCTTATTCTTATGAAGATGAGGTAGTTGTTGAAGAGTATATCAGGGGCCGTGAGTTTTCCGTTGCAGTTGTAGACGGAAAGGCTTATCCGATCATCGAGATCGCACCGAAGCAGGGCTTTTATGATTACAAAAACAAATATCAGGCAGGCTCCACAGTAGAAACCTGTCCGGCTGAGATCTCACCGGAACTGACTGAGAAAATGCAGCATTATGCGGAAGCTGGCGCAAAGGCTCTCTGTATTGAGGGTTATGCACGTTTTGACTTCATGATGAAAGAAAACGGTGATATGTACTGCCTGGAGGCAAACACACTTCCGGGAATGACACCCACCAGTCTGATCCCGCAGGAAGCAAAGGTCCTGGGAATCGACTATCCGGACCTCTGTGAAGAACTGATTCGCATTTCTTTTAAGAAATACAGAAAATAAAATATCTGACCGTAACTCCTCCTGTTGACAGGAGGAGTTTCTGGCAAAAGAAAGGATTTTATTCATGAAAAATCTTACATTGGAAAATATCACAAAAATCTGCAATGGTATTTACCACGGCCCGCAGGAAAAACTTCAGGAGGAAGTGACTGCGATCACAACTGACAGCCGTAAGGTGGAAAAAGGAGGTCTTTTTGTACCGGTAGTAGGAGAGCGTGTGGATGCTCACCGTTTTATTCCGCAGGTAATGGAAGCAGGTGCACTTGCAACCTTATCCGAGAGAACTCTTGAAGGAGTGGATCATCCGTATATCCAGGTAGTCTCCTCCCTTCAGGCAGTAAAAGACATTGCGGAGTTTTATCTGGAGCAGCTTGATATTCCTGTTGTGGGAATCACAGGAAGCGTTGGAAAGACCAGCACAAAAGAGGTGATTGCCTCTGTGCTGAAGGAAAAATACCGTACACTGAAAACTCAGGGGAATTTCAACAATGAATTGGGACTTCCCCTGACAGTATTCCGCCTTCGTGATGAAGATGAGATCGCAGTTCTGGAAATGGGAATCAGCGATTTCGGTGAGATGACCCGTCTTGCAAAGATCGCAAAACCGGACACCTGCGTGATCACAAACATCGGAACCTGTCATCTGGAAAACCTTGGGGACAGAGACGGCGTCCTGAAGGCAAAAACAGAGATTTTTCAGTATGTGAAGAAAAATATCGTACTTAACGGTGATGATGATAAGCTCTCCACAGTAAAGGAATACAACGGTATGCAGCCGGTATTTTTCGGAAACGGAGAAAATGCTTCTGTTACCTGTGAAAATGTGGAAAGCCGTGGCCTGAAGGGAATGAGCTGTGACATCTGTCTGAAGGGAAAAATGGCAGAGAACGGAGAACTCCAGACATTTCATGTAGATATTCCAATGCCGGGACGTCATATGGTATCCAATGCGCTGGCAGCAGCAGCTGTGGGCAGACTTTACGGACTGAATGCAGAGCAGATCAAAAATGGCATCGAAAGCCTGGAACCGGTCAGCGGAAGATTCAATATGATCGAGACCGATAAATTCATGATCGTAGATGACTGCTACAACGCAAACCCCATGTCCATGAAGGCTTCCCTGGATGTTCTTCAGGACGGACTTGGAAGAAAGGTTGCCATCCTTGGTGATATGGGTGAGCTTGGAACTGATGAAGCTGCACTTCATGAAGGTGTAGGCGTTCATGCAGGTCAGTGCAGGATCGATGCATGCATCTGCGTAGGACCACTTGCAGCCCATATCGCGGAAAAAGCATCTCAGACCAATCCGGACCTGACAGTCATCCGGGAAAAAGATCTGGAAAGCCTTCTTAAGAACCTGAACACATATGTGAAACCTGGAGATACCATCCTCGTAAAGGCTTCTCACTTCATGAAATTTGAAAATGTAGTCAAAGCACTGCAGGAAATGTAAAAAGACCGAAAACAGGGGCAGCATTTGACGAACGAAAATTCTTTCCAGTTAAGTTATATAGAAGTATAATATTCCTAAGGCGATGAGCAGTGCAGCTATAGAACGAAAGTACGCTCAGGCACTGTGCGGCAGTGAAAAAGGGAGGGCTTATGCTGGAGATGATCATGAAGCTGAACATCCCGCTTTACGTCATGACATCCATGGGATGTATCGGCGGTCTGGGGATGCTGGCAACAAACCTTACCTACCGAAGAATGATCCGAAATACGCAGCGATTACAGAATCTCAAAGAAAAATGGCTGAACCTGTGGAAGTCAAGGGACAGGCTCTGGCATCGGATGAACCGATTTGTGTGGTATCCGTCACTGTTTTGTACATTTCTTCTGGGACTGTCTGTTTTTCTCAACAGCAGACTGGGATACAGGGAAGGATTGCCTATGCTTTATCTCTATATAGGGGCAGCAGTGCCGGTAGTACTGCTTCTTCTTCGTCAGGCATTGGACTTTTCTTATAAGGAAGAGCTTGTGATGGCTTCTCTTGCAGATTATGTGGAACAGGTCCGTACCTGGGTAGAGGAAGTACCGGTCGCAGAAAAACCGGATCCTGTTTTGCAGGAAGAGATCGTAGATAAGATCACCAGAAGTATCCGTCAGACGGCTGCTACCGGAAGCCACTTCAGCAAGATGCTTTCTCCGGAGGAGGAAGAGATCATGCGGGAGATCATACGGGAATTTATGAATGCAGAGTAAGAACAGAACCTGTTATATCTGAGAAAATACTGACATGCGCATAAGGATATTCCTGAATAAGGAGAGCGGATGCAGTGATTTCCAGAAATGCTGCAGATTAACCGAATCAGGTAAGTCCCCTGCCTCAATTGCGAAAAGCAATAAGCAGCGGAGGGCTTGAGGATATCCGCTTGACGAAATATATACTTACAAAAAAACTCTCCGGCAGATACGATTCTTTGTATCCGCCGGAGAGTTCTTTTATGTATGCAGTTGTGTAAGATAAGGAATTTATCAGCTATACCGCCTCAACCCATGGAGATCGGGCCGCCACGGAGCTTGCCGGCTGTGGTGATCCTCTTGATCGCAACCATGTAAGCTGCCATACGGAGCGTTACATTTTTCTCCTGGCTGAGAGCATAAACTTCATTAAAGGCAGTAAGCATGATCTTCTGAAGCATCTTGTTAACTTCATCAAGATCCCATGTAAGGTTCTGGATGTTCTGTACCCACTCGAAGTAGGAAACAACAACACCGCCTGCATTGGAAAGGATATCCGGGCATACGATGATTCCTCTGGAATTCAGGATCTCGTCAGCTTCAACAGAAGTCGGTCCGTTGGCAGCCTCGATGATCAGTTTTGCCTGGATGCGTCCGGCGTTATCTTCTGTGATCTGATTCTCAAGGGCAGCCGGGATCAGAACATCACATTTGCAGGTGATAAGGCCGTCATTTGTAACGTGGGAAACGCCCTCTGCCTCGTATTTATCAAGAGTATTTCCTTCGGAAATAAATTTGCGGATCGCAGGAATATCAAGTCCGTCCTCGCAGTAAAGACCACCGGTGTAATCACTGACAGCAACCACCTTCTGACCATTCTTATAAAAAATCTCAGCGGCAGTTCCGCCTACATTTCCCATACCCTGAACAGCGATAGCGGCGTGTGCAGGATCAACATGATTCTTTTCCATGCACTGATAAGCGATGATGGTAACTCCGCGTCCGGTAGCTTCTATACGGCCGACAGAACCGCCGATTTCGATCGGTTTACCGGTAACAACACCCGGAACAGTATGGCCTGTGAACATGCTGTAGGTATCCATGATCCATGCCATGACCTCACCATTTGTATTAACATCCGGAGCTGGGATATCCTTATCCGGTCCGATGATCGGAAGGATACGGGTTGTATAACGACGAGTCAGACGGATCAGCTCAGCTCTGGAAAGCTTGGAGGGGTCAACTTTAATACCACCCTTGGCGCCGCCGTAAGGGATATTTACAACAGCACATTTAAAAGACATCCATGCTGCAAGTGCCTTTACCTCGTCCATGTCGGAATTCTGATGGTAACGGATGCCGCCCTTGCACGGTCCACGTGCGCTGGAATGCTGAACACGGTATCCCTCGAATACTTTAATAGAACCGTCATCCATACGGATTGGGATAGAAACCTTAAGCTCACGTTCCGGGTAGCAAAGTGTTGCGTAATCTTCATAACTGAGACCAAGTGCCTCTGCAGACTGCTTCAGGACAGAGAGCATATTGTCGTATGGATTATACTTTTTATCTGCCATTGTTACCACTCCTTTGAAAATAAATATTTTTAATTTTGGTATTAAGAATAATATTATTCATCTGATGAACAGAGTATATCATAATGAATTTGAGTAGTAAATAATTTTATTCATTAAAATATATACAAAAATATTTATATTCTTTTGGGCGCTTTTACATAACCATATGTTAAAATAAAAACAGTGTATAACAGAATAGAATGTGAACATTCGATTTACTGCTTTACGACAGATGTATCAAGTATAAAATCAGTAAGACCAGGAGGATATTTCATGGAAAATCAGTTACAGAAGCTGATCATTTCAGCACAGCTGACACCAAAGGAAAAAGAAGTTGCAGACTATGTTCTTGAAAATCTGCAGAAATGCTGTTTTATGACGTCAACAGAGCTGGCCGGGGTGCTGAATGTGAGCTATTCCTCCGTGATCCGGCTTACCAAGACACTGGGCTTTACCGGGTATCCGGACTTTCAGAATTTTCTGAGGGAGAGCTATGCGGAACAGTCCAGGGATGTGGATGCCGGAATCCTCATTCCTGCGGAACGTATCGAGGCGATCAAGAAAAAGGAGCACAAGGCAACGGTTCAGGATACGGTATGTGCCTATACTCTCAGCAATATCCAGAGTACCATCGCCGGCAATACCGAAGAACAGTACCGTAAAGCCACCAGTATCCTCATCAACAGCGATGTGAAATATATTTTTTCCTCAAGAGGATCAACCTGTGTGGGAGAATTTTTGAATACGATCCTCAGACAGACACTTCCTCATGTATATAATTACGGAAGTCATGGACAGAACATGTTTGATTTTGCCAGTGATCTGAAAAAAGGTGATGCTGCTGTTTTTATCACCTACTCCAGGTATTCCAGGCTGATGTATCTCACTGCTGAGATGGTACATAAGCAGGGGGCATCCATTATCCTTTTGACAGACAAGCCTACCTGTGAAACAGCCAAGTTTGCGGACGTGGTACTGACGGCCAGAGGCGACAGCAGTGAATTCTATAATTCCTATGTAGCAGGAATGTTTGCCGCAGAAATGCTCTGCGCTTATATATGCAGAGAAACAAACTACTCCAATCAGGAGCTGCTGGAGCGCATTGATGAATATACCTCCCAGATTGGGAATTTTTAAAAAAAGAGAACGCAGGATAAGCATTCGTGGCTTTCCTGCGTCCTTTTACATGTTACTCAGTCTTCCTCGATTACCTGGATCTCCAGGTAGTCGAATTCAATATGTTCAATGAAATTATCCTGATAAAAACGGGCCTTATCATGCTTTTTGAAATCCCGCACCGTGGCATCCAGCCAGATAGGATTTCCCAGATCCATTTGATAGCAGATTTCCTCAAGTCCGTGAAAAATCTTGTGGGTTCTGGTATCATCGCTGTCATCACAGACAACGGTGTCCTGAAGCATGCGATTGTCTTTCCATATTTTTCCCCATAAACGAAACATAAACAGTACCTCCGTATTGAAACTGCCACAGCCGGCAGAATATAAATATCCGTCCGATATGGTCTTCAGTATAGCGGATTTTGCAGGGAAAGTAAAGCACAGGGCAGCAACGCTTGTACGCAAAACAATGCACCAGGTATGCTCACTTTTATTGACTAATGTGTAAAAATCCTCTATAATAAACGAAATTATGAAAAAAAGAATCATTACAGATTGGAGGAACCGAAATGAAACTTTACGATACCGGCGTTTATCTTCAGAACGGACAGGAAATCATTCCCGAGAACCAGGCTGATCTGCCTGTAGCGAAAGAAGAGGCTGCTAAGAATACCATCGCATATTCTATTCTTAAGGCTCACAATAAATCTGATAACATGGAGAAGCTTCAGATCAAATTTGATAAACTGACTTCCCATGATATCACATTTGTAGGAATCATCCAGACTGCGAGAGCTTCAGGACTTGAGAAGTTCCCGGTACCATATGTACTGACCAACTGTCATAACTCCCTCTGTGCAGTAGGCGGAACCATCAATGAAGATGACCACATGTTTGGTCTCACCTGTGCCAAAAAGTACGGCGGAGTTTATGTACCGCCTCATCAGGCAGTTATCCATCAGTTTGCAAGAGAAATGCTTGCAGGCGGCGGAAAGATGATCCTCGGCTCTGACAGTCATACAAGATACGGAGCACTTGGAACCATGGCTATGGGAGAGGGCGGACCGGAACTTGTAAAACAGCTTCTCTGCCAGACATACGATATTAATATGCCAGGCGTAGTTGCTATTTATCTGAAAGGTGCTCCACGTCCGGGTGTGGGACCTCAGGATGTTGCGCTTGCCATCATCGGCGAGGTTTTTGCCAACGGCTATGTGAAGAATAAGGTTATGGAGTTCGTTGGACCAGGAGTTGCCAGCTTAAGCGCAGATTTCCGTATCGGTGTTGATGTTATGACAACAGAAACCACATGTCTTTCCTCCATCTGGCAGACAGATGCGAAAATCGAGGAATTTTATGCGATCCACGGAAGACCGGAGGATTACAAAGAACTGAAACCGGGCAACGTTGCATACTATGACGGCTGTGTAGAGATCGACCTCAGTGAGATCAAACCAATGATCGCAATGCCGTTCCACCCGAGTAACACCTACACCATCGATGAGCTGAAGGCAAACCTTGACGATATCCTTGCAGATGTGGAGAAGAGAGCACAGGTAAGCCTTGACGGAAAGATTCCGTTCACATTGAGAGATAAGGTAGTTGATGGCAAGCTTTATGTTGAGCAGGGAATCATTGCCGGCTGTGCAGGTGGCGGATTTGAGAATATCTGTGCAGCAGCAGATATCCTCAAGGGCAAAAATATCGGCCATGATGCCTTCACCTTAAGTGTATACCCGGCAAGTACTCCGATCTACATGGAGCTGGCTAAGAACGGTGTTCTTGCAGAACTGATCGGAACAGGCGCAGTTGTGAAAACTGCATTCTGCGGACCGTGCTTCGGTGCCGGAGATACACCTGCAAACAATGCATTCAGTATCCGTCATACAACCAGAAACTTCCCGAACCGTGAAGGCTCCAAGATCCAGAACGGTCAGATCTCTTCTGTTGCACTTATGGATGCACGTTCCATTGCAGCTACAGCAGCAAACAAGGGATTCCTTACCTCAGCAGAGGAGTTTGACGGAAGCTATTCCGAGCATAAATACTACTTCGATAAGTCTATCTACGAGAACCGTGTATTTGACAGCAAGGGCGTGGCAGATCCAAGCGTAGAAATCCAGTTTGGACCGAATATCAAAGATTGGCCGGAGATGGCTGCACTTGCAGACAACCTGATCCTGAAGGTTGTTTCTGAGATTCACGATCCAGTTACTACCACTGACGAGCTGATCCCGTCCGGTGAGACATCCTCCTACCGTTCCAACCCGCTTGGACTTGCAGAGTTTACATTGTCCAGAAAGGATCCGGCTTACGTTGGCCGTGCAAAAGAGATCCAGGCAGCACAGAAGGCAATCCAGGCAGGTAGCTGCCCGGCAGAGGCTGTTCCGGAACTGAAACCGGTTATTAAAACCATCAACAAGACTTATCCGGATGTAGATAAGACCAACCTTGGCGTAGGAAGTACCATCTTTGCAGTGAAACCGGGCGATGGCTCTGCCAGAGAGCAGGCTGCATCCTGTCAGAAGGTACTTGGCGGCTGGGCAAACATTGCCAATGAGTATGCAACCAAGAGGTATCGATCCAATCTGATCAACTGGGGTATGCTTCCATTCCTGATCCCGTCCGGAGATCTTCCGTTCAAGAACGGTGATTATCTGTTCTTCCCGGGAATCCGCAAGGCGGTTGAGGAAAAAGCAGACGTGATCAAAGGCTATACCGTTGAAGGTGATTCTTTGAAGGAGTTCGAGGTAACTCTGGGTGAGCTGACAGACGATGAGAGAGAGATTATCCTTAAGGGTTGTCTGATCAATTATAATCGTAAATAGATGCAGGGATTGAACATATGCAGAGCGTGAAGGCGTTGGAGCTGTGTTCATGAATATGCTGCGGAGAGGAATATAGTAATTTAAGAATTTCCGTATTGTTTTGCAGACTGGTGACCATTTTGATCAAGGTTGCCGGTCTGCTTTTTGCTTTTGGGGTTATGGATACTTATTTATGGGATGTGGACGATGCGGACGCGTGAGGTGTCCTGTGGGGAGCAGGGGCTGTCGTTTCGCCTGGTCATACTAAGCGTCTGAGGCAACCTGTGAAAAGGCCGGCCCATAACTCGCCATGTACGCTGATGCGTACCTGGCTCAGACAGATGGGTCTTATTCTGCGGCCTGTATCCGCAGAATACCTTTCCACAGGTCACCTCAGCCGCCAAGTATGACCAAAGGCTCACTCCGAAGCCCCTGCTCTCCACAGGACACCTCACGCTGACATTCCCAGAGACAAACCCCAGCCTCGGTAAAAATATCAAGAAAAGCTCAACAAATGATGACCGTCTCAACACTCTTCGTTATTCAATTTTTCTTCTTCTTCGTTCTTTCGAATAAAGTTTATCTCAATCCCCTGCGAACATTGCAAAGTACAAACATTGTAAAGTACAAACATTGCAATGTTTGCAGGGCCAATGCAGTCACACAGAAACTTTTCTAACTAACTTTCCATGTTCGAAAGTCAGGGCGGGAAGGACGGGAGGGGCGGGTGACTCTGCAGGAGTCGTAGTACTTCTTAGGCCGCGGGGAGGCTGCGTTGCTGGAAAAATCCCAGCTGTTTGAGCGTCAGCGAGTTCTGGGATTTTTTCAGCGGTTTTAGCAGAATCCCCGCAGCCTTAGAAGCACTAGACCTCCGAAGCCTCACCCGCCCCTCCCGTCCTTCCCGACCGTCCGTTCGCAACATACCATCCCGTTCTTCACAACTTCACAATAGCATAAATTAACAGAAAATAATAAAAAACACAAACAAATTATAAAATATAAACACCTAACAAAACAAATAAATAAAAATAATAGCATAAAAACACAAAAATGTATTGACAAATGCCAGCAACGATGTTATTATAAGACCATCAAAAACAACAAGAGAAAAATAAAAAAAGAAAATCATTCAATTCATAGCATAGATGCACATGAAGGATGAAGAAAGGAAAAGGTGATTCCAGTGGGAACATGAACAAACACCATCATCAATATGAGAGTGACAGGAACCGAATTTCCTGCAAGAAAGACCTGATACAGATCACATATGATACACCTTAAGAAAACAGAAGTTTCTTTTATGAAATATAAATAAGATCCTCTTAAATCTTACTTATATTTTAAGAAATCAGAAACAAAAGGAAATCAGTATTTCAGGTAATATAGAATCGGTAACTCATATTGAACAACTGTCACACACCTGATACAAAGATTTCAGGAAATATGTAAAGAAATGTTTCCCGAAAGAGTAAAACCCTCAACTCACCGGTTCGTTGGAAAGAAGAGATTCCAAGAACAAACGTGAAGATGAGAACGATACTTTGAAATGCATATCAGAACCATTAGGATATGGATTGAAGCTTTGCATCAGAAGAATATCTGAGAGGATATTAAAAACAGAAGAATCGGGCAGGAACTTTTTTCCAGGATACTTTAAAGAACTGCAGAGGAGAAAATCCCAGTAGGTCGATTTGAATCAGCAGATCACAAAGTACAGAGATAACAAATGGTTTTGAATTTAAGAAGTTAAGTCCAGAATTGTTTAGTGAACAGGAAAAAGTATAACCACCGAAATTCTTCAGATAAACAGGAAATCAAACATCGTAAAAGATGATTTCCAATCTATAAAACTTTCTAAGTAATCGAAGAGATATACTTACATATATCAGTCGTTTATGAGCAGGAAATAAAAAAGAAGAGAGAATCTGAAAAAGAAAAATTTCAAAATTGAATAAAGAGAATCGAAATTATTTTATAAAGTATATAAAATCAGAGATTTCGATTGATAAATATAATAAGTATAACAAGAAAACTTTATTCGAAAGAACGAAGAGGAAGAAAAATTGAATAACGAAGAGTGTTGAGACGGTCATCATTTTTGGAAACTGTAAAAGTAAAAAAAGTGATGACCGTCTCGTTGTGTATATAAGATTGCATATGTTAAGTATATAATCGTTCCGAAAAGCCCTAGATAAAATAATATGATCCGATCAGAGATCAAAATTTTCAATCAGAGATTTTCCGAACAGTTATATTTATCAGTTGCCATCAAAAACATCATCAGTTATACTTCTGTGAGAAAGGAAGTAAGATGAGAAAATATGTGGAATTATCAGATTGAAGAAAATATTTTATATGAAGACAAAGAAATCCTTGTGTGCAGAAAAACAGCAGGAATGCCGGTGCAGGCAGCAAAAATAGGAACAATGGACATGGAAAGTGCCCTGAAAAATTATCTGGTTAAAAAAACACCGGGAAAGATCCCATATCTGGGAGTAGTGCATCGCCTTGATCAGCCGGTAGAAGGCATTCTTGTATTTGCGAAAACACCCGAAGCAGCAGGAAATTTGAGTAAACAGATGATGGCAGGAGGCGCCGGAAAATATTACCTGGCAGTAACAGAGGGAAAAGCAAAGAACCCAGAAGGGACTCTTACAGACTATCTGAAAAAAAATGGAAAAGCCAACATGTCTCAGGTTGTGTCTGCAAATACACCGGGAGCAAAAAAAGCGACCCTTCACTATAAAGTTCTGAATCAGCAGGAGATAAACGGAAAATCCCGGACACTTCTTAAGATCAGGCTGGAAACAGGTCGACATCATCAGATCCGTGTGCAGCTCTCTCATGAGGGAATTCCCCTTCTGGGAGACCGGAAATATAATCCTTCAGGAGAAAAAGGTACATCACTGGGACTTTGTTCCAGTTGTCTGGAATTCAAACACCCCAGAACAGGAAAAATGATGAAGTTTGAAACAGAGCCACAGGGAAGCGCGTTTCTGGATTTTGTGAAAAAAATGTAAAAACTCTGGACGGAAATACGAAAAAGTGTATAATGTAAAAAGCAAGTAACCAAATGTAAGTTTTTTGTAAAGTATAAGTTACTGTGGACGGACAAGGCAGACGATAAAGAACAGTAACCAGCGAGGAAGAGGAGATTACAATGAAAAGAGCTGCAGTAGCGTCAGCAGCCTTGTTGGCTGTGGCAACCCTGCTGACAGGCTGTCAGAAAGAAGAAGTAGAAAAGCTTGTTGCACCGCTTGTAGCAGATGTCCAGGAAACCCCTGAAGCAACTGAAGTGGAAGAAGAAAAAAGCCCGCTGATCCCTGAGATCGATGACACTCTTTCTATTGAAGAAGGTGCCAGAATAGCTGTTGTCAGCAAAAGCAAAAAAGGTGAATTCTGGAATAAAGTAAAAGAAGGAATGGAAGCTGCTGTCAAGGACGTAAATGAGGCGTACGGTTTCAAAAAAGACAAGCAGATCACGATGACCTTTGAGGGTCCGGATGATGAAGAGGACGTAGAAAGTCAGATCAATACTCTTGATGCAGTGATCGCTGAGAATCCATCTGTAGTGTGTCTTTCTGCCGGAGACATGGATTCCTGTCAGGCACAGCTGGAAGCAGCGAAAGAGAACGGAATCCCGGTGGTCGCATTTGATTCCAATGTCAGTGATACGAAGCTGGTCAGAGCTTTCCGTGGAACAGACAATACACAGATCGGCAAATATGCAGCATATAAGCTTGGCAGCGCCATTGGAAAAATGGGAAATGTGGCTGTTTTTTCTGCACAGGAGAAAACACAGAGCGCTCAGGAACGTGTAAAGGGATTTCTGGATAATATTGCAAATTATACGGATATTAAAGTGGTGGAAACCGTATATTCTGACCAGGTTGATGATATGAAAGAAGCCATGAAGGAAGTTTTGGATAAATATCCGGCACTGGATGGTGTTTTCTGCACCAATGCCGAGGTTTCTGAAATGTTTCTGGAGGTAAATAAGGACACAGGAGAAAATAAAGTTGCTATGGTAGGCGTAGATGCAACCAGCAAACAGCAGGAAGCAATCCAGAAAGGGGAAGAACTGGGAGTGCTTTCCCAGAATCCTTATGCGATGGGATATCAGACAATGTGGGCGGCTATTCAGTCTACTGCACCGAAGAAGGAAACAAAGATTGATAAGAAGGTTTTACTTGATCCGGTATGGATCGATGCTGAGAATATCAAGAGCGAAGACATTACAAATTATCTGTATAATTAACAGATAATTTGTAATTTGGTCGGATGAGGCAGTTCACATTTATCACCTGTTCATAACTGAAAGCCATCAGTCCGATGAAGATGTAAAGAACATTTTCATCGGGCTGATGGCTTTTTTGAATAAAAATAAAAAATATGAATAGAATAAACAAATAAAAAGTGTGCGAAAAAATGGCAAAAATATAACATATATGACGAGTTTTTGACACAATACAAATAAATTTCTCGTTAAATTGCATAATAAATATTGTTTTGAAAAAGTGATTGTGGTACAATTTGGATATGCAGAGAGGCGGTGATCAGATGATCCAGGAAACGATCAAGGCAGTGAAAGAGGCGGAGGCAAAAGCGCAGCAGAAGATAAAGGATGCATCCGTCCGTGCACAGAGTATCATCAGCGAAGCTGAGAAAGAGGCAGAGAATATTATCAGAAAGTCGGAAACAGCCGCCGGCGAACAGGCGGCATCTGATATGAAAGCAGCCGAGGAACGTGCACACAGTACAGAGAACACTGTCGTTGGACAAGTAGAGGAGGAGCTTGCAGCTTTGAAAAAGAAAGCGGAGTCGAAGCACGAGCAGGCTATCCAGGCAGTAATGGACAGTTTGTTCTGAGAGGGGGAGTGCGAAAATGGCAGTATTGCAGATGCAGCGAATCAGTATCTGCGCAATGAAAAAGAACCGTAAGGCCATATTGGAAGAACTGCAGTCAATTGGAGTATTGGAGATCGATGCAGCGGAGCTGGATCCGGAGCTTAAGACGATGGATACCATGAATGCCCGGCTGATCTTTGAGAAGAACGCATCCCTTTGTGATCAGGCAATCGAAATACTGGATGAATTTTCAAAGGAAAAGCAATCCATGCTGGCATCCCTGGCAGGGAAACCGCTGATCGGAAGGAAGCAGGAGGAAGAAGCTATCCGGGATCAGGAAGAGATCCTGAGAACAGCCAGAGAAATCCAGGGATACCGGAAGAAGCTTACAGAGAACAGTGCGGCGGCAGTTAAGCTAGAACAGCAGGAAGCAGCTCTTGCTCCATGGCTGAAGCTGGATATTCCGATGAACTTCGGAGGTACAGCGAAAGCAGCGGTACTTGTGGGAAGTATTGACGGAAATATAACTCTGGATCAGGTATACAGTCAGCTGGCAGCGGATGCACCACAGCTTGAAGCCTTTGATATCCGGGAAATCTCAAATGACGCCGGTAAGCTGAGCCTGGTGGTTGTCTGCCTGAAAGCACAGGCGCAGGAACTGGAAGAAGCGCTTCGGATGCAGGGATTTGCAAGACCGGCACAGCTGGTATCAGAGGTTCCGGCACAGGAGCTGGAGAACCTTAAGAATGAAGTGGTACGCATTCAGGAAGAGTCCGAACAGATCCGGGAGCAGATACGAGCTCTTCACGGCAGGAAGAGCTCTCTTCAGCTTTTGTCCGATTATTTCCGAATCCGTGCACAGAAATATGAGGTATTAGGACAGCTCCGCCAGTCGGAGAGCACTTTTTTTGTGACAGGATATCTTCCGAAGAAACAGGTTCCTGCAATGGAGAAACGGTTTACGGAGAAGTACGATATTGTTTTTGAAGCAGAAGATGCTGAGGGAGAAAATGTTCCGGTTGCCCTTCAGAATGGTAAATTCGGAGCAGCAGGAGAGGGAGTTCTGGCAGCATTTGGTCTTCCCGGAAAGGGAGAGATCGATCCTTCCACGATCATGACAGCCTGCTATGTATTTCTTTTCGGACTGATGTTGTCAGACGCAGCATATGGACTGATCGTCTTTGCAGTCTGTCTGGGAGTACTTCTGAAGTTCCCCAGGATGGAGAGCGGAATGCAGAAATCCATCCGGCTTTTTATGTACTGTGGATTGTCCACTTTGTTCTGGGGAGTGATGTTTGGCGGATATTTCGGAGATTTTATCGATGTATTTTCGAAGGTATATCTGCACAGGCCGGTCACGGTGAAGCCGGTATGGTTTGCACCGTTAAATGAGCCGATGCGACTTCTGGTGTTTTCCATGCTGTTTGGCCTGATCCATATGTTTCTGGGAATGGGGCTTAAGGGCTACATGCTGTTACGTGACAGAAAATATCTTGACTTTTTCTGTGATGTAGTGCTTTGGTTCCTGCTTCTTATGGGACTGATCCTGATCTTTATCCCAAGCAGCATGTTCCGTTCTATTTCTCAGATGGATCTGAATCTTTCACCGGCAGTGATACAGGTCGGAAAATGGATGGCGATCATCGGAGCAGTGGGAATTCTCTTCATGTCAGGAAGAGATAAGAAGAATCCGTTCCTGAGACTGGCGCTTGGAGCCTACGATCTTTACAATATCACGGGATGGGTCAGTGATATCCTTTCCTACTCCAGACTTCTGGCTCTGGGACTTGCCACCGGAGTTATCGCGTCAGTTATGAACCAGATGGGAAGTATGCTGGGAGACAGTGTTCTGGGATGGATCGTATTTATCCTTGTATTTGTGATTGGTCATATCTTTAACCTTCTGATCAATCTTCTGGGTGCATACGTGCACACCTGCCGATTACAGTACGTAGAGTTTTTCGGCAAATTCTTTGAGGGCGGAGGAAAAGAGTTCCACCCCTTCCGCGAAAATACAAAATATGTAGATATTAAGGAGGATTAATATTATGAGTGGTATCGTTTGGGCATTATTGGGAGCAGCAATTTCCGTAGCTCTTGCAGGTATAGGTTCCGCCATCGGTGTTGGTACAGCCGGCCGTGCAGCAGCAGGTGTTGTAACAGAAGACCCGGACAAATTTGCCAAGGTTCTGCTTCTGCAGCTTCTTCCTGGTACTCAGGGTATTTACGGACTGCTGGTAGCATTCCTTGCACTTTCCAAGGTTGGTATCCTGGGCGGAGGTGTTGCTGATATTTCCCTGGAAACCGGTCTTATGATCTTTGTGGCTTGTCTTCCGATTGCTATCGCAGGTCTTCTTTCCGCAATCCATCAGGGAAAAACTTCCGTAGCTTCTATCGGTATCGTAGCCAAGAAGCCGGAGCAGTTCGGTAAAGCCATGCTTTTCCCTGCAATGGTTGAGACATATGCGATTCTGGCTCTTCTGATCTCCATTCTTGCAGTCAGCGGAATTCAGGTTTGATTCATCAGGAGGGGCAGAGCATGACAGGATTAGAGAAGATGGTAAGCCAGATTCTTGAAGAGGCCGATGCTTCTGCAGCCGTTACGATCAGTGATGCGGAGAAAAAAGCCGCAGAGATCCTCAGGGAAGCCGGAGAAAAGGCAGATAAGATCCGGCAGCAGAGAGAAGAACAGTCTAGGGCAAAGGTGAAAAGCTATGAAGAGCGGACAGCTTCCGCTGCAGATATGAAGAAGCGTACCGCAGTTCTTGCAGCCAAGCAGGAACTGATCGGAAATGTGATCGCAGATGCCTGTGACCGTGTGAAGAATCTGGATGAAGAAAAATATTTTGGGATCCTTAAGAATATGGCTGAGAAATATCTTCTTCCAAGAGAAGGAGAGATCTGTTTTTCAAAAAAGGATCTGGAACGTATGCCGGCAGGTTTCCGTGAGGAAATAAAGAGCCTGGCACAGAAAAAGGGTGGTGTGCTGGAAATTTCCGGTGAAACCCGAAACATAGACGGAGGTTTTATCCTGATATACGGCGGCATTGAGGAAAACTGTTCTATTGATGCCATGTTCGCGGAGAAGCGGGATGAGCTTCTGGATCAGGTAAGAAAGATTTTGTTTGCGTAAAACACCATCGCAAAAAGGAGGGCGTGAATGATGTTTGGTGAAGATTATGCCTATGCGGTGGCGAGGATACGTGTTCTGGAGACCGGACTTCTGAATCAGGCGGCGATCGAGCAGCTTCTGGCATGCCAGGATGAGCAGCAGTGCCTTCAGATCCTTACAGAGAAGGGCTGGGGAAACGGTGATCCTGCATCCGGTGCGGACGCCATTCTTTCCAGGGAGAGAGAAAAGACCTGGGAGATCATGGATTCGCTGGTAGCGGATCGATCTGTTTTTTCCGTTCTCTCTTATCAGGATCTTTTCCATAACCTGAAAGCGGCTGTGAAGGCCAGCATCCTGGATGGGACAACGCCGAATATTTTTTTCAGCGACTGTGCTATTGACGGGGAGGATATGGTGAAATTTCTGAAGGATAAAGAATACGACCGTTTTCCGGAAGATATGCGGGAAGTAGCAAGAGAGGCCTATGAGACCTTTTTGCACACAAGAGACGGACAGCTTGCGGATATTATCGTAGACCGGGCAGCACTGGATGCCATAAAAAAAGCCGGAGAACGGTCAAAAGAAGAGATCGTCCGGCAGTATGCGGAATCCACGGTTGCAGTAGCAGATATCCGGATTGCAGTCCGTGCCTGCAAAACAGGAAAAAGCTCGGACTTCATGAAAAAAGCCATGGCAGAATGTGACACACTGGATAAGGAAAGACTGATCCACGCTGCAGTCAGCGGAATGGATCAGATCATGAGTTATCTGGCAGAAACGAAATACGGGGACGGAGCTCTGGCACTGGCGGAATCGGCTTCCGCTTTTGAGAGATGGTGTGACAACCAGATCATGGAGACCATCCGCCCTCAGCTGTACAATTCATTTTCACTGGGACCGCTGGTAGCCTATGTGCTTGCCCGTGAGAATGAGATCAAGACGGTGCGGATCATTCTCACCGGAAAGCGCAGCGGCCTTCCGGAAGAGTTTATCCGGGAAAGGGCAAGGGAAATGTATGTATAAGATCGCGGTTTTGGGTGATTATAACAGCATTTACGGGTTTGCGGCGCTTGGCCTTGATACCTTTCCGGTGGAGGATCCCACAGAGGGAAAAGAGAAGCTAAACCGTCTGGCAACCGGTGAATATGCGGTTATTTATATTACGGAACAGCTGGCAGCCCAGCTTTCCGCTGAGATCAGTAAATACAGTGAGGCGCTGATGCCGGCGATCATTCAGATACCTGGAATTGCCGGAAATACAGGTGCAGGAATCGAAAATGTAAAGAAATCTGTGGAGACGGCAGTTGGCTCCGATATTCTTTTCAGTAATGAGTGACAAGAAAGCAGGTGATTGGTTCAGATGAGCAGAGGAACCATTAAAAAGGTAGCAGGACCGCTGGTAATTGCCAAAGGTATGCGAGATGCGAATATGTATGACGTGGTTCGTGTAAGCAGCCAGCGTCTGATCGGTGAGATTATTGAGATGCATGAAGATGAGGCTTCCATACAGGTATATGAGGAGACTTCAGGACTTCGCCCGGGAGAACCGGTAGAGTCTATGGAAGTTCCCCTTTCTGTGGAACTGGGACCTGGCCTTATCACAAGTATTTACGATGGAATCCAGCGTCCGCTGGACGACATCATGAAAGTAGCAGGCAGCAACAACCTAAAACGAGGTGTTGAGGTACCTGCGCTGAAGCGGGACAAAAAATGGAATTTCGTCCCGGTTGCGAAAGTGGGAGATGAGCTGGAAGGTGGCGATGTTCTCGGAACCGTTCAGGAGACTATCGTTGTTACACAGAAGATCATGGTACCACCCAATATGAAGGGCACTCTGAAAGAAATCAGATCCGGTGAGTTCACCGTGGACGAGACCGTTGCAGTTCTTTCCACAGCAGATGGAGATAAAGAACTGACACTGATGCAGCACTGGCCGGTACGACGTGGCCGTCCATATAAGAAAAAACTTCCGCCGGCCAAACCTCTGGTAACCGGTCAGCGTGTTATTGACACCATGTTCCCAATCGCTAAGGGTGGTGTGGCAGCAGTTCCTGGCCCGTTCGGAAGCGGCAAGACCGTTATCCAGCATCAGCTTGCAAAATGGGCAGAGGCAGATATCGTAGTTTATATCGGCTGCGGTGAGCGTGGAAATGAGATGACAGATGTTCTGAACGAGTTCCCGGAGCTGAAAGACCCGAAAACAGGCCAGTCTCTGATGGAGCGTACCGTTCTGATCGCAAACACCTCAGACATGCCTGTTGCGGCACGTGAGGCTTCTATTTATACGGGTATTACCATTGCGGAGTATTTCCGTGATATGGGATACTCCGTAGCATTGATGGCAGATTCCACTTCCAGATGGGCAGAGGCTCTCCGTGAGATGTCCGGACGACTGGAGGAGATGCCAGGTGAGGAAGGTTATCCTGCATATCTTGGTTCCCGTCTTGCACAGTTCTATGAGCGTGCCGGACATGTGATCTGCAGTGGAAAAGACGGAAGGGAGGGTGCCCTGACAGCAATCGGCGCCGTATCTCCTCCAGGTGGTGATATCTCTGAGCCGGTTTCCCAGGCGACACTTCGAATCGTAAAGGTATTCTGGGGACTGGACGCAAACCTTGCATATAAACGTCATTTCCCGGCGATCAACTGGCTGACCAGCTATTCTCTGTATCTGGACAGCGTTGGCGGATGGTTTGACGAAAATGTGGCCAATGACTGGATGAAGCTCCGCCAGAGAATGATGACCCTTCTTCAGGAAGAGGCAGAGTTGGAAGAAATCGTAAAGATGGTAGGTATGGATGCGCTTTCTCCGGGTGACCGCCTGAAAATGGAAGCAGCCCGTTCCATCCGAGAGGATTTCCTCCACCAGAACTCTTTCCACGAGATCGACACCTACACATCTCTGGAAAAACAGCACAACATGATGCGCCTGGTACTTGCATTCTATGATGCAGGCCTGGATGCGCTGAAACAGGGTGCAGATATCAATGATATCGTAAAACTGCCGGTACGTGAGCAGATCGGCCGTTACAAATATACAAAAGAAGATCAGCTGGCAGCGGAATATGAGAAGGTAACCCGCCAGCTGGCAGCAGAAACTGCAGAACTTCTGGGAAAGGAGGGCCTGTAAAATGCCAAAAGAATATAGGACCATACAGGAAGTTGCCGGCCCTTTGATGCTGGTACGGGGCGTTGAAGATGTGGCATTTGACGAACTTGGTGAGATCGAGCTTGCCGATGGCGAAACAAGAAGATGCCGTGTTCTGGAAATCGACGGAAGCAATGCACTGGTGCAGCTGTTTGAGAGCTCCACAGGTATCAATCTTTCCAACAGCAAGGTACGTTTCCTGGGACGGAGCATGGAGCTTGGTGTATCCGGCGATATGCTGGGCCGTGTTTTTGACGGGCTGGGACGTCCCATTGATGACGGCCCGGAGATCCTTCCGGAGGAAAGAAGAGATATCAACGGACTTCCCATGAATCCGGCGGCCAGAAGCTATCCGGAGGAGTTTATCCAGACGGGTGTATCTGCGATTGACGGACTGAATACTCTGGTACGTGGACAGAAACTTCCGATCTTCTCTGCATCCGGTCTTCCCCATGCACAGCTTGCGGCACAGATCGCAAGACAGGCGAAGGTTCGCGGAAAAGATGAGCAATTTGCCGTTGTATTTGCAGCCATGGGTATTACTTTTGAGGAGTCAAACTTCTTTGTAGAGAGCTTTAAGGAAACCGGAGCTATAGATCGTACTGTTCTCTTTGTGAACCTGGCGAATGACCCGGCTGTTGAGCGTATCGCTACTCCGCGAATGGCACTGACAGCAGCGGAATATCTTGCCTTCGAAAAAAACATGCACGTATTGGTAATCCTTACGGATATCACAAACTATGCGGATGCTCTCCGTGAGGTTTCAGCAGCTCGTAAGGAGGTTCCGGGACGTCGTGGATATCCCGGATATATGTACACAGATCTTGCTTCTCTTTATGAACGTGCAGGCCGTCAGAAAGGAAAATCAGGAAGTATCACCATGGTTCCGATCCTGACTATGCCTGAGGATGATAAGACCCATCCAATCCCGGATCTTACCGGTTACATCACAGAGGGACAGATCATCCTGAGCCGTGAGCTTTACCGTAAGGGAATCACACCGCCCATTGATGTTCTTCCGTCTCTGTCACGACTGAAGGATAAGGGTATCGGTGAAGGCAAGACAAGAGCAGACCATGCTAACACCATGAACCAGCTGTTTGCCGCATATGCTCGTGGTAAAGAGGCCAAAGAGCTGATGACCATTCTTGGTGAGGCAGCTCTCTCCGACATTGACCTGATCTATGCAAAATTTGCGGATGCTTTCGAGAAGGAATATGTTTCCCAGGGCTATCAGGCTAACCGTGATATTGAGGAAACACTGGCCATCGGCTGGAAGCTGCTTTCCATTCTTCCGAGAAGCGAGCTGAAACGTATCGATGACAAATTCCTTGATCAGTATTACGGAAAAGTATAAAGGGGGGATGATTTGTGGCATCAACACAGGTGAATCCTACCCGTATGGAGCTTACGAAGCAGAAAAAGAAGCTGGTGACTGCAGTACGTGGCCACAAGCTTCTGAAGGATAAGCGGGACGAGCTGATGAGACAGTTCCTGGATCTGGTACGGGAGAATATGGAGCTGCGAAAAAAAGTAGAAGCCGGTATCCGAAGTGCCAACACCAATTTTGTCATTGCAAAAGCTGGAATGTCGGAGGAAACGCTGAATACGGCACTGATGGCTCCCAAGCAGGAAGTTTATCTGGAAACCGGAAAAAAGAATGTTATGAGTGTGGATATTCCTGTTTTTGAATACAAAACAAGAACACCGGATGCCAACGATATCTATTCCTATGGCTTTGCTTTTACATCCAGTGATCTGGACGGAGCGGTAAAATCTTTGGCAGACATCCTGCCGGATATGCTTCGTCTGGCAGAAGTGGAAAAGGCCTGTCAGCTTATGGCTTCCGAGATCGAAAAAACAAGACGTCGTGTAAATGCCCTGGAGCATGTCATCATACCGGAAGCCCGGGCAAACATTAAATACATCACCATGAAGCTGGATGAGAATGAGAGAAGTACTCAGATCCGACTGATGAAGGTGAAAGATATGATGCTGGAGGAGGCACATCATTATAAGGAGCGGGAGGCAGAGCGCGGAGCGTAAAGCGCAGTCATCCTGAAAGAAAAAGAAAAGTTTATATAGAAAGTTTGCAGCTGTTCAGAACGTAATATCCCACGAGGGTACTGAACAGTTACGAAGGTTTTAAGTAACGGGAAGGAGACGTCTCTGTGCAGTGTTTTGACAGCACAGAGACGTTTTTTGATGGACAAGTGGATATTCGTAATTGAAGTAGGTCACAGAAAACCCGAGACATACTGCGCGAATTTATGCGATCAGCATAAATTCTGTGCATCGCGAAGCGTGTTACTGAGAACGGAGTGAACAGTGACAGTTATTTAGTTAATTTATAAATATTTAGTTTTTGTTATTAGAAAATCAAGAAAAATACAGTATAATAGATAAGAGGTAAATCAGACAGCTGCAGATGTAGAGATATAAAAGAAAGCTGCTCTGTCTGCTGAAAAATAAAGAAAGAGGAGAAACTGATTTGACCAGGTAAACTGCCGGGCAGCTGCATGGCTATGAACAGCTGGCAAAGCAGATTGCGGTATCGTCTGATCAGTAAGAGGTATATGAATATTTTACAGTCAATACAACAGCTGGACGGAGAAATCCTTCTTCTGATCCAGCAATATTTAAGAACGGATATGCTGACACCATTTATGAAATCTGTTACATTTCTGGGAAACGGAGGATGGTTCTGGATTCTCTGTGCAGTTGTTCTTCTTGCTGTCCCAAAGACAAGAAAAACAGGCTATGCGGCAGCCTTGTCCCTGATCTTCGGGGCAATCGTTACCAACCTGCTTCTCAAAAATATAGTGGCAAGACCAAGGCCTTTTGCGGAAATCGAAGCGCTGATCCCCATGATCACAAAACCGAAGGATTTCTCTTTTCCGTCAGGTCACACCACAGCATCCTTTGCCGTTGCTCTGGTAATGCTCCGGATGCTTCCTAAGAAATTCGGAATCCCGGCAGTAGTCCTGGCAGCACTGGTGGCATTTTCCAGACTGTATCTTGGCGTCCATTATCCGACAGATGTTCTGGCCGGATTCGTGATCGCGCTGGTGGGAAGTACGCTGTCAGTGTGGATCGTGCGAACGAAACCGGAAGACAAACAGGTACACTAGATTGTCCTGAAGATAGGAAAATATGAAACACTTTACCTGGACAAAGTATTGACACGCTGAAGCAAGACGGGGTAAAATTGTAGACAGTATGACAGATTCTGACTATGGTAGAAATAATGATTTGGAACCCTGTAAAATCGGATAAAAGGAGAATATACAAAATGATATCAGAAAAAATGAAACCCTACGTAAAAAATAATTCCGCCATCCGTATGATGTTTGAGGAAGGAAATCGCCTCCGTGCGAAATATGGCGCAGATAAGGTTTTTGACTTCAGCCTCGGAAATCCAAGTGTACCGGCACCGGACAGCGTCCGCGAAGCAATTATTGAGCTTGTAAACACTACTGATCCGACAGTTCTTCATGGATATATGAGCAACGCAGGATTTGAGGATGTACGCCAGACCATCGCAGAATCCCTCAACAGACGTTTCGATACGAAATTTTCCGCAAAGAATCTGATCATGACCGTCGGTGCTGCAAGCGGACTGAATGTGATCCTGAAAACAATCCTGAACCCTGGAGAAGAGGTGATTGTTTTTGCACCATATTTTCTGGAATACGGTGCATATGTCCGTAATTATGATGGTATCCTTGTGGAAGTTTCTCCGGATACCACAACCTTCCAGCCAAACCTTGCTGAATTTGAGCAAAGAATCACACCGAAGACAAGAGCGGTTATCGTAAATACCCCACATAATCCTACCGGAGTTGTATATTCAGAAGAAACGATCAAAAAACTTTCCGCAATCCTGGAAGCAAAACAGAAAGAGTTTGGAACCGTGATCTACCTGATCTCCGATGAGCCATACCGTGAGCTGGCTTATGATGGCGTGGAGGTCCCATACCTGACGAAATATTATAATAATACTGTTGTAGGCTATTCCTACAGCAAATCTCTTTCACTTCCGGGTGAACGTATCGGATATCTGGTGATCCCTGATGAGGCAGACGGAAGCGAAGAGCTGATCTCAGCAGCAACCATTGCAAACCGTACACTTGGCTGTGTAAATGCACCGTCCCTGATCCAGAAGGTAGTTGCAAAATGTGTAGATGCCAAGACTGATCTTGCAGCTTATGATAAAAATCGTCAGGCACTTTATAATGGCCTGAAAGAATGCGGATTTGAGTGCATCAAACCACAGGGTGCCTTCTATCTCTTTGTAAAATCTCCGGTTGAAGACGAAAAAGCCTTCTGTGAAGCCAGTAAGAAATATAACATCCTTATGGTACCGGGAAGCTCCTTCGCATGCCCCGGTTATGTGAGACTTGCATATTGTGTATCCTATGAGACAATTGTGAATTCTCTTCCTGAATTTAATAAACTTGCAGCAGAGTATGGCTTGAAATAAATAAACGATCATCACAAAGCAGTTGAATAAAAGATCCCCGGTACAGTCTGTTCATGCAGACATGTATCGGGGATCTTTTGCAAGAGGGAATAAGCAAATGAAACGTAGCCGGGAGTGAATAGACTCCCGGCTGTGTTTCATTAAAAGGATGTTCCACATTTATTTGGCTTTTTTCTTTTCTTTATTTGGCATTTCTCCGTAGTAAGCTTTCAGATAGATATCTTTCAGCTCGGATACAAGCGGATATCTCGGGTTGGCACCGGTACACTGGTCATTGAAGGCCTGCTCGGACATCTCATCCAGAGTTTCCAGGAAATACTTCTCATCTACGCCGTAATCACGAATCGTCGGCAGGATCTCGATAGTTCTCATAAGCTCATCCAGTTTAGCAAGAAGTTTTTCGAATACTTCTGCATCGTTCTTGCCTGTAAGACCTACAGAACGTCCGATCTCAGCGTAGCGTGCAAGTGTCTTCGGATACTGATACTGTGGGAAGGTACCCATCTTAGTCGGAACCTCAGCACTGTTGTAACGCATAACATCCAGAAGAACAACTGCGTTTGCGATACCGTGTGGCAGGTGATGGAAAGCACCGAGCTTGTGAGCAAGAGAGTGGTTAACGCCGAGGAATGCATTGGCGAATGCAAGACCTGCCATGCAGGAAGCGTTAGCCATATGATCTCTGGCCTCTACGTCATTGCCATCTTTATATGCTCGCGGCAGATACTCAAATACAAGCTTGATCGCTTTCAGTGCAAGACCATCGGTGTAATCGGAAGCCATCATAGAAACATAAGCCTCAATGGCATGTGTCATAACGTCGATACCGGAAGCACGGGTAAGTCCCTTCGGTGCGCTCATCATGTTGTTGGTATCTACGATTGCCATATCCGGGAGAAGCTCGTAATCAGCCAGTGGCCATTTAACGCCGGTATCCTGATCTGTGATGATGGCGAAAGGAGTAACCTCGGAGCCTGTACCGGAAGAGGTCGGGATCGCTACGAAGTAAGCTTTTTTGCCCATCTTCGGGAAGGTATAAACTCTCTTACGGATATCCATGAAGTCCATGGACATATCGGAGAAGTCAGCGTCCGGATTCTCATAAAGCATCCACATAACCTTGCCGGCATCCATTGCGGAACCGCCGCCAAGAGCGATGATGCAGTCCGGCTCAAAGGCTGTCATAGCCTTGGCACCGGCTTTGGCGGAAGCGAGAGACGGGTCAGGAGCTACATCAGAGAAGCATGTATGAACGATGCCCATCTGATCCAGTTTATCTTCGATCGGTTTGGTGTAGCCATTCTTGTAGAGGAAGGAGTCTGTTACGATGAAGCAGCGTTTCTTGCCCATAACAGTACCGAGCTCATCAAGAGCAACCGGCATACAGCCCTTCTTAAAGTAAACCTTTTCCGGTGTTCTCATCCAGAGCATATTCTCTCTCCTTTCAGCAACAGTCTTGGTATTGAGAAGGTGTTTGACACCAACGTTCTCGGATACGGAGTTACCGCCCCAGGAACCGCAGCCAAGAGTAAGGGATGGAGCAAGCTTGAAGTTGTAAAGGTCACCGATACCACCCTGGGAAGAAGGAGTATTGATAAGGATACGGCAGGTTTTCATAGCTGCCTCGAATTTATCCATCTTCTCTGTTTCATTTACGTTGATGTAGAGGGAAGAGGTGTGACCATAGCCGCCGTCTGCAACAAGCTGTTCAGCCTTTGCAACAGCATCGTCAAAATTCTTGGCCTTGTACATGGCAAGTACAGGGGAAAGCTTCTCGTGTGCGAATTCCTCGCTGATATCAACGGATTCAACCTCACCGATCAGGATCTTGGTCTCAGCCGGTACAGTAACGCCTGCCATTTCAGCAATGGTAGCAGCCTTCTGTCCTACGATCTTGGCATTCAGTGCGCCGTTGATAAGGATGGTCTTTCTGACTTTCTCGATCTCGTCTTTCTTAAGGAAGTAGCATCCTCTGTAAAGGAACTCTTCCTTCACTTCTTTATAAATGCTCTCCAGAACAGTTACGGACTGCTCGGAAGCACAGATCATACCATTGTCAAAGGTCTTGGAGTGGATGATGGAGTTAACTGCAAGACGGATATCTGCGCTGTCATCAATAATGGCAGGTGTATTTCCGGGTCCTACACCAACAGCCGGTTTACCGGAGGAGTAAGCTGCCTTGACCATTCCGGGACCACCGGTGGCGAGGATGATATCAGCGTTCTGCATTACCATGTTGGTAAGATCAAGGCTTGGGATATCGATCCATCCGATGATTCCTTCCGGCGCACCTGCGGCAACAGCTGCTTCCAGAACAACTTTTGCAGCTTCAATAGTGGATTTCTTGGCACGCGGATGCGGGCTGATGATGATCGCATTACGGGTTTTCAGGGAAATAAGAGATTTATAGATTGCTGTGGAGGTCGGGTTGGTTGTAGGGATAACTGCGGCAATCAGTCCTACAGGTTCCAGGATCTTCTTGAGTCCGTAAGCCTTGTCTTCTTCTACAACACCACATGTTTTAGTGTTCTTATATGCATTGTAAACATACTCTGCTGCGTAATGGTTCTTGATAACCTTGTCTTCCATGATGCCCATGCCTGTTTCCTCAACAGCCATCTTGGCAAGTGGGATACGCATCTTGTCAGCGGCGGTAGCAGCTGCCTTAAAAATCTTGTCAACCTGCTCCTGTGTGTAGGTAGCAAAGATCTTCTGTGCTTCTTTCATTGCAGCCATTTTCGCGGTCAGGGCTTCTGGAGTGTCGATGATGGTAGGGATAGTTTCTTTCTTTGCCATGTGGAATCCTCCTGTTTTCATATGATAATGGTCTGTGGTTCTGCGGGCTTATCCTTTTTTTGCCGGCAGATGCTGCAGAGTTTTTGTAAGTCCCCGCGCTGCGTTTCGTTGTTGATTCAATCTGATTGAATTTTCTGCTTTGATACTGATATAGTATCAAAATTCTGAAAAAAACGCAAATTCTGAATTTTTTCGCTATGTGCAAAATGACGAACAGAAAATCGTGGGAAAATACTGTAAATTTTACTTTGCAGAACGCTGAATTACTGGAAAAACCTTAAAAAAAATTTTTGAAATTCAGCATTGTGCATAAAAAACATGTTAAAAAATTGTCAGCACTGACAAAAAACATGCATACATATGAAGGGCGGGCAAAAGATAAAACGCAGCATGCAGTTAAAATATTAACGTTAAACTTTTGTCAAACGATCATGTAGACATTATAATTCAAGTAATTTCAGACGTCAATAGCGGATTCGATAAATAATTAACAAAAATAAAGGGGAATTTTGACAAATAATTAACAAAAATATCATACCATGGTAAAGTATAGAATCATAAGAAATAAAAAAACTTGAAATTGTTAAAAATTTCAGAATAATTAAGCAAAAACTATTCGGATTTTCCGGCAGAAAACGGAATTTCCGGCAGAAAAAAACTGCCATACGGGAAATGCTTCCCATATGGCAGTTGTATAAATGTGGTTGATGCGAAATATTACCGGTGAACCGTAACTATAGCAGTCAAAACCTATCAGCTCTTACGGAATGCGGCACGTTTTCTGTCTCTGGAGTCCAGAATACGTTTACGGATACGAAGGCTTGTCGGTGTTACCTCAAGAAGCTCATCCTGGTCGATGAACTCAATGGCCTGCTCAAGACTTAAGATCTTTGGCGGAACAAGCTTCAGTGCATCGTCAGCGGAAGAGGAACGAGTGTTGGTAAGGTGCTTGGTCTTGCAGACATTCAGTTCGATGTCCTCAGCCTTTCCGTTCTGTCCGATGACCATACCGCTGTAAACCTTCTCGCCAGGTCCGACAAAGAGAGTACCACGTTCCTGAGCAGAGAAAAGACCGTAGGTAACAGTTTCGCCTGCCTCGAATGCGATGAGTGAACCCTGTTTACGGTACGGGAAGTCTCCCTTGTATGGTGCATATCCGTCAAACATGGTATTCAGGATACCGGTACCCTTGGTGGAGGTAAGGAATTCATTACGGAATCCGATCAGTCCACGGGAAGGGATGGAGAATTCGAGACGTACACTTCCGTCGCTTGCTGTGCTCATACCCTGAAGTTCACCCTTACGCTCGCTGAGCTTCTGGATGATAGTACCGGAAAATTCCTCCGGAACGTCAACATATGCGATCTCGATCGGCTCAAGCTTACGTCCGCGATCATCTGTGTGATAAAGTACCTCCGGTTTGCTGACTGCAAACTCGTATCCTTCACGGCGCATATTCTCGATAAGAACGGAGAGATGAAGCTCACCACGTCCGGAAACCTTGAAGCACTCGGTTGTGTCTGTGTCTTCCACACGAAGGCTGACATCGGTGTTCAGCTCACGGTAGAGACGGTCACGAAGGTGACGGGAAGTAATGTATTTACCTTCCTGCCCTGCAAGAGGGCTGTCATTTACGAGGAAGTTCATGGAGATTGTCGGATCGGAGATCTTCTGGAACGGAATTGCTTCCGGATTATCTCCTGCACAGAGAGTATCACCGATGTGGATGTCCGCAATACCGGAGATTGCAACAATAGCACCGATGGTGGCACTCTTAACCTCAACCTTGTTCAGACCGTCAAACTCATACAGCTTGCTGATTTTCACACGCTCGTGCTTGTCCGGGTCATGATGGTTCAGAAGCATCAGCTCCTGGTTTACGGAAATAGTTCCGCGCTCAACCTTACCGACACCGATACGGCCTACATATTCATTGTAGTCGATGGTGCTGATAAGAACCTGTGTATCTCCGTCCGGATCTCCCTCAGGAGCAGGGATCGCATCAAGGATAGTCTCAAAAAGAGGAGCCATATTCTCAGGCTTATCATCAAGGTTACGAACTGCGTAGCCGGCCTTTGCGGAGGCATACAGGAACGGGCAGTCCAGCTGCTCGTCAGATGCGTCCAGGTCCATGAGAAGTTCCAGAACTTCGTCGACAACCTCCTCCGGACGTGCTTCCGGACGGTCGATCTTATTGATGCAGACAATAACATGCAGGTTCAGTTCGAGAGCTTTACGAAGTACAAATTTAGTCTGAGGCATGGCACCCTCGAAGGCGTCCACAAGAAGAATAACGCCGTCTACCATCTTCAGCACACGCTCTACCTCGCCGCCGAAGTCCGCATGACCTGGAGTATCGATGATATTGATTTTTACATCCTTATAATGAACTGCGGTGTTTTTGGAGAGAATCGTAATGCCGCGCTCACGCTCAATATCGTTGGAGTCCATGACACGTTCCTGGACTTCCTGGTTTTCACGGAAAACACCGCTCTGTTTCAAAAGCTCGTCAACAAGTGTTGTTTTACCGTGATCGACATGGGCGATAATGGCCACGTTACGAACATCTTCACGCTTGGTCTTCATATAATCCAAATCCTTTCTTTCCATATATAAGTAATCTTTTTTGTTAAAAATGATGTCCAAATTTATAGTCTATCACATTTTGGTGAGATTACAAGACATAAAAAAATATTTTTGGTTTTTCATTTTTCAGGCATATTATACCGCAAATGCACATAGATTGATATAGACGAAATACACGAAGAGGAAGGAGAGCTACTTATTATGGCAGATAAAATTATTGAAAACAATCAGGTATCCGTTATGGGACGGATCGCTACGGGGTTTACTTTCAGCCATCAGGTCTTTGGAGAAGGATTTTACATGATGGATATCCTGGTAAAACGTCTCAGCGATTCGGAGGACAGGATCCCGGTGATGGTGTCTGAGCGGCTGATCGATATCACACAGGATTATGTGGGAGAATATATCGAGATCCACGGACAGTTCCGATCCTATAACCGTCATGAAGAAAAGAGAAACCGGCTTGTGCTTTCAGTTTTTGCCCGGGAAGTGAAGTTTGTGGGGGAGGAAGAAGAAACTGTGCCGGTTAATCAGATCTTTCTGGACGGATATATCTGTAAACCGCCTGTATACAGAAAAACACCGTTGGGAAGAGAGATCGCAGATCTTCTGATGGCAGTCAATCGACCTTACGGAAAATCCGATTACATACCATGTATATGCTGGGGAAGAAATGCCAGATATGCTTCTGCTTTTGAAGTAGGCGGGCATGTACTGATCTGGGGCAGGATCCAGAGCAGGGAGTACATGAAACGGATTAGTGAAAACGAGACAGAAAAAAGGATTGCCTATGAAGTTTCGGTAAGTAAATTGGAATATGTTGAGTAACATTGGATATATTTTGGAATAGTGGTGAGAACATTAAGGTAACACTTGCATTTCCAGCCAATCTGCGGTAATATAAAAAAAATCATAAAAATGGGGAATTACCGGTTTTACTAACAGTAAGAGGAAAAATCATGGAAAGAGAAATAACAGAGGTTTATTGTGGGAACGGGAAAGGAAAGACAACTCTGGCTGTAGGCCAGGGGCTGCGCTTTGCCGCACAGGGAAGAAGTGTGATCATCATACAGTTCCTCAAAGGCAGGGAACGCAGAGAACTGGATTTCCTTGAGGAACTGGATAATTTTGATTTCAAGATTTTCCGTTTCGAAAAAATGGACACCTGCTATAATGACCTGAGCGAGCAGGAAAAGGCAGAAGAGAGAACCAATATTCTCAATGGCCTTAATTTTGCACGGAAGGTAATTGCTACCAGAGAGTGTGATTTCCTGCTGTTGGATGAGATCCTCGGGCTTATGGATAAAGGAATCGCTCCAGTTGAGACGATCATCGATATGCTTAAGCAGAAGGATGAAAGTATGCATATAATTATGACCGGACGCTGGCTTCCGGATGCTTTGAAGCCCTATGTGGATAGTATTACCACGATAACAACAGAGCTGACTGACCAGGAACGGGAATAAGCAATATTTCACAGAAGAAAGAAGGAGGAAGACAAATGGCAATTTTTAAAGGAACAGGCGTTGCAATCGTAACACCTATGCACGAAGACGGTAAGGTGAATTTTGAGAAACTTGAGGAGATCCTTGAGGATCAGATCGCGAACAGCACAGACGCCATCGTTATCTGTGGAACAACAGGAGAATCTTCTACTCTGACACACGGAGAGCATCTTCAGACAATTAAGTTCACAATTGATAAAGTTAACAAACGTGTGCCTGTTATCGCAGGAACAGGTTCCAATTGTACAGAGACAGCGATCATGATGTCCAAGGAAGCAGCTTCCTATGGCGCAGACGCTCTTCTTATTGTAACACCTTACTATAACAAGGCTACACAGAAGGGTCTTATCGCTCACTACACAGCAATTGCCAATGCAGTTCCGGAAACTCCGCTCATCATGTACAACGTACCGAGCCGTACAGGCTGCAACATCCAGCCGGCTACAGCAGCTTACCTTGCAAAGAATGTAAAGAACATTGTCGGAATCAAGGAAGCAACAGGAGATCTTTCCCAGATCGCCAAAATGATGTCTCTGGCAGACGGACAGCTTGAGCTTTACTCCGGAAATGATGATCAGGTACTTCCGATTCTTTCTCTTGGCGGACTTGGAGTTATCTCCGTGCTTTCCAACGTTGCACCGAAGTTTACACATGACATGGTCATGAAATATTTCGACGGCGACACCAAGGGAGCAACAGAGGATCAGCTGAAAGCTCTTCCACTGATCAATGCACTGTTCAGTGAAGTAAATCCGATTCCTGTTAAGACAGCTATGAATCTTATGGGAATGAACGTAGGACCTCTTCGTATGCCACTCTGTGAGATGGAAGAGGACACAAAGACGGCTCTTGCAAAAGAGATCGAGAAATTCGGCCTTAAGCTTGCTAAATGATCTGACTGTAAGCGAAAGGTAAAGGAGAATATACTATGGTAAAAATCATCATGCACGGCTGCAACGGACATATGGGCCAGGTCATCAGCGACATTGTGGAGAAAGATCCGGATGCTGAGATCGTAGCAGGTATTGATATTGCAGATCAGGGAAAAAACAGCTATCCGGTATTCACCGATATTGACGCATGTCAGGTAGAGGCAGATGCGATCATTGATTTTTCTTCCGCAAAGGCAACAGACAAGCTTCTTGAGTACAGCGCGGCACGCCAGATCCCGGTTGTTCTGTGCAGTACCGGCTTAAGCCAGGAGCAGCTTGCAAAAGTTGAAGAAACATCCCGAAAGGTAGCAGTGCTGAAATCCGCAAACATGTCTCTTGGTATCAACACACTTCTGAAGCTGGTTCAGGACGCAGCCAGGGTTCTTGCAGCTGCAGGCTTTGATATGGAGATTGTAGAGAAACATCACCGCCTGAAATTAGACGCACCGAGTGGTACTGCACTTGCGCTGGCAGACAGCATTAATGAGGCTATGGATAACCAGTATCATTATGTATATGACCGCAGCCAGAAACGTGAAAAACGCGATGATAAGGAGATTGGTATCTCCGCAGTTCGCGGCGGAACTATCGTAGGTGAGCATGAGATAATTTTTGCAGGTCAGGACGAAGTGATCGAGTTCAAGCATACTGCATATTCCAAGGCTATTTTTGGAAAAGGTGCTGTAGAAGCAGCCAAATTCCTTGCCGGCAAACCGGCAGGACGTTATGATATGAGTGACGTGATCGGCTGATCCTGACAGATTGAGCCACAACAGAATAAAATACAGGTAATACAGACGAGGTTCGTGTAAAATCGGACCTCGTTTTTTTTTGATGAAATTGTGGGCGATTTCATTCATGAGCATGCAGTGGAACGAAAAACGAATGTCCGCTCTACACTATTTTTGAAATTTTTCCCAGAATAGGATAGCGGAAAAAGTGCCATATTAGGAATACAGAATTTTTCAGAAAAAGGAGAAGATCATATGAAAAAATGGAAGGCGATTCTTTTTGGTACTTTGCTTACCCTGTCTCTGTGTACATTTACAGCCTGCGGCACAGAGGTAAACAATGCGGATGAAACAGTGGATGAAAAAGATACAAACGAAAATACTGCCGCAGAAGATGAAACCATGGAAGAAAAAGCAGACAATGACGGTGTGAAGGACAATGGAGAGCATACTAAAGATTCCGGCACGGATAACAATGAGATGTCCGATGGAAATATTACCGTGACGCCTGCAGGAAATGAAAATAACGGGACAGCAGCATCCGAAGCTGCGGATGCTGACAGAAACGAAAATGACGGAACGGTATCCGGTGAGCTGGGTGACAGTGTAAAGGACCTTGGAGACGGCGTAGGTAATGCAGTGGATGATATCGGAAACGCAGTGGGAAATGCGGTAGAAGGAAGATAACAGATATTTTACCACAGCATTGCATAAAACTGTTTCAGATGCTATTATCAGTGCATGGAAAGAAAACGGAGGACAGGATTATGAAATTCAGACCATGCATTGATATACATAACGGAAAGGTAAAACAGATCGTAGGAGGAAGCCTGAATGATCAGGGAGATCAGGCGGCAGAAAATTTTGTGTCAGAGCAGGATGCGGCATTCTATGCAGAGCTTTATAAGAAGGCAGGGTTAAAGGGCGGTCATGTGATCCTTCTGAACGGAAAGGATTCTCCGAACTACGAAGCAACGAAAGCCCAGGCACTTCTGGCTCTGGGAAAATATCCCGGAGGGCTTCAGATCGGAGGTGGCATCTGCCCGGAGAATGCGGCAGAATATCTGGAGGCTGGTGCCAGCCACGTGATCGTAACTTCCTATGTGTTTAAAAACGGAGTGATATCCTGGGAAAATCTGGAGGAAATCCGTGATGCAGCAGGGAAAGAACATCTTGTACTTGATCTGAGCTGCCGCAAAAAAGATGGCAAATATTATATTGTCACAGATCGATGGCAGAAGTTTACAGAAGAGATCGTGACATCGGAGCTGATGGAAAGACTCGGAAGCTTCTGCGACGAATTTCTGGTCCATGCAGTGGATGTGGAAGGAAAGGCCCGAGGTGTGGAAACAGAGCTTGCAAAGCTTCTGGGACAGTATGCAGCTCATCCGGTGACCTATGCAGGCGGTGTGGGTTCTATGGCAGATATTGAAGAACTTCGAAAAGCAGGGCAGGGCAGATTGGATGTAACTGTTGGCAGTGCTTTGGATATTTTTGGCGGAAGCATATCCTTTGAAGCTCTGGCAAAAATGAAATAGTATACACAAATAGTGAAGCAGAAGCTTTTGTCCCATCAATCTTCTGGCACTGGTGTACAGACATAAATTTGTAATGAATTAATTAGCTGAAATACTCTAATAGTTGCGCATTCACGACAAAAAAAACATTTTGAAGGAATATATCGAATAAATTTGGAAAAAATTTATGAAATTTTTGAAAAGTGATGTTAAAATTCAATTTAATATGTTATAATAGCAACATAAAACAGCAAAGGGGATGGAAGTCATGAAATTTATTATTAGTGGAAAGAATATAGCAGTAACAGAAGGACTTAAAACAGCTGTTGAGGACAAGCTTGGTAAACTTGAAAGGTATTTCACTCCTGAAACTGAGATTTCAGTAACCTTAAGCGTTGAGAAGGATCGCCAGAAGATCGAGGTAACGATCCCTGTGAAAGGTAGTATTATCCGTTCCGAGCAGGTAAGCAATGATATGTATGTATCCATCGATCTGGTTGAAGAGGTAATTGAGCGTCAGCTTCGTAAATACAAGAACAAGATCGTTGACAAGCAGCAGGAATCCACAAACTTCCAGAAGGCATACCTTGATAAGGATTATGAAGAGGATGAGGAAGTTAAGATCATCCGTACCAAAAAATTCGGGATCAAACCAATGTATCCGGAAGATGCATGCGTACAGATGGAACTTCTCGGACATAATTTCTTCGTATTCTTTAATGCTGAGACAGAGCAGGTTAACGTAGTTTATAAACGTAAAGGAAATACTTACGGACTGATCGAACCAGAGTTCTGATAGGGGATTCTATTATTACAACTGAATATTGAATGGAAGGCTCCGGGAATCTGTGTGAGAAATCGGCAGGTTTCCGGAGTCTTTTATGTCACAACAAAATCAGACTTCTTTTCTGTTGCAAGCAATAGGGGAGAACTATATAATGAAGACATATGCGAAAGGAGGAAGGGGAAATGAAAAAGAAGCTTCCAAATGGCAGTCTACGGATAAGATACAGTCTGTACAGTACAAGTTTCAGTCAGCCTCACTTTCTGAAAAATAATATTGTGTAGAGTGCGAATATCTCCTTGATATAATAAATATGTAACACATGGAGAAAAGGAGGAAGGTAAATGAAGAAAAAAGTTCTGGCGCTTTTTTTAAGTGCCGCGCTTTGTGTGACGGTGCTTCCGGCAACCGGTATGGCTGCAGAGTTTGGCAGCGGTGATGCAGAAATCGTAGAAAATGCTGCTGACAGCCAGGAGATGTTTTCCGCAGAGGAAACTACAGAGCTTATGGGAGAGACCGGGCAGCCTGCAGAAGACAGTGAGGATATTTCTGAGGGAACTGTGGATAACTCTTCCGGTGTAATCATGGAAGATGTGGAAAATACGGAAAATGCGGAGAACAGCGAGGATGCTTTCGGCGAAGCTGAGGAAGGAGTTTCAGAAGAAATCTCCAGTGAGGATGATCCGGAAGTATTATTGACAGAACTGATACCTGAGGAAGCCGGAGACAGTATGGAAGAAGAAACCGCAGAAGCTACGTCAACGTCAGATCCGGAGCTGACGGTGGCACCGGCAGCGGATCCGGAGCCGACAGTGACACCGACAGCGAATCCTGAGCCGACAGAGATCCAGAAACCGACAGTGACACCAACACCGGTGCCCAAAATAAACGTAAAATGGACCGGAGAAAAATGGGTAAGCCGCAGTTCTGTAAACGTGACACTGCAAGTTGATGCAAACGGAGCCTGTTACTACAAAGCTGCAGCGAGAAAAAAGGACGGAACATCTGATGTTCCGAGGATTGATACGGGAAACTCTCGTGTGTTGGTTACTGCAAACAGAAGCTTTGTGATATATCTTAAGAATCTGGATACAGAGAAAGAATTTGATCTGTATCTTAAGATACTGGGTTCAGATGGAAGAACCAGCAGACTGAAAAAATTAAAGCTGAATTACGGGGGGACCCGTCCGAAATATGATGTGACGCCGACACCAACCTATACACCTTTTATACCGGATGTCAAAGAAAGTTTTGTAAGAGGTCTGGATTCTCCGCTGGAATTTACTCCGAATAAATATTATAATTTTACCGTGACCGGCGCGGGAACTACAAATTCAAATCCCGGGCCTGGAGACGTGAAGTGGGTGCCGGTTTACTGGAGTACTTCACCAAATCCAACCGATAACAGGAAGAATACTACATGGCGGATCGGATCTGCCAAAGGAATAAATAAAGCCGCAACTTATAACATGTATATCTTTTTTCAGAAGTATGTTTATCAGAAATCTGCATGGGAAAAGACTGACGAAGTACAGTCAGCCGTATACCAGTTCCGGTCCGCGGCCTTGACAACTGTAAAGCTTACCACTCCCGGGCTATCCGGTACTTCCAACAGCCCTGCCGGCATCATCTTCAAATGGAAAAAAGCTGCAAATGCTTCCGGCTATAAGATATATCGAAGGACCGGAAACAGCAGCAAGTGGGTCAATATCGCTACCATAAGCGGAAGCAATACGCTGGTCTACACAGACGGATCAGTAAAAGCAGGAACCATGTATACCTATACAGTCCGCGCATACAAAGGCTCTGCTTTAAGTGCTTATAACAAAAACGGCAGCAGGATCGTCCGCCTGACAGCTCCGGTGCAGTACAAACCGTCCAGCAAGGCTTCCGGGAAGCTGACTGTCCGCTGGAAAAAAGCAGCTGGCGCTTCCAGCTATCAGATCCAGTATGCGGCATCAAGGTCCATGAGAGGGTCCAGGACAGTGTCTACCAGTGCACTGACCCGAACACTTTCCGGTTTGAAAAAGGGAAGCACCTGCTATGTTCGTATCCGTTCCTGCAAAAAAGTAAACGGAAAGGCATATTATGGTACCTGGAGCAGTGTAAAAAATGCAAAAGTAAGGAAATAAGATCTGTAATATCCCGCGGGGTCCTCGAAAATAGGATCCTATGCGGGATATTTTCTGTTGTTCCTGACATGATTTGTTAAATAATTGTTCATTGTTTTTATAACAGGAAAGTGGTAGAATATATACCATATGTGATCCAGTATAACGGATATCAACAGAGAACTGGAATGATCCCAAATTGGACAGATCAGAGACAGCAGTCTTATTCGAATAAAATGATTGGAGCAGAAACATGAATGTTTTTTCAAAAGTATTTGGAACCCGCAGCCAGCGTGAAGTAAAACGTATCATGCCGCTGGTTGAAAAAACCGAGAGCTATCAGTCTCAGATGCAGCAGCTTACTGATGAGCAGTTACGAGACAAGACAAGAGAATATAAGAAACGTCTTGCAGAAGGTGCAACACTGGATGATCTTCTTCCGGAAGCATTTGCCACCGTACGTGAGGCAGCCAAACGTGTACTTGGAATGGAGCATTACCGGGTACAGATCATCGGTGGTATCATCCTTCACCAGGGCCGTATCGCCGAGATGAAAACAGGTGAAGGTAAAACTCTTGTTTCTACACTTCCTGCATACCTGAATGCCCTTGAGGGAAAAGGTGTCCACATCGTAACCGTCAACGACTACCTGGCAAAACGAGATGCCGAGTGGATGGGTAAGGTTCACGAGTTCCTTGGCCTGACCGTAGGCGTGGTACTTAACGACATGAAGCCGGAAGAGCGCCGTGCAGCATACGGATGTGATATCACATACGTAACAAACAACGAACTTGGATTTGATTATCTTCGTGACAACATGGTCATCTATAAAGAACAGCTTGTTCAGAGAGATCTTCACTACTGTATCATCGATGAGATCGACTCTGTCCTGATCGATGAGGCACGTACACCTCTGATCATTTCCGGACAGAGCGGCAAGTCCACCAAGCTTTATGAAGTGTGCGATATCCTTGCACAGCAGCTGGAGCGTGGTGAGGCCAGCCATGAAATGACCAAGATGGCAGCCATCATGGGTGAGGAGGTTATCGAGACCGGTGACTTCGTCGTAAATGAGAAGGACAAGATCGTCAACCTTACCGAGCAGGGTATCAAGAAGGTTGAGAAATTCTTTAATATCGAGAACCTGGCAGATCCGGAAAACCTGGAAATCCAGCACAACATCATCCTTGCACTTCGTGCACATAATCTGATGCATAAGGATCAGGATTATGTTGTAAAAGATGACGAGATCCTTATCGTTGATGAGTTTACCGGACGTATCATGCCGGGCCGTCGTTACTCCGATGGTCTTCATCAGGCGATCGAGGCGAAAGAGCATGTGAAGGTTAAAAGAGAGAGTAAGACTCTTGCAACCATTACCTTCCAGAACTTTTTCAACAAATATGACAAAAAAGGCGGTATGACAGGTACAGCTCTTACCGAGGAAAAAGAGTTCCGTGATATCTACGGCATGGACGTTGTAGAGATCCCGACCAACCGCGTGGTACAGCGTAAAGACCTTGACGATGCCGTTTACATGACAAAGAAAGAGAAATTCAACGCTGTTGTAGAGGCAGTTAAGGAAGCTCACGCAAAACATCAGCCGGTATTGGTTGGTACGATCACCATCGAGACTTCCGAGCTTCTCAGCAGAATGCTGAAGAGAGAGGGAATCCCGCACAACGTATTGAATGCCAAGTTCCATGAGCTTGAGGCTGAGATCGTAGCTCAGGCAGGACAGGCAGATGCCGTTACCATCGCGACCAACATGGCAGGTCGTGGTACCGATATCAAGCTTGATGATGTGGCAAGAGAGGCCGGCGGTTTGAAGATCATCGGTACCGAGCGTCATGAGTCAAGACGTATCGATAACCAGCTCCGTGGACGTTCCGGACGACAGGGAGATCCGGGTGAATCCCGTTTCTACATTTCCCTTGAGGATGATCTGATGCGTCTGTTCGGTTCCGAGAGATTGATGAAGGTGTTCACATCCCTTGGTGTTGAGGAGAATGAGCAGATTGAGCACAAGATGCTTTCCAATGCCATCGAGAAAGCCCAGGAGAAGATCGAGTTCAACAACTTCGGTATCCGTAAAAATCTTCTCGACTATGACCAGGTTAACAATGAGCAGAGAGAGATCATCTACGAGGAGCGCCGCCAGGTACTTGACGGTGAGAATATGCGTGATGCCATCTACAAGATGATCACAGATATCGTAGACAGCATGACAGACATGTGCTTCTCCGATGATATGGATTCTTCTGAGTGGGATCTTGATGAGTTCAATACTGCGATCACTCCGATCATCCCGATCCACCCGCTGACCGCTGAGAAGGTAAAAGGCCATAAAAAAGACGAGATCAAGCACATTGTGAAGGAAGAGGCTGTGAAGCTTTATGAAGCAAAAGAGGCTGAGTTCCCGGAACCGGAGCAGCTTCGTGAGCTTGAGCGAGTTGTCCTTCTGAAATGCATCGACAGCAAATGGATGGATCATATCGATGATATGGAAATGCTCCGTCAGGGTATCGGTCTGATGGCATATGGCCAGAGAGATCCGGTTGTTGAGTACAAGATGAATGCATTTGAGATGTTTAACAGCATGATCAGCTCCATTCAGGAAGACACTGTACGTATGCTGTATCATGTTCATGTAGAGCAGAAGATCGAGCGTGAGCAGGTTGCTAAGGTAACCGGCACAAACAAAGATGACAGCGCAGGCCCGAAGAAACCGGTTCAGCGAAAAGAAGATAAAGTATACCCGAATGATCCGTGCCCATGCGGAAGCGGCAAGAAATACAAACAGTGCTGCGGACGCAAGGCTGCCAAGATCTGAGAAGGAAGATAGAAATAGTCTCACCCAGAGGATGCGGTGGGGCTATTTTTTCTGGAATTTCTGTTACACAGGAACAGAGTACAGCGAATATTAATCATCCTGCGTCAATATAGCAGATACTTAATTTTCGTTGTAAGAGAAGGGATAGGATAATATGGCAATTATAAAAACTGCAATTCTTCAGACACATGTACATGCTGATAAATTTCGCAACATCACCCAGGCGGCAGAACTTCTTGCCAGCCCGGAGCTTCAGGGGATCGATCTGGCAGTCCTGCCCGAAATGTTCTGCTGTCCCTACGAAAATAAATACTTTCCGGAATATGCCGAAACTGAGGGCGGAGATACCTGGGAAAAATGTTCTCGACTGGCGGCAGAACACAGGCTTTATCTCATAGCCGGAAGCATGCCGGAGAGAGATGAAGCCGGCCATATTTATAACACTTCTTATGTCTTTGACAAAAATGGTCATCAGATCGGTAAGCACCGGAAGATGCATCTTTTTGACATTGACGTAAAAGGTGGTCAGTATTTTAAGGAATCCGATACTCTGACACCAGGAGACCAGGTGACGGTTTTTGACACAGAATTTGGAAAGATGGGCCTTTGCATCTGCTACGACTTTCGTTTTCCGGAACTTGCCAGGCTGATGGTGGACAAAGGAGCTCAGGTGATCATCGTGCCGGCTGCTTTTAACATGACAACAGGGCCCCTCCACTGGGAGCTGATGTTCCGCCAGAGAGCCGTGGACAACCAGGTGTACACCATCGGAGCGGCACCCGCCAGAGACCTGAACGCCGGATATCATTCCTGGGCCCATTCCATTGCCGTAGATCCTTGGGGAAAAGTCTTCATGGAGATGGATGAGAAGCCGGATGTGAAGGTTGTGGAACTGGAACTGGACGAGGTAAAAAAAGTCCGGGAGCAGCTGCCGCTTCTGAAGCACAGGAGAGGGGATATTTACGCCCTGACCACGTTTTCGTTGTAATTTTTATGCCCATATGGTATTGTATAAGACAGGCAGGAAATCCTGCATCAATATATAGAAAGAAGGTGAAGCTGTGGTTGAGTTAGATCAGTTCAAGAGTATTCTTGCAACATACACAGAGCCATTAGTGGAAGTGAGGGATTCACTTTGACCTCGCTAACAAAGAGCAGAAGGTCGAAGAATTAGAGCGCGAGATGGAAGCGCCTGATTTCTGGGATAATGCGGAAGCATCCCAGATGAAGATGAAACAGTTAAAGAGTCTCAAGGACGATATTGAGACATACCATAATCTGGAAACGCAGATGGAAGATATGGAAACCATGATCGAGATGGGGTACGAGGAGAATGATCCTGAGATCGTCCCTGAGATCCAGGAAATGCTGGACGAGTTCCAGGCAAGCTTTGACAGCATCCGTGTGAAGACACTTCTTTCCGGAGAGTACGACGGAGAGAATGCCATCATCAAGCTGAACGCAGGAGCCGGCGGTACAGAAGCCTGCGACTGGTGCGGAATGCTTTACCGTATGTACAGCAGATGGGCGGAGAAGAAAGGCTTTGCGCTGGAAGTCCTGGATTACCTTGACGGTGATGAGGCCGGTGTGAAATCTGTAACCTTCCAGGTGAACGGAGAGAACGCCTACGGTTATCTGAAATCCGAGAAGGGTGTTCATCGTCTTGTACGTATTTCCCCGTTTAATGCAGCAGGAAAGAGACAGACCTCTTTTGTATCCTGCGATGTTATGCCGGATATCAAGAAGGACCTGGACGTAGAGATCAATGATGACGATATCCGTATCGATACCTACCGAAGCAGTGGTGCCGGCGGACAGCATATCAACAAGACCTCCTCTGCGATCCGTATCACCCATTTTCCGACAGGAATCGTGGTACAGTGCCAGAATGAACGTTCTCAGCACATGAACAAGGATAAGGCTATGCAGATGCTGAAGGCCAAGCTGTATATGCTGAAACAGCAGGAAGCTGAGGAGAAGCTTTCCGGCATTCGAGGCGAAGTGACAGATATCGGCTGGGGAAACCAGATCCGTTCCTATGTCCTGCAGCCATACACCATGGTAAAAGACCATAGAACCAATGAAGAAACCGGTAATGTTGACGCAGTTCTGGACGGCGGTATTGACATTTTTATCAATGCATACCTGAAATGGATCGCGCTGGCGAAAAAGAAAGAATAACATTACTGTCACGGAACCCCATAAAGACAGAGAAAAGGACTCCGCAGGCAAAAAAAGCGCTTGTGGAGTTTCTTTTATTATGATAATATATCTCTTGTACAAAAACAGTTGTCTTTATGAAACGGACAGGGGGCTGCTGGCCACAGTGTGAACAGCAGTCAGAGAGGTTACTATGCAGAAACAGGTTGAAAAGAAAAAATACTATGTAGTAAGAGAACGGGCAGTGCCGGAAGTACTTCTCAAGGTGGTTGAGGCCAAGAGACTGCTGGAATCCAAACGGGTGGCTACTGTTCAGGAAGCTGCTGAAAGGACCGGGATCAGCCGCAGTTCTTTTTACAAATATAAGGACGATATTTTTCCTTTCCACGAGGAGACCAAGGGAAAGACCATCACCTTTATCATTCAGATGGACGATGAGCCGGGGCTTTTATCAATGGTGCTGCAGACGATTGCCCGTTTTCACGGTAATATCCTGACCATACATCAGAGTATTCCAATTAACGGAGTCGCAACACTGACGCTGAGCGTTGACATCCTTCCGGGAGAAGGCGACGCAGAGGCTATGGTGGAGGATATTGAGCAGAGAGACGGTATACACTATTTGAAAATTTTAGGCAGGGAGTAAGCATATGATAAACATAGCAGTATTAGGCTACGGTACAGTAGGAAGCGGAGTTGTTGAAGTCATCAACACCAATCATGAGAGCATTAACAAGAGAGCCGGAGATGAGATCAACATCAAATACGTTCTTGACTTAAGAGATTTCCCGGGAGATCCGGTTGAGAAAGTTCTGGTTCATGATTATGAAGTGATCGTAAACGATCCGGAGGTAGATATTGTTGTTGAAGTTATGGGCGGGATCGAGCCGGCTTATACTTTTGTAAAAAGAGCGCTTCAGGCAGGAAAGAGCGTAAGCACATCCAATAAGGCCCTGGTAGCCAAGCATGGTTCCGAGCTCATGGAGATCGCAAAAGAAAAAAATATCAACTTCCTTTTCGAGGCAAGCTGCGGCGGTGGTATCCCGATCATCCGTGCACTGAATTCTTCATTGACAGCAGATGAGATCGATGAGATCACAGGAATCCTTAACGGAACCACCAACTATATGCTTTACAAGATGAGCACAGAGAACTGTGATTTTGATACGGTTCTGAAGGAAGCCCAGGCAAAGGGCTATGCAGAGGCAGATCCGACTGCAGACGTAGGAGGTGCTGACGCATGCCGTAAGATCGCCATCCTTTCTTCACTTGCATACGGAAAATTCCTGAATTACGAGGATATTTATACAGAAGGAATCACAAAGATCACACCGGCAGACATGGAATATGCAAAAGAGCTTGGCATGACCATCAAGCTTCTTGCCACAAGCCGCAGGATCGGAGATTCTTTCTATGCAATGGTAGCGCCGTTCCTGGTAGGCCAGAGCAGCCCGCTTTACAGTGTAAATGATGTGTTTAATGCAGTATTTGTGCACGGAAACGTTCTTGGAGATGCCATGTTCTACGGAAGCGGAGCAGGTAAGCTTCCGACTGCAAGTGCAGTAGTTGCAGATGTTGTGGATGAAGCAAAGCATCTCCACAGAAATATTATGACAAACTGGAGCAGCTATGCCCTGAAGCTTATGGATATGGATGAAGTTGAGGGACGTTTCTTCGTACGTGTGTCTGATACTACTATGGATGAAGTGGAAAAAGCTTTTGGTGATGTACAGACCATTGAGCCGGATGACCTTCCGGACGAATTCGGATTTATCACACCGGTGATGAAGCAGGCTGAATATTATGAGAAGATCAGCAAGCTTACCGGAAAAGTACTGGCAATGATCCGTGTAAAGGATTGATGCCGAAGGGAAGAAAAGAACATGTTGATCGTAAAAAAATTTGGCGGTACTTCTGTGGCAAACAAAGAGCGTATCTTTAACGTTGCCAGAAGATGTATCGAAGATTACAAAAAAGGAAACGACGTGGTGGTCGTGCTTTCTGCAATGGGTAAGTATACCGATGAGCTGATCACCATGGCAAAAGATATCAATGACAAACCTCCGAAACGTGAGATGGATATGCTTTTTACCATCGGAGAGCAGATGTCAGTGGCACTGATGTCCATGGCTATGGACAGTCTGGGAGTACCGGCTGTTTCCCTGAACGCCTTTCAGGTGGCTATGCACACAACAAGTGCACACGGTAGCGCACGCCTGAAAAAGATCGATGCGGCACGTATCCGCAGAGAGCTGGATAACCGCAGGATCGTTGTGGTCACAGGCTTCCAGGGCATTGATAAATATAATGACTATACCACACTTGGACGTGGCGGTTCTGATACCACAGCCGTAGCTATTGCAGCAGCACTTCATGCAGATGCTTGTGAGATCTATACCGATGTGGACGGTGTTTATACCGCAGACCCGCGTAAGGTTTCGAATGCCCGCAAGCTCAAGGAGATCACTTACGATGAGATGCTTGATCTGGCAACTTTGGGTGCGGGAGTGCTTCATAACCGTTCTGTGGAGATGGCAAAGAAATACGGCGTGCCGCTGGTGGTACGTTCTAGTCTCAACAACAGCGAAGGAACCGTGGTAAAGGAGGAAGTAACAGTGGAGAGAATGCTGATCAGCGGTGTTGCTCTGGATACAGATGCAGTACGTATTGCTGTGATCGGACTTAAAGATTCACCAGGAGTGGCATTTAAGCTTTTTGATACCCTGGCTAAGAAAAATATCAATGTGGATATGATCCTTCAGTCTATCGGCCGTGCCGGAACCAAGGATATTTCCTTTACCGTTGATAAAAATGATCTGGACGATGCAATGGATGTTCTGGAAGCTAACCAGGCACGCATCGCCTATTCTGAGCTTCATGCGGAGAAAAACATTGCCAAGCTTTCTATTGTAGGAGCAGGCATGATGAGCAATCCGGGTGTTGCTGCAAAAATGTTCGAGAGCCTTTACAATGAGGGTGTGAACATCAATATGATCGCAACATCTGAGATCCGTGTGACGGTTCTCATTAACGAGAAAGATGGCGTACGTGCCATGAATGCGGTACATGATGCGTTTAATCTTGCAGACTAAACAAACAAATTTGAAATATAAAAACATGATATATTTGAAGTAAAATGACGAGGCGGAGGCTTGGAGGAGTCTTCGCCTTCTATAACGAAGGGATACAGAATTATGAGAAAAAATCTGAAGGGCTGTAAGAAGCTGGCAGGGGAAACTCTGGCCGGTAATTTTACTGTCCCTGTGATCGGGAGCATTGCAGTTGCGGCGATGAGCGCAATTTCAAGCTATATTTCCACAGCACTTTTTCCGGGAGATTCCCTGTATGCGATCATTGGAGGAGAGGTATTCAGTTTTATCCTTTCTCTGGTGATTTGTGTTTTTTCCGCAGGACTTTACCGGATCTACCTGAATATTTCCAGAAGGGAAGCCTACTCTTTCGGAGATCTTCTGTACTTTTTCAGCCATCAGCCGGATCATGTGATCGTGGCATCCTTTGTGCTGGCATTGATCAATCTGGTGACATCACTTCCATTGGTGTGGTTTTCTTTTACAAGCAATATGGGAAATACAACGAAGGAGCAGATGAATTGGGCAGTAACTTACATGCTGCTCACACTTCTCGGGTTCGCGCTGAACCTGCTGGCAGCTATGCCGTTCACCATGAGCTATTACATCCTGTCCGATAATTCGGACATAAAAGGAGTACAGGCACTGAAAGCCAGTGCGAAGCTTATGAAAGGACATTACTGGGAATATATGAAAATGCTCTTAAGTTTTGTTCCGTGGATCATTTTTTCCATATTTACATTGTATCTGGCACTGATCTGGCTGGTGCCTTATATAGAAACCTGTATGGCAGTTTTCTATCGGAATATTTCCGGAGAGTTCGACGAGCCACCGGCGGAGCCGTATCCTCCGGTGACTCCGATTCCACAGTTCCACGATGAAACAGAAGCCTGATCGTCTTTCCGGGCACGCAGTTGTTGCAGGCTGTGGAAGAAATTAAAACCTACATCCATTATAGATTCAAAGGAAGTCGTCCCACAACTTCCTTTGTCAACACTCCTATGAGAATACCTGCCAGGACACCTGCCACCAGCAGTGCCGGTGCATAAATCATCAAACTCGTATTGCTCACCACGATCATGGCAACGATCAGCTGACCGATATTATGTGTGACACCACCGGCCACACTGATACCGATCAGACTGAAGCAGGAATGTTTTTTCAAAAGATCCATCACAGTCAGGCTAAGCGCAGCGCCAGCCAGACTATACAAAATACTGAACAGATTTCCAAACATAAATCCGATCACCAGGATTCTGACAACGGACACGAGAGCCGCTTCTTTAAAGGAATATCGGTTCAGTATAAAAAGCACCGCCAGGTTTGCAAGTCCGAGTTTGATACCCGGAATCCCTGTAAATACAGGGATCAGAGACTCCACATATCCAAAAATGATTGCTACTGCGGCAAATAATCCGAGATAAGCTGTTTTTCGTTTCATAAATAAATCCTTTCATTTGTTGCAGGAATATCACAGACAGAATACCATCTGTCAGAGAAAACTGTACGGAGAATATACATTACGCATATTCTCCGGAAATTTTATGTCACCGCATCAATTTTCGGGGAACTCTCCGAATCCTCTGCAGTATTTTCCCCTTCTATCACAACCTTATTAGGAAGGCAGATGATGGAACCGCCGTGCTCGTCCACAGCCTTCTGTTTCATACAGTAATGATCCGGGCAAGTTGCTTCGATCATGGTAACTTTTCCATCTTTGATCTCGCAGACATTGGTGTCTCCGATGTGTATGATCTGGTCCTGGGAAAGAGAATAGGTTCCGAACTCTTTTCCGTCAACGGTAATACGGATCATATTATGGGACCGTTTCCCCGCAATCTGAAAACCAAGCCAGAGAACCCCTGCTAGAATCAGGATCCCGGCAATAAAAATCATTTCTTTTTTCTTCAAAACAAATCTCCATTTCTGTTACAGATTCAAAAAAATCATATCATAATCGAAATTAAAAGGCAAACATAAGTTAATGATATCTAACCATAATTCATACAGCTGTTCCAAACGGAAAGGGAGGAGTGGCGAAAAAATTCACATTATAAAAAGTTAAAAACTACTAACAAAAATGTAGACAAGAAAAAAATCAGATGATATAATACTTGACTGTAAGTTAGCAACATCTAATTTTATAAAAATGATTAATCTAAACTAATTTATGGATATGGATAAAAATTACATAATTTATCCAAAAGACAGTTATACGCAGATTGCAGGACTGGATCGAGAGCATCTGACGCAGCAATATATGTTCGTATAGCCTGAGTCTGATGCAGCAATTTACGGAATTGTTATAAATACAAGGGAGAAAAGAGATGAAAAACCAGAATTTTTACATGAGAGTGATCTCATTGCTGTTAGTGGTTCTTGCCGTGCTTTTTTATAACAGCAGCATGAAAGCCCAGGCAAATGAAAAAGAGATCGCGGCTCTGACAGATAAGGTAGATACACTTCAGGAGCAGCAGAATGAACTTCTCAGCGCGCTGGAGACAAGCTACGCAAACCGTGTGAAGAACCAGAGTACTGCAGCAGAAACCGAGGCATCCAGCAGCGACAGCACAGACAACGAATCTGCGGACAGCTCCGGTTCAGGCAGTACAGCGGACAGTGGCGAGGCAGACAGCAGCAGAGATAATGTCTATAAAGACGGAACCTATACAGGAGAAGCACAGGGTTACGGTGGAACGATTCAGGTTGAGGTGACGCTTTCCGGTGATGAGATCACATCCATTAATGTGACAAGCGCTCCCGGTGAGGACAGCGCGTATCTTTCTCAGGCAGAAAGCGTGATCGATTCTATTATCAGTGCCCAGAGTACAGATGTGGACACCGTATCAGGAGCAACTTTTAGTTCCACAGGAATTCTGAATGCGGTTGATGAAGCTCTTGGAAAGGCGGAAAATTCATGAAAAAGAGACAGAGGGAAGTAAGGCTGATGCGTGCGGGGATACAGTTAGCGTTCTTTATTGCGGCACCTTCTCTGTTCTCTACAGCTTTTGCGGGAATCAAATCAATCTTTCTTGCCATTGGATCCGGACAGGCGGTGGAGTGGAATTCTTTTTTGACCGTGACGGCCGTTCTTCTGATCTTCACCTGCTTTTTCGGAAGACATTTCTGTGGATATGCGTGTGCGTTCGGATCTTTCGGTGATGCCGTGTACGAAGGCTTTTCCTGGATCTGGACGAAATGTTTTCATAAAAAAAAGAAACCAGCCCTTTCTGAAAAGCTGGTCCACAGACTTCAGAAAGTCAAATATATCGTACTGGCCCTGATCCTGCTTTCCTGCATCACAGGTGTATACGGAAAGCTCACAGGAACCAGCCCGTGGGATGTTTTTTCCATGATCACAGCTGGACGGCTTCCAAACAGTAAATACTTGGTAGGGATCATCCTGCTGATCCTGATCATGATCGGAATGTGCACCCAGGAGCGCTTTTTCTGCCAGTTTCTCTGCCCGATGGGAGCGGTGTTTGCGCTGATGCCGATTTTGCCGGGAGCCTTATTCCGGAGAAATCGTGAGAAATGCCCGCCGAAATGCGGACTTTGTAAAAAGAGATGTCCGGCGCATCTGGATATTGACGGTGATACGGCGATGTCAGGGGAATGTCTTTGCTGCCATGCCTGTGCGGCGACATGCCCGCGGAAAAATATTCACATTGGAACAACTGAGGAAAAATAATCTATGAAATATCAGGCTCTTAAAAAGAAAGCTTTTTTTGCCACAGCAGTACTCACAGGGACAGTGATGCTGTTTCCGGTTGGATGTCCGGCTGCGGCAGAGAAAGATATACAGAACTATACAGATACCGATTTTGCCATGGATACTGTGGTATCGGAAACACTTTATACCACAGGAGACGATATAAACAGTAAACTGACTTCAATTCTGACAGATGTGGAGACGAATCTTCTGTCCTGGACAAATGAGAGTTCGCAGATTTATAAGGTGAACGCAGATTGCGGAAACGATACGGAGATTTCCGAAGAACTTTCCGGATATCTGGAACGCATCCTTGCCATTGCGAAAGATTCTAATGGAGCCTTTGATCCGACGATCGGAGAACTGATCCGGCTGTGGGATATCGGAGGGGAGAATCAGCGGATTCCCGGAAAAGATGAAATTCAGGAAGCGCTGAAGGATTCCGGATACAAAAAGGTTTCCCTGGATGGAAATATGGTTCATATGGACAAGGGCTGTTCTCTGGATCTCGGAGCTGCCGGAAAGGGAATCGGCTGTGATTCCATCCTGGAATATCTGAAAACGCAGAAAGAAGTCTCTGCGGCGCTTATGAATCTGGGAGGAAGCAGTGTCATGACTTATGGAAGCAAGCCGGATGGTTCTTCCTGGAATGTGGCAGTGACAGATCCCAGAGCTGAAAATGAGGATGACTATCTTGGTGTGGTTGCCTTAAATGGTACAGAATTTCTTTCCACATCCGGAGATTATGAGAAATATTTTATCGAAAATGGTGTAAGGTATCACCACATTATGGACCCGTCTACCGGCTATCCGGCAGAAAGCGGAGTGACCGGGGTAACGGTAGTCTGTGACTCAGGTCTGGAGGCAGATGCGCTTTCCACAGCATGTTTTGTGCTGGGGGTGGAAAAAGGGACACAGCTGTTGAAAGCTTACGGTGCAGACGGACTTTTTGTGGATGAAGACCATCATGTGTATCTCACTGAGGGGATGAAGGAGCGGTTCAGCCTGCTTGCGGATTCCTATAGTGTGGAGGATATTGCAGAGTGAAGCTGATCTCCCGGCGATCCGGTTTATGACCGTTTGGCAGAGGGAATGCTCATATCCGCGTTACTTGCGATAGTAAACCTGGAAAGGGTTCTATAAATATATCATATTTTTAGGAGGAATAAGCAATGCAGAAGTGGAATCTACTGAAAAAAACAGCTCCATGCATCTTAAGTCTTGCGGTGGCAGCAACAACTTTTCCGACCGCTGTAATGGCATCTGATCTTGATGCAGCCGTGGTTTCCGAGGCAGAGGCAGGAGATACGGAGGATTTTGTAACAGAGGAAACGGCAGAGGATACTGCAGCTGTAACAGAGGATACAACAGAGGATACAGCAGCAGTGACAGAAGCTGCGGCAGACGAGACAGAGGATATCCAGCAGGAAGATACAGAAGCTGTCGAGACTCTGGATAAGACAGCAGAGGAAGCAGACCCGTTCTCTACAGGGGAAGAGGATTTCACAGAAGGCGATGAAGTGGCGGAAGCATTTTCCGATTCTGACCAGCTGACAGGCGAGTATCAGTACGTATATGCAGGACTTACCTGGGGTGAGTACTGGGCAGCAGAAGGCGTCTATGCAGCTGGAGATACAAGCTCTTCAGAAGAGAAGGATTCACATAGTGAGTTTGATACAGGAGCTTTTGATACAGTAACAAGAGCAACTGCAAATCATGGACTTCACAGAGGAAGCTATCAGACAGAAGCTACGATCATTGCTGAAGACGGGACCAGATTCGATATATCCTACTGGGAGGATAAAGGAAGCACACTTTATCTTACAGACGGTTCCAAGGTAAAATGGAACAGAGGCAGTATAACAACAGAAGATGGAAAAACCTATACGATGGATCATTATGAGATATATGGCCTGAAATATGTTCCGGTAGCAGTTAAGACCGCAGATTTTGCAGATTTCTGCAAAAAGTATAATGTCGTACAGGATGGAGCTATGCTCTCCGGAGGATACAGTGAAAACAATCTCCAGTATTATAAAGGCCTTGTGGCAGACGTAAATGCACAGACAAATGGTCTGAAATATGCGGAGAAAAATGGTGACGGCTTTACATTTACAGCAAGAAAATCAGACGGAACAGCTTCCGGTATCAAGGATCAGGCGTTAAAAACAGCAACAGGGATCAAGCCGAGTGTAAAAGCAGCAAGCGGAAGCTACGGCGAATTCCTCCGTGTGGATCTCAATGGAAATTATGGCAATCTTGGTGCAAATATGCAGGCTGTACGCTGGGATTATTATGGAGATGATTCCACATATACAAAATGCCTCGCTTCTTATGGAACCAAGTTTGCCGCAGATAACTGGATGCATAAAGCAATGGGAATCCAGCTTGGACTTACAAAATCTGCACGCTGCAAGCTTCCGGGAGGAACAGACGGAACAGGATACTGGAAACTGACAGTGTATGCTCTTGGATATAATGACTATACCTACAGCTTCCAGGCAACTGCAGAGAATATCGTAAATCCTACAATGGAGCCGACTGATTTTACAAGTCTTAAAACGGAAGTGGAAGCTGCAAAAGCTCTGGCAGAGAAGGATTACACAATTGCAACCTGGAAGTCCTTTGCCGGTGAGCTTCAGGAAGCAGAAGACATTCTTGCAAAAACAGATGCAAGTCAGGCTGAGGTAAATGAAGCACTTGAACATCTTCAGGGAGCAGAGAAAGAGCTTCAGAAGGTAACAGTTACACTTGATAAGACAGCAGCTGCTGTATATACAGGAAAAACGACGACTCTTAAGGCAACAACAAATGACAGCGATGCAGCAGTAACATTTAAGTCCGGCAACACAAAGGTTGCAACAGTAAGCAGCAAGGGTGTTGTTAAAGGCGTAAAAGCCGGAACAGCAGTTATCACAGCAAAGGTCGGAAATGCCACAGCAACCTGCAAGGTAACAGTAAAAGCTTCTACAATTAAATTTGCAAAGGCCTCCGTAACGATCTACAAAGGAAAAACAGCAACTGTAAAAGCAACTGCAACACCATCTGCAACTGTAAAATACACAAGCAGCAACACAAAGGTTGCAACCGTAAACAGCAAAACAGGTGTTGTAAAAGGAATCAAAGCAGGAACCGTTACGATTACAGCAAAGGCAGGAACTCTGAAGACAACCTGCAAGGTAGTTATCAAGAATCCTGCATTCAGCCTTGTAAAATCCTCCGCAACGATCAAGAAAGGTAAAACAACAACCATCAGATCCAAAGCAGCACCTGCAGGCAAGATTACATATACAAGCAGCAATAAAAAAGTTGCAGCTGTAAACAGCAAGGGTGTTGTAAAGGGAATCAAAAAAGGTAAAGCAACGATCACAGTGAAATGCAACGGAATTACAAAGAAATTTGTGGTAACTGTTAAATAATGCAACTGTTTAGCAAAGAGTAAGAACAACCTCTGCCGCAGACCCTTTTATGTCTGCGGCAGAGGTCTGCTCATTTCTACAGCAATCCGGAAAATCACCTGGAATGCGATACAGAGCATATGCCTGACGGGAAGCCGCATAGAAAGAGGGGAGAACAAGTATCCATGGAAAAAGATTTAAAAGATAAAAAACCAGCCGAAAATGGCACACCCAAGGTGCCCTGGACGAAAATGATCCCTGCAGCAGCTGTGATTGCGGCGCTTGCGTTTTCGGGCATAAAGGCGAAGGGATCCGAGGAATCAACGGAAGCAGTACAGAAAGCAGAGACAACCGTGATGTCTGCTTCGGAGTTGGAAAAATATCTCGGATATGAAGAAGGAAATACTGTTTCTGACAGCACATCTGCCTCAGATAAGAAAAACAGTACATCAAAGAAAAGCTCATCAAAGAAAAGTGCGAAAAAAACAGCAGCAAAAAAAAGTTCTGGTACGAGAACGGTTTCAGAATCAGCAAAAAGCAATGCCGGTGCGGCAGGACAGGGTTCTACCCAGACCCCGGTAGCGGCAGTTCCGGCCAATGGCTATAAAGATGGAGTATATGAAGGATCTGGAACCGGATTCGGTGGTACGATCCGTGTACAGGTAACAGTCAGCGGAGGAAAGATCACAGCCATTGATATTCTGGATGCATCCGGGGAAACCGCATCTTATTTTGCATCAGCTCAGGGCGTGATCAGCAAGATGATCGCAGGAAATACACCGAATGTAGATGCAGTCAGCGGAGCAACCTATTCCTCAAACGGAATCATCCAGGCAGTTCAGAATGCGCTCTCCCAGGCAGCGGCAGATGGAAGTAGCCAGCAGGTCACCCCTGCACCTGTAGTAACGGCTGTACCAACTATGACACCATCACCGTCACCTACAAAAAAACCATCTTCTGCAAAGGAGCCGGAAGATCCGGACAGTCCGAAAAAATATCTGGACGGTAAATATACAGCTTCGGCAAAGGGCTTCAATGGAGACGTGAAAGTAATTGTGACCATCAAGGATGGAGTGATCGAAGCTCTGAAACAGGAAAATACGGACACGGAGCAGTTTTTTGAAAGAGCATGGAGCGTGCTGGAAAAACAGATCATAGGCACAGATTCTGTGGATGATATTGATGCAGTCAGCGGAGCAACCTATTCTTCCAACGGAATTCTGAATGCTGTAAAAAAAGCTCTCAAAGAAGCGGTCAATCCGGAGTATGGAAAGAAACCCACACCAACTCCGATAAAGAAACCGATACCAAAGCCAACAGCCACACCGAAACCTGCGGCAACGCCGAAACCAACAGCCACACCGAAGCCAACAGAGACACCGGCAGCAACCCCGACGCCGGAGCCGGACGACCCGGATGTGACGCCGGTTCCTGAAAAACCCAATGTAACTCCAACACCAGGGACAGATGAGCCGGATGCAACACCGGAGCCAACGGAAGCACCGGAACCGGCGGGAATGTACAGAGATGGAACGTATACGGGATCAGCTTTTGGATATGGAGGAAAAACATATCTGACAATCACGATCTCAGGAGGCCAGATCGCATCCATTGAGCAGACAAATCAGGATACACCGGAATTTTTTGATCCTGCATGGAGCACGATCTATTCTCAGATCATGGCAAACCAGTCGGCAGATGGAATTGATACTGTCAGCGGGGCCACATATTCATCCGAAGGGATCCTGGGCGCTGCACAAAAGGCCCTTGCCCAGGCGAAGAATTAACCGGGTGAACGTTGGAACAGCTATAAACATCTGAATCTAAGCCAATAATAAGAGATGAAAGAAACCTCTGGACTTCTGATTTTTTTTGAAGTTCAGAGGTTTTTTGCCATGTTTCTGAAATTGTTTCTATAAATCGATAAAAAAATAACAGGAATGTATACAGAATAATAGGGGAAATATCAGAAAATACAAGTGGTTTAAATAATTTGAAATGCAAATTGGCAGGGATTAACCTGAGAAATACAATAAAATTTTTATTGCACAGGGCAATGTTTTATGTTATGTTTGAATGTATGTAATTAAAGTTGTTATTTAAATGACAAACAACGCTGAAAGGAGAACAAATATGAGCAGTAAAATTACGATCATCGGAGCAGGAAGCGTGGGTTCAACTATCGCTTACACTTTATCACAGAAGAGCATTGCCTCGGAAATTGTCCTGATCGATATCAACAGGCAGAAGGCAGAGGGCGAGGTCATGGATATTGACCAGGGAACCAGCTTCCGTGAACCGATCTCCATTGTGGCAGGAGATTATCCGGATGCGGCTGATTCTGACATTGTGATCATCACTTCCGGCATTGCCAGAAAACCGGGACAGACACGTATCGAGCTGACACAGACCAATGTCAACATTATGAAGAGCATCACTCCGGAGATCGTAAAGGTGGCTCCAAAAGCGCTTTATATTATTGTAAGCAACCCATGTGATATCATGACCTACGCATTTGCAAAAATTTCCGGTCTTCCAGAGAACCAGATCCTTGGTTCCGGAACCGCCCTGGATACGGCCCGTCTCCGCTGCAGACTTTCCCAGCACTACGGCGTATCTGAGAAAAACATCCACGCCTATGTATTCGGAGAGCATGGAGATACTTCCTTTGTACCGTGGTCCAGAGCCTTTGTTGCAGGTGCGACCCTTGATGAATTTGACAAGATTGTTCATGAGGATCAGAAAGATCTGCAGCCACTTGACAGAGAAGAGGTTCTGGAGTATGTTCATACTTCAGGATCAACTGTGATCGCCAAGAAGGGTGCTACATTTTATGCGGTAGCCGTATCTGTTTGCAGACTTTGCTCGCTTCTTCTTGCTGCATCTGATACAATAGTCAGTGTATCAACCATGCTTCACGGAGAGTACGGTGTTGAAGACGTATGTCTTAGTACCATGGCTTCTATCGGACCGGAAGGTGTAAAACGTATCGTTCGTGTTCCGCTGACCGAGGAGGAGACAGAGAAGCTTCATGCAAGCGCCAATGCTCTGAAGGACGTGATCGCACAGATTGATCTTTGATAAATGTCAGAAGCTGTGTAAAGAGGAAAATGCAGCCTCAGGCAAATTTGAAACAACGGGAGAAAGATAAAAATGGATATTATTCAGGTAATTACCAGAGAATTGAACGTTGAGAAATGGCAGGTTGAGGCAGCAGTTAAGCTGATCGATGAAGGCTGCACCATTCCTTTTATTTCCAGATACCGTAAGGAAGCAACCGGTACACTGAACGACGAACAGCTTCGTAATCTTAATGAGAGACTTACCTATTTAAGAAATCTTGAGGATAAAAAGGCTCAGGTTCTGGGCAGCATCGAGGAGCAGGGCAAGCTGACTCCGGAGCTGAAGAAACAGATCGAGGCAGCGCAGACACTTGTTGTGGTAGAGGATCTTTACCGTCCGTACCGCCCGAAGCGCCGTACACGTGCCATCATCGCCAGGGAAAAAGGTCTGGGACCTCTGGCTGACATCATTCTTCTCCAGATGACGAAGAAACCTCTTGAAGAAGAGGCAAAAGCATTTCTTTCTGAGGAAAAAGAAGTCAAAACTGTGGAAGAGGCCATCAGTGGTGCCAGAGATATCATTGCGGAGCACATTTCCGATGAAGCAGATTATCGTATCAGCATCCGTAAGAGAACAATGGATAAGGGAACTATATGCTCTAATGCGAGAGATGAGAAGGAGCAGTCTGTATACGAGATGTATTATGACTTTGAAGAGCCGGTGAAAAAGCTTGCAGGTCATCGTGTCCTTGCTCTGAACCGTGGTGAGAAAGAGAAATTCCTTACTGTGAAGATCCTTGCACCTGAGGAAGAGATCATCCGTTATCTTGAAAAACAGGTGATCGTCCGCGCTAATCCATACACTACACCTGTTCTGAAAGAAGCCATTGAGGACAGCTATAAACGTCTCATCGGACCGGCTATTGAGCGTGAGATCCGGAGCGCCCTTACAGAGGCAGCAGAGGACGGTGCCATCCATGTCTTTGGCAAAAATCTGGAGCAGCTTCTCATGCAGCCTCCGATCGCAGGACAGGTAGTTCTTGGCTGGGACCCTGCCTTCCGTACCGGATGCAAGCTGGCAGTGGTAGATCCGACCGGAAAGGTTCTGGATACCACAGTTATTTATCCCACAGCACCAACCAATGAGACCAAGATCCGTGCCGCAAAGGAAACCCTGAAAAAGCTTATCAGCAAATATCATGTGACACTGATCTCTGTAGGAAACGGAACGGCATCCAGAGAATCCGAGCAGATCATCGTGGAGCTTCTTAAGGAAATTCCGGAAAAGGTCCAGTATGTCATCACCAACGAGGCAGGTGCTTCTGTATATTCCGCAAGCAAGCTTGCCACGGAAGAATTCCCGAATTTCGATGTTGGACAGAGAAGCGCCGCATCCATCGCAAGACGTGTACAGGATCCGCTTGCAGAGCTTGTAAAGATCGATCCGAAATCCATTGGTGTCGGTCAGTATCAGCATGATATGAACCAGAAGAAGCTGGGAGAAGCCCTTAACGGTGTTGTGGAAGATTGTGTAAACAAGGTCGGAGTGGATCTGAATACGGCATCTGCCTCCCTCCTGGAGTATATTTCCGGAATCAGTAAGGCCATCGCAAAGAATATCGTAGCCTACCGTGAGGAAAATGGCCGTTTCCAGACAAGAAGAGAGCTTCTTAAGGTTGCCAAGCTTGGTCCGAAAGCCTTTGAGCAGTGTGCAGGTTTCACACGGATCACAGGAGGCAAAAATCCCCTGGACGCAACCAGTGTCCATCCGGAAAGCTATGACGCAGCAAAAAAACTCCTGGAAAAGCTAGGCTACACACCGGAAGATGTGGCAGAGCGCAAGCTTTCCGGTATTTCCGGACAGATCCGCGATTACGGAAAACTGGCAAAGGAGCTGGAGATCGGAGAGCCAACCTTACGTGATATCGTAAAGGAACTGGAAAAACCTGCCAGAGATCCACGTGACGAGATGCCGAAACCGATTCTCCGTACTGATGTACTGGACATGAAGGATCTGAAAGAGGGCATGGTTCTTAAGGGAACTGTCCGCAATGTTATTGACTTCGGCGCTTTTGTGGATATCGGTGTGCATCAGGACGGCCTGGTCCATATTTCTGAGATGAGCGAGAAATTCATCAAACATCCGCTGGAAGCGGTCAGTGTGGGAGACATCGTGGATGTCCGTGTTCTTGGTGTTGATATGAAGAAAAAACGTATCAGCCTTTCCATGAAGGGAATTAATAAATAAAGAAAAAACCCGGGACATACCGCGCGAATTTATGCGATCAGCATAAATTCTGTGCATCGCCAGGCGTGTTACTGAGAACGGAGTGAAAAGTAACGTATATTCTGCAGCATTCTGCGGCGGATTACCGGACAGAAATACAATAAAGCTATAACCTATAACAGAATTACAGCAGTGGTTTATACCCTATACTTTATAAAACCGGAGAAATCAGGTTTACAGGGAAAAACTACTGCTGTATTATTATATTGCCAGATGCGGATTATAGGGAATGTTTACATCAGGAATACATAGATCGATCCGCATATGTATATCGAATGATCGATCAGACAGGGGGGATTATATTTGGATAGTACTGTACAGACCGTGCAGGAGGTCGGAAATCAGGTAAACCAGTACAGGCAGATGTTTGAAAATTATCTGCCGGACATCACAAAATTCGGAATCAAGGTTGTTCTGGCTATCGTTGCTTTCTGGGTAGGAAGCACGGTAATTAAATGGATCGTAAAGTTTGTGAGGAAATCACTGACAAAATCCAGGCTGGATACAGGAGCGGCACAGTTTATATCCTCACTGGTCAAGATCGTACTTTACATACTCCTGATCTTTAATATATCCACAAGCTTTGGAGTAAAGGAATCATCTCTGGCAGCACTTCTTGGAACTGCAGGTGTTACTATGGGTCTTGCCCTCCAGGGCGGACTTGCCAATCTGGCAGGAGGTATGATGCTTCTTCTGTTCAAGCCTTTCCAGGTAGGGGATTACATCATCGTTAACGGACAGGACGGAAGCGAGGGAACGGTAGCCAAGGTCGAGATTTGTTATACAACGTTATTATCCATTGATAACAAGCACATCGTGATCCCGAACGGTACTCTTTCCAATGCGACCATCACCAACGTAACAGCAAGGGATCAGCGAAGGCTGGAGATCAAAGTAGGGATCTCTTACAATGCAGATATCCAGAAGGCCAAGGATATCCTGGAAGATATCCTCACCGAAGATCCGGATACAAGAGAAGACGAAGAGATGGTGGTATTTGTAGACGAGCTGGCAGAAAGCTCTGTGATCATGGGCTTTCGTGTCTGGGTAGCTACCGACCGCTACTGGGCAGCCAGATGGAGATTGAACCAGAGGATCAAGGAAGATTTTGATTATTATGGAATTGAGATTCCTTATAATCAGCTGGATGTGCATATCCATAAATAATATGCATAAAGGAAGAAAGATAAAGCCCTTTCACATGGCAGAGAATATGAAAATTATTGACAAACCAGTGTCGGGGTGTAATAATACCCCACAGAGATAGTATTTGGACTCAAAACTATACTCTGGCTGAAATCACTGGAATCTTATATAAAAATAGCCAGCCGGAACCCGGGATCGGGAACGGACGGATATATGAAAATTATAAAAGATTATGAAAGATACGAGCCTGTATTAATGACATAAATTATGTGAATGTTTTTTATGTACAAAAAACAGGACTCAATATACAGGGAATCAATCAGAAGCGTTTCAGGGTCGAAGTGTGCCCCGAGACGCTTTTTTATTAAATACGGAAGCGGATGCTTTTATCCACTTGAAAGTTATTCCCTGCAGGAAAGGACTTATATAAGATGACAATAGAGATGTTAAAAGGAAAGATCCACAGAGCAACCGTTGTCCAGGCGGAACTGGATTATGTAGGAAGTATCACTGTGGATGAGGAACTGCTGGAAGCTGCCGGGATACTGGAATATGAGAAGGTTCAGATCGTAGATGTGAACAACGGCAGCCGTTTCGAGACATACACCATTTGCGGAGAACGCGGAAGTGGTATGATCTGCCTGAACGGAGCGGCAGCAAGATGTGTGAGTACCGGTGACAAGATCATCATCATGGCTTATGCACAGTACGAGCAGGAAGAGGCCCGTACCCACAAGCCTGCAGTTGTATTTGTAGATGAAGAGAACAGGATCAGCAGAGTGACTAATTATGAGAAACACGGACTGCTGAAGGATATGGCCTGACGCAGATCAGAAATACAATAAGACGAAGGTGAATTCAGAAAAGAGGCTATCTCGAATCTATAAAGAAAACCGGTTCCGGAACCGGAAAAGAGGAGAGCACAATGCAGGTAACAAAAACAGTAGAAGAAACAAGAAAACAGATCAAAGCGTGGAAAAAAGAAGGAAAAACAGTAGGCCTTGTACCAACCATGGGATTTCTCCATGAGGGACATGCAAGCCTGATCAAAAAATGCAGAGAGCAGAATGATATCGTAGTGGTATCCGATTTCGTCAATCCTACACAGTTCGGTCCTACCGAAGACCTGGAAGCCTACCCGAGAGACTTTGAGCGTGACAGCAAACTGTGCGAAAGCCTGGGAGCGGACCTGATCTTCTGCCCGGAGCCTTCCGAGATGTATCATGATCCCCACGCATTTGTAAGTATAGATACTCTGTCAGAGACACTTTGTGGAAAAACACGTCCGATCCATTTCAAAGGTGTGTGTACCGTTGTGACCAAGCTGTTCCACATTGTGGCACCGGACAGAGCATATTTCGGACAGAAAGACGCACAGCAGCTGGCCATCATCCGCAAGATGGTGAGTGATCTGAACTTCGATATTGAGATCGTAGGCTGTCCGATCATCCGTGAGGAGGACGGACTTGCAAAATCCTCCAGAAATACATATTTAAGCCCTGAAGAGAGAAAAGCAGCTCTTTGCCTGTCAAAGGCAGTAAAAGCCGGACAGGAAGCCATTCACGCAGGAATCCCGGCAGAAGAGCTTCTCGGAAAAATGCGAGCAGTGATCGAAGCAGAGCCTCTGGCAAAGATTGATTATGTATCCATGGTAGATGCACTTACCATGCAGCCGGTGGAAAAAGCTGACCGCAGCGTTCTTGTAGCAATGGCTGTTTACATCGGAAAAACAAGACTGATCGACAACTTCAGCTACGAGGTGTAATGTATGGGGAAAATTTTAAAGAAAATCGGAATCATCAGCAGCCTTGCATCCAGATATATCGGGATCATTATCATCGCTTTTTCCTGCCTGGCTTTTTTCTGGCGTGACGGCTTTTCCTGGATGACGAACTATACGTCTGTATTTCTGGGAGTGATCATGTTTGGTATGGGCCTGACCATAAAACTGGACGACTTCCGGGCAATTTTTTCCAGACCCAAAGAAGTGGTGATCGGTGCAGTGGCTCAGTATACCATTATGCCGGTGATTGCCTGGCTTCTGTGTAAAGTGATGAACCTTCCGGCAGATCTGGCACTGGGAGTGATCCTGGTGGGATGCTGTCCGGGCGGAACAGCCAGCAATGTGATCACCTATATCGCAGGAGGTGATGTGGCGCTTTCTGTGGGAATGACCATAGTTTCCACACTGGCAGCGCCGTTGATGACACCGTTTCTTGTATATGTTCTGGCAGGAGCCTGGGTGGAAGTATCCTTCTGGGCTATGGTGATTTCTGTGGTAAAGGTAATTCTGATCCCGGTTCTCCTGGGAGTTTTTCTCCGGAGCCTTGCGGGAGAGCATGTGGATAAGGTATCCGATGTTATGCCGCTGGTGTCGGTTGTAGCTATTGTTATGATCATCGGAGGAATTGTGGCTGTAAATGCAGAGAAGATCGTAAGCTGTGGAGTTCTGGTGCTTGGAGTAGTGGCGATCCACAATTTCTGTGGTATGATGCTGGGCTTTCTGGCTGCAAAAATCTTCCATGTGGAGTATTCCAGAACAACAGCTATAGCTATAGAGGTAGGCATGCAGAACAGTGGTCTTGCTGTCTCACTGGCAGCAGCTAATTTTGCAGCCAATCCGCTTGCAACACTTCCGGGCGCGATCTTCAGTGTATGGCACAATATTGCGGGCTCCATTTTTGCGGGGATCCGCCGTGCAGGTGCAGAACGTCAGACAGAACTAGGGAGCAGTACATTGGCAGAAGAAAGATAAAAAGTCAGAAGAATACTGAAGGAAATTCGAAATATCGTTTATAAAGAAGCCCGGTGGCGTATGGGATAATCTGTACGTTGCCGGGCTTTTTGCGTTGTGGATTTGAAAATAGCATGTTAGACTGGAAACATAAGAAACATAAATCGCAGATATAATACGGGCTCAGGAAAGGAGCTTGTGAACATTAAACATTGTAAAAGAGGACACTGCAATGAAATGTGATGATTTGATACAGGAATTGAATACATGGGGGTATGATGAGAAGATATACCGGGAATACTACTTTATGAAAAAAACTCCCGAAAAAGTTAAAGATTTTGTGAAAAGCCATTCTGATCACGAACTGGAAGTAGGATGGGTGCTGAATCCAGAATTACTGAATCAGCATGCAGGTGAAGATGAATTTATTTCTGAAAAATATAATGTAAGTCTTGTAAAGCATCCCCGTTATCTGCCGGTATTTTATCATGAACATGATTTTTTTGAAATCATATATGTTCTGTCAGGAACCTGTACTAATTCCTTCCGGGATTCCACAGAGAAACTGACAGCAGGAGACCTGTGCCTGCTTGCACCTAATGTCAGACATGGAATTTTGGCAGTGGAGGATGGCAGCATCATTCTGAATATCCTGATCCGCCGCAGCACATTTATGGATATCTTTTATAATACAGTCCGTGATAAGACCCAGATTTCCGGTTTCTTTGTAGGAAATCTATATTCCAGAGAAAAAATACGCTACCTTCTTTTCCATACGAAGGATGATATAGTTATCCGCAATTACATTCTGGACATGTATAGGGAACAGAAAACCGGCGACAGTTTTTCGGACAGGATCATCTGTAGCATCCTTACATTGTTTTTTGTGGAACTGACCAGACGCCACGGGAAAAAAGTAAGCATACCGGATAACAGAAGAGAACGAACGGAGCAGGAATCCGAAATGCTTGCTTATATGATGAGAAACTGCAGTACAGTAACTTTAAATGAACTTGCAGAGAAATTTCATTTTTCTGTACCATATTGTTCAAAACTGATCAAATCTATCTCCGGAAAAACTTTCTCCAATCTTCTCACAGAGATCCGTCTGCAGCAAGGCGAACAGCTTCTTCTCTGCAGCCAGCTCAGCGTAGAAGATATCAGTGACAGGGTAGGGTATAAAAATCCGGAAAGTTTTATCCGTGCATTTCGCCGTTTATACAATGATACACCAAGCCAATACAGAAGAAAGAATAAATAAAGTCAATTAAATTGATTATTTTAGACCATGGAAGCAGTTCCGATATTCCGCTATGATGTAGGTAAATAAAAAATATCAATGCAGAATAAAAAAGGAGGAAGCCAGTATGAAATATAATGATACTTATTCTATGATCGGAGCTATGATTAACCAGGGATTTGAAGTTGAGTTTAAGAAAGAACGGGAGAAAAAAGAAAAACGCCGCAGATTTTTACGGAAATTGATCGTCATGATATCTCGATTAAAGAAAAGTTCGGGAAATATTACGGAGAATATGTCTAACAGTGCCGGTAAATGCAGATGTGACGCACATACGATATGTGCATGCGCTGTCGATTGTGGAGACAGAGTGTGATAATCTGGTACAACCAATAGACACAAGTCACATTATGTCGAAAGAAAAAGTCATAAAATGCAGAAATGCGGTTTACAAATTTTAGCCGGTATACTATAATAATCACATGGACGAACAGACGTCCCCAACATATGAAAACAGGGGGGCCCGCTGAAGCGAGCTGAGAGTAGACTGTAAATGTCTTGACCCATAACCTGATTTGGATAATGCCAACGTAGGGACATATGCACGAAGGATTCTTAAAGACACAGAAGATCAGAGAGTACAGAAGAGATCAGAAGTACAGAAGATTTTCATTAAGTACGTAAGATTAAGAGCCGGTTGCCGTGATGCGTGTGCGTTGCAGCAGCCGGTTTTTTGTTGTATAAACACAAAGAATTTACAGAGGGATACCCTATAACTATCTGCCGGGAACAGAACTTCCGACAGTAGTGACAGATTTTCCAGATTTGGATACAAAATGAAAGGAGTTTTTTTACATGAGAAATTACAGTACACAGATGGAGGCTGCCCGTAAAGGCATCATCACACCTGAGCTTGAAATCGTAGCTAAGAAGGAACGCATGACAACAGAGGAACTGCTTCCGCTGGTAGCCTCCGGTAAGGTGGCTATCTGTGCAAATAAAAATCACAAATGTATCGATCCGGAGGGCGTAGGCTCCATGCTCCGCACCAAGATCAATGTAAACCTTGGTGTATCCAGAGACTGCAAGGATTACGACGTGGAGATGCAGAAGGTTATGGAAGCTGTAAACATGGGCGCTCATGCCATCATGGATCTTTCTTCCCACGGAAATACCATTCCGTTCCGACGCAAGCTGACATCCGAGTGTCCAGCCATGATCGGAACCGTTCCGGTTTATGACTCTGTTATCCACTATCAGAGAGATCTTGATACACTGACAGCCAAGGATTTTATCGATGTAGTAAGACTCCATGCACAGGATGGTGTTGACTTTGTAACTCTTCATTGTGGAATCACAAGAAAGACCATCGATCAGATCCGTAACCACAAGAGAAAAATGAATATCGTTTCCAGAGGAGGATCTCTTGTATTTGCATGGATGTGCATGACAGGTGAGGAGAATCCGTTCTATGAATACTACGACGAGATCCTGGATATCTGCCGCGAGTATGATGTGACCATCTCTCTTGGTGATGCCTGCCGTCCGGGATGTCTGGCTGATGCAACAGATGTATGCCAGATCGAGGAACTTGTACGTCTTGGCGAGCTGACCAAACGTGCATGGGAAAAAGACGTCCAGGTTATGGTCGAGGGACCGGGACATGTGCCGCTTGATCAGGTTGAGGCAAATATGAAAGTACAGCAGTCCATCTGTCAGGGCGCACCGTTCTATGTATTAGGACCTATCGTAACTGACGTTGCACCGGGATATGACCACATCACATCCGCGATCGGCGGCGCAGTAGCAGCTATGTCCGGAGCAGCATTCCTCTGTTATGTAACACCGGCAGAGCACCTTGCACTTCCGAATCTTGAAGACGTAAAACAGGGAATCATGGCATCCAAGATCGCAGCACATGCAGCAGACATTGCCAAAGGTGTCCGCGGTGCCCGTGAGATCGATGACAAGATGGCAGATGCCAGAAGAAAGCTTGACTGGGAGGCACAGTGGGAATGCGCCATGGATCCAGAAACCGCAAAACGTATCTGGAACGAGCGCAAACCAGAGCATGATGATACCTGCTCCATGTGCGGTAAATTCTGTGCAGTACGAAGCATGAACAAGGCACTTGCAGGAGAGCATATCGATATTCTGTAAAAGAACGGAATGCAGATAAGCATGCAGCACAGTATAACTGTTTTCGGGATATTCAGCAGCCAGCCGGAGCGGATATATTATTTCGTTGCAGTATAATCAGTATAATATAGAAGAAACCGGAATATCAGAGCCGTCCATGTCTGTGGTAAAATATCACAACAGGGCGGCTCTTTTTCTGTGTATAAAATAAAAATATACATACAAAATATCGTCTATATGACGAAAAAATACATGTTCCATATGCAAAGTGCTCAATAATCCATGCAGAAGGATTGGATAATCCATGTATTTTTTGTGTCCAAATTGTTAAAATAGCATCATCAAATAACGGAGAACGTCAAAATAAAGGAGGACGAAACATGAAAAGAAAGATGCTCAGCGTTCTGCTCTGTGCAGCGATGATGGGAACAACACTGGCAGGTGCAACAAGCGTACTTGCAGCTGACGACAAAGATTCCGACAGCAAATGGGAGTACAAAGAGGCTACTCTTACATTCCTGATCGATCCGGACACAGCATCATCCGGATATCAGGCAGTATTTGATCTCTGCGAGAAAGAGACAGGTATCCACATTGAGACAGAGCTTCGTGCATCAGGCGGTGACGGAGACAACCAGGTAAAAACAAGACTTGCATCCGGCGAGATGACAGATCTTTGCGGATACAACTCAGGAGCTAAACTCAATGAGCTCGATCCGGAGAACAACTTCATCGATATTTCCGGCGAAGAGTGGGCAAGCCGTCTTGACGATACATTCGCATCTGCAGTAAGTGCAGGTTCTGATTCCGCAGTATACGGTGTACCGCTTACCGCTTCCATGCTGGGATGCGTTCTTTACAACAAAGATCTTTATGAGCAGTATGATCTTGAGGTTCCGGACACATGGGAAGATTTCCTTAAGAACTGCGATACTCTGAAAGAGGCTGGTGAGACAGCAGTGATCGGATCTCTTGGAGATTCCTGGACCATTCAGGTTCCATACCTTGGAGATCACTACAATGTACTTGCAGCAGAGCCTGATTTCTCAGAGAAATTTGAAGCTGGCGAGGCAAAATACGCTACAACAGAGGCTGGTCTTGCAAGCTTCCAGAAACTTGCTGATCTTCAGGATTACTTCAATGATGACTACACAGCAACTACATATGCAGATGCATGCGATAAACTTGTAAATGGTGAGGGCGCACACTGGTTCATTCTTTCCCAGGCACTTTCCAGCATCTACGAGCTTTACGGAGATGATGTAAATAAGATCGGTGTTATGGGTGTTCCTGGAACAGATGCAGATAACCACGGAATCACAGTTTGGGAGCCAACTGCTATCTATGGAAATGCAAACAGCGATAAGAAAGATGATATCTTAAGATTCATGGAGTTCTACACATCTGATGAGGCACTGGATGCATTTACAGCTGCACAGAAACCGGACGGCCCATACTGCATCAAGGGCTATGAGCTTCCGGATGACGCATATGACGGAGTTAAAGAGGCTCAGGAGAAATATTTCGATGCAGGCAAAACAAGCGTTGCAATGGAGTTCCAGACATCTGTAAAGGGAACAAACTGCGAGTATATCTGCTCTGAGGTTGCAACCGGACAGTCTACAGCAGAGGAAGCTGCAAAGGCTTACGATGAGGACTGCAAGAAACAGGCTACACAGCTCGGACTTGACTGGAAATAAATGAATGTGTGTCGGCCGCCTGTGTTGCAGGCGGCCGATTTTACGGAACTGCATTTACAAAAAGCTGCCAGATATCTGGAAAAACGGAAAGGAAATAGAGCATGAACAAAAAGAAAATATATAGTTTATGGTTCCTCGTTCCGGCAGTTGCGATCTTTGTGATCTTTTTCATCATTCCGATGGTGACATCACTGTTTTTTAGCTTAACTGTATGGGACTTGAAATCATTTACATTCTGTGGCTTTGATAACTATAAAACGTTCTTCAGTGAGAGATCCTTAAGTATATCTGTAAGAAATACCCTGATCTACGCATTTCTTACAAGTGGACTGAAGGTGATCATTGCATTTTTCATTGCATTGTTCCTGACAAGTAAGATCAAAACAAAAGATTTCTTAAGATCTCTTGTATTTTTCCCGAATCTTGTCAGTGCAGTAGCCATCGGTATTATTTTTAAGGCACTGATGCATCCGAGCAAGGGTCTGTTCAATACACTTCTTGCAGCCATCGGAATTTCCGGACCGAACTGGCTTGGAGATACAAGCCTGGCACTGTTTTCTGTGATTGCAGTTGATGTGTGGAAAGGTGTCAGCATTTCCACAGTTATCTTTATTGCAGGTATTACTTCGATTGATTCCAGCTATTATGAGGCTGCTTCCATTGACGGTGCAACCCGCTGGCAGACGATCCGAAACATTGTAATGCCTCTGGTTCGTTCTTCAACAAATACTATCATCACACTTTCCCTGATCGGAGGGCTTCGCTGCTTTGACCTGATCTGGGCTATGACAAAGGGTGGTCCTGGATTTGCAACTGACGTACTTGCATCGGTTGTTTACAAGCAGTACGCAGCAGGCTTCTTCGGTCTGTCTACAGCAGGAAACGTTATCATGTTTGCGGTAATTGCGATCATCGCATTCCCACTTCAGAAGTTCCTTAACAGCAGGGAGGTGTACAACTAAAATGAAAAAACAGAAAAGAATTACCTTATTAGGAGACATCCTCGGATGTGTTTTCGGTATTCTCATTTTTGCAGTACCGTTTCTCTTCATGCTGATCAATGCACTGAAGGACAGAAAAGAAGCAAATCTTCTGAGACTCTCCCTTCCGACGGAGTGGATGTGGAGCAACTTCAAAGAAGTATTTTCCGCAAACAATTATCAGATCATCACAGCATTTAAGAACAGTATCATCCTCACGATAGGCTCCCTGATCGTGCTGATCATTGTAGGCTCCATGGCAGGCTATGTTCTTCAGAGAAGATCTGACAGACCTGTAAAGATCGTGGATACACTTGTTATGACAGGCCTTATGATCCCTCCTGCGATCCTTCCTACCATCTGGGTTATGCAGGGACTTCATATTTATAAAACCATGTTTGGTATGATCATGGTTGAGACAGCACTTCAGATTCCATTTACCATTATGCTTTATAAGGGATTTATGAATACGATCCCGGTAGAGCTTGAAGAGGCCGGATATATTGACGGTTGTACGAGAAACAATCTGTTTGTAAAGATTATTTTCCCTCTTTTGAAACCGGTTACTTCCACAATCATTATCCTGAATGCGGTAACGATCTTCAATGACTTTACAAACCCGCTGTATTTCCTTCCCGGAAATGACAACGTAACAGTTCAGCTTACTCTTTACAACTTCATGGGAAGATATTCCAGTTCCTACAATCTGCTGTTTGCAGATGTACTGCTTATCACCATTCCGATGCTGATCCTCTTCCTGTTCTTCAACAAGAAGATTGTAGATGGTATGGTAGCCGGAGCTGTCAAAGGCTGATGCAAAACAGGTTACCAAATATGCAAGATCAGTTTTGTATGGTAAGATTTAAGATGCCGTGCAACTGGGAAAAACAGATACTCTGCTGTACAGGCGGGGTATCTGTTTATTACTATATACAGATGAAATGCGAGGTGTTCTTATGAAATTCCGTACAAAACTGATCTTAGGTTTTTCTGTTGTAATATTTTTTATATCAACAATTTTGGGGATAGTCTGCTATAACTATAATTTTAGAAGGCTGTCAGAAAAAGCAGCGCAAAATTTGAAATTATATTCCAGGCAGACTGCTTCTAGTGTTGATTTTACCATAGATTCCATGAAGCATGTGACAGACTATATCCTGTCGGACCAGGATATGCTCAATGCGATGAAAACGCTTCCGAAGTATTATGAAAACGGCAGTTTTAGTGTCGGCAGGACAATAGTGCACAATGACCTTTTGGATGCGTTGAATTCAGGACTTGCTATGTATTATATCAACAGAAATTTTTACAGAGTGATTATTTTTAATGAATTCGGAGATGTGGCATCCAGTACCAATACCGGTTCCAAGCTTACCAATAAGGCAAGAAATACATCCAACATCAAATGGCTGGATTCAGCAGACAGAATGCACGGTAAACCGATCCTGATAGCACCACATATGGATGGCTGGGGAATCCGGGAAAGCGAGGAAGTTTTTTCTCTGGCCAGAAAAGTACAGGGCGGAGATTTCGGATATATTGAAGTTCAGTATGCTACGGATGAACTGAAGGATATATTTGAGATTCCGGATTCCGATATTAAAGTTGTGGCGTTTCTTCCGGGAGGAGAAGTATTGTATCAGTCTGAGGGACTGACTGGCGATCTGGTAAGCTACATGAAGAAGCATCCGGAAGTAACAAAAATGGATTCCATTACCGTTTCTTCAGACACGAGCATGTGGGCATCGGCATCAGAAGTGTCCGATAATTACGGGATCCGGGTGGTTGCACTGGAGAAAAAGACGGAGATCGTTGCGGGCATGAAGGAAGCGGTGATGATCGCACTGGGAATGGCTGTCGGCTGTTTTGTGATCTCTATGGGAGTGGTGATCTTTATTGCAAGCAGGCTTTCCAAGCCACTTACTGCACTGAAGGATCAGATGGAAAATACCGGGCTCGAGAATCTGGATGCAGAGCTTGCAGTTCCGGATACAGATGATGAAGTGCAGGCAGTAGGAATCGCATACCAGAACCTGATGCGTCGACTGAACGAATCCATTGTAAAGGAAAAACGAATGTCTCTTCTGCAGCTTCAGGCTCAGTTTGATACCCTTCAGGCTCAGGTTAATCCGCATTTTCTCTATAATGTACTGAATGTGATATCGAGCAGAGGCATTATGGACGGTGATGAGGAAATCTGTGAGATATGCGGCTGTCTGGCAGCCATGCTCCGATATTCCACAAACACAAAGGAGAGATACGCAACGGTAGAAAAAGAGCTGGAGTATCTTGAACGTTATATTTTTCTGCTGAAATCCAGGTATGAGCATCGCCTGGAAGTGGAAGTAGACTGTGAGGAATCCGTAAAACATGAACAGCTTCCCAAGATTGTGCTGCAGCAGCTGGTGGAGAACAGCATACAGCATGGATATAATAACAGCAAAAATATCATGAAAATTTATGTACGTGGCTGGCGGGATGAAACCGGCTGGTACTTTGAAGTACGGGATAACGGACAGGGTGCCACAGATGAAGTATGTGAAGAGTTAAAACAAAAAATGAAAAAAATCCGGAAAAAGATCATGTCCAGAGGAAGCAGCATAGAGATGGAAATCGGAGGTATGGGACTGGCGAATACCTATGCCAGAATGTTCCTTCTGTACAATGGAAGAGCAGTATTCCGGATACGAAACCTTGAAGAAGGATTAAGCGTCATCATAGGAGTATCGGAAAAGGAGGTCGAAGCCGATGTATCAGGTGATGGTTGTTGATGATGAGCCGATGGCCGCCAGTCTGATCGTCAACATTATAAAACAGAAATACAACAAGTTCGAGATTATGGGAACTGCCTATAACGGTGAAGAAGCACTGGAGCTGATACAGGAAAAAGGAGAACCGGATATTTTGATCACAGATATCCAGATGCCGGTAATGAACGGATTGAAGCTTGTGGAAGAAACAAAAAAGCAATATCCCAATGTGATCAGTGTGATCGTCAGTGGATATCAGGAATTTGAGTATGCAAAACAGGCAATTGCTTTTGGGGTGTGTGATTATATCCTGAAACCGATCGTGCCCTCGGAATTTTCCAAACTGATCACCAGGATAGAAGAAAAGCTGAAACAAAAATATTATAAAGAACGAAATACACTGATACACAAGATGGTAAATGAAATTCCTGTGGATGAAAAAACACTTCGGAGATATTTTCAGTCAGAATGTTATTACGGGGCCATTGTAAGACTGAACGGACTTCCCAGTCGTTACGGGGAACGGGGGAAAAAGGAAGTCTTTTCAGACATCAATGAGATGATGATCGCATATGGACGTGACACTCAGGAGACACTGTATCTCTGTCCGGGAGAACTGGTCAATGATGAGGATTATGAACAGATGATCAGGAGACGTATTGGAAAAGAACAGCCGGAAGCTGCATATGTGACGTCTGTGATCCGGCGGAGATCAGTTCCGGCAGCACAGATCGGAGAAATGATGCGAGAGCTTTACCGGAAGCTGGATTCTTCTATTATCCTTGGAAAAAATCAGACATTGCTCCTGGAGGAAACCGCATCGCAGGTTCAAGCTGGAAGACCGGGAAAGGATTACGAATATCTGGAAGAGTTGGAATATCTGGCTGGCAAACAGAAGTACGACCGGCTTCAGAAGGAAGTAGAAGCACTGATCAGCAGGTGGGTGCAGGAAGAACATCCTCAGCTGTGGATCGAAGGACGTGTGCGGCAGATAGGCTATCTGCTTCAGCGTTATGATGCAGGAAACCGGGATTACCGGGAGTCAGAATTTCTTATGGATGATATTTTTTCCACTGCAGAAAATGTGGAACAGCTTTGCAACGGGATTTCCGATATCTTTTTTAAGGATATAAAGGAAGATCTGGCATCCACACAGAAAACAGATACCGAAGAATATTTTGAGAGTGTGAAAGAATACATCCGAAAACACATGGCGGAACAGCTGTCTCTGCACAGTGTGAGCAAAGCAGTGGGAGTTTCCCAGACATATTTAAGCAGACTTTTCAGAAGGTATGAGGATGCATCTTTTAATACTTATCTGACAGCACTTCGCATGGAGAAGGCAAAGCTTCTTCTTCAGCGTGAAGAGAAGATGTATGTGAAAGATGTTGCGGAAAAGGTAGGATACAAAGATCAGTTTTATTTCAGTCGTATTTTTTATTCCTATACAGGAGTGAGACCATCAGAATATGTTGAGAAAGAAAATCATGGGATGATATAACAAAAATAATATTAATCTAAAATGGAGGGTTAAGGTATGCTGTATCATAATGGGGAAAAGCTTACAAAAGAGAAATTTCAGGATCCGGGAAGCGAGTACAGAGCGGCTCCGTTCTGGGCATGGAACTGTAAGATGACAGAAGCGGAGATCGACAATACTCTGGATGCTCTGAAGGAAATGGGAATGGGCGGCGGACATATCCACTGCCGCACAGGAATGGATAATCCTTACATGGGCGAAGAGTTTCTGGATCTGGTAAAATATTCCTGGAAAAAAAGCCTGGAAAAAAATATGCTGACCTGGCTGTATGATGAAGACCGCTGGCCATCCGGAGCAGGCGGCGGACTGGTAACAAGAGACCACAAATACAGGATCCGTTTTCTGCTTTTTACTCCGGAGTGCCAGGATGGAAAAGAGATTGAAAACAGCGAACTTCGTTCTTCCGGACAGGCGATCCGAAGCAATGAGCGTACATTCCTTGGAAGATATCAGGTACGGCTGGAGGATGGTTATCTTACAGAGTATGAAAAGATCGATGAGGATGCACCGCTGAAGGAGGGATTTCAGGAATGGTTTGCCTATCTTGAGGTGTCCGGTGATAATCCATGGTTTAACAATGAGGCGTATCTGAACACACTGGATAAAGAGGCAGTGGAGCGTTTTATCCAGGTAACCCACGAGAAGTATTATGAAAATCTGGGAGAGGAGTTTGGGAAAACCATTCCTGCCATCTTTACAGATGAGCCGCAGTTTTCCCATAAACAGTGCCTGGATTTTGCAGATGAGCGGATGGATGTGACCATTCCATATACCGATGATCTGGAAGAAACTTTCCGTGATGCATATGGACATAGCCTTCTTAAGCATCTTCCGGAACTGTTCTGGGAACTTCCGGGAGATGCAGTTTCCAGAATCCGTTATGAGTATCATGACCACATTGCGGAGCGTTTTGCAGAGGCTTTTGCGGATACTGTGGGAGGCTGGTGTAAGGAACATGGCATTGCCCTGACCGGACATATGATGGAGGAGCCGACTCTGGAAACACAGACAGCGGCCCTGGGAGAAGCCATGCGTTCCTATCGTTCCTTTGAGATCCCGGGAATTGATATGCTCTGTGACAGAAGAGAATTTTCTACTGCAAAGCAGGCAGAAAGTGCTGTGCACCAGTTTGGAAGAGAGGGAATGACAAGTGAACTTTATGGTGTTACAAACTGGGATTTTGATTTCCGGGGCCATAAGCTTCAGGGAGACTGGCAGGCAGCTCTTGGAGTAACGGTCCGTGTGCCGCATCTGACCTGGACCTCCATGGCAGGTGAGGCAAAACGTGATTACCCGGCTTCTATCAGCTACCAGTCGCCGTGGTATAAAGAATATCCCCTTGTGGAAAATTATTTTGCAAGAGTCAATACAGCCCTCACAAGAGGTGTGCCACATGTGAAGCTGGCAGTGATCCATCCGGTAGAGTCTTACTGGCTTTTCTGGGGACCGAAGGAGCAGACAGCACCAATCCGTGAGGAGATGGATGAAAACTTTATCCATATGATCGAATGGCTGCTTTATGGTACCGTTGATTTTGATTTTATTTCAGAGTCTCTGCTTCCGGATCTGAATCAGGGACAGGAAGAGGAAAAACTTCTGAAGGTGGGAGTAATGAAATATGATACAGTTCTCGTACCGAACTGCCTGACACTTCGAAGCTCTACCTTGGAGATTCTTGAGAAATTTAAGGAAAGAGGCGGCCGGGTGATCTTTGCAGGACAGCTTCCGAAATATGCGGATGCCAGTCCGTCAGACAGAGGTGCGAAGCTGGCAGAGAAGTGTGAGATTGTGTCATTCAGTAAGTACCGTCTGCTGGAGGCTGTGAAAGAGGCAAGAGATATCGAGGTACTTGAGGATGACGGTAAACCAGCTACAAACCTGATCTACCAGATGAGAGAAGAGGGAGAAAACCGCTGGCTGTTCCTGTGTCATGTAAACCGTACAGATAAGGTCTCCGATGCCTGTATCGTGATCAATGAACTGCAGGAGCGTAAGAAAAATCAGGATCTTCCAAGAGAAGAAAAACTCCGCATCCGTATCCGTGGATCCTGGAAGATGACGGTATATGATGCCATGACAGGTGAAATTTATCCGGTGAAAGCAGAGTACCATAAAGGGGACACTGTTCTGGAACGAAGCATGTTTGATCACGACAGTCTTCTTCTCTGGCTGGAGCCGGCTGGCACAGCATCCATGGTATCAGAAGAATTGCTTTCTGAAACAGATAATGCTGAGAATACTGAGAATGATTCTGCGAGTGAGGAGAAGAAATGTAGCTTCCAGCTGGATATTTCCGATCAGGTGGAGATTGTTCGCAGTGAGCCGAATGTAAGTATTCTGGATCTGGCTGAATATGCGTTTGACGGTGGGGAGTGGCAGCCGGAGGAAGAGATTCTCCGCATTGACAATCTGTTCCGTGAGAAACTGGGATATCCGCTCCGCATGGAGGCTTTTGCACAGCCGTGGACCAATGACAGAGAGGAAGGCTTTGAACATACTTTGTCCCTGCGATTCCATATTCATACAGAGGTTCTGTTGGAAGGGATTTTCCTTGCCATGGAAAATGACGGGAAAACCAGAATATTCCTGGATGAGAAAGCAGTGGAAAACCGTGCAGAGGGATGGTATACAGATCACTGTATCCGCAAAGTGCCGCTTCCGAAGATGGAATCCGGAGAGCATGAACTGGTTGTGGAGATCCCTTACAATTCCAAAGTGAATATCGAAGCAATGTTCCTGCTGGGAGAGTTTTCCGTGAAAGTTGTGGGAAGAGATCAGGTGCTGGATGCGGTGAGCCACAAGGCAGCCTTCAGTGATCTTACCGTTCAGGGTTATCCGTTCTATGGTGGAAATGTGACATATAAAATTCCATTTATCAGCAAAGGCGGAGAAGTAAATGTACGGGCAAATCTGTTCCGCGCACCGGTTATGAAGGCTTCTGTGGATGGAAAAGAAGCGGGGTATATTGCATTTTCTCCTTATGAGGTATCTCTTGGTGAACTGCCGTCAGGAGAGCATCTCCTGGAGTTGACTGTATTTGGAAACAGGGTGAATACATTTGGAATCTTACACAACTGTGACCAGAAAGAAGACTGGTATGGACCAAATGCATGGAGGACAACCGGTGACCTCTGGTCCTATGAGTATCAGATAAAACCGTCAGGTCTTCTGAAAGCGCCGGTTTTTGTAGAGAAAAATTAAGGCTTGTAATTATAAAAAGAGCGCGTTATAATGAACCCATAAAAAAGAAAATTTCTTCGGGGCAGGGTGTGATTCCCTACCGGCGGTATAGTCCGCGACCCGCTTTGGCGGCTGATCTGGTGAGATTCCGGAACCGACAGTAAAGTCTGGATGAGAGAAGAACGCGCAGTATTTGAAGAACGTGCTCAGTGCCCCGGGAAGAAGCTCCCGGGGCTTTTTATGTGAAGAAATTTTTTTCGCATAAAGATTTCTTGTAGAAATTTTCTTTGAATATTTCTGAAGAAGGAGAGAGAGTTATGAGTGAACAGATATTACAGAGAGGAAATGCCGTGGAAAGAAGCAGAACAAGAACCATCGCGCAGGTAGCCATGCTTGGTGCTGTGGCAGGAGTATTGATGAATCTTGAGTTTCCGATTCCTTTTCTTGCACCGTCTTTTTATCAGCTTGATTTTTCCGAGGTACCGGTTATGGTAGGAACCTTCGCTATGGGACCAGTGGCAGGTATCCTGATCGAGCTTGTGAAGATCCTTGTACATCTTGTGACTAAGGGAACCATGACTGCCGGTGTTGGTGATGTTGCCAACTTCCTGTTTGGATGTGCCTATGTGGTACCGGCCGGCCTGATCTATCGTTTCCGTCATAAAAAGAGCAGAGTACATGCAGTTGCAGGTATGGCAGCAGGAACAGTTCTGACAGCGATCCTTGCATGCTTTGTCAATGCCTTTGTGCTGCTTCCGGCTTACGGTAAGGCTTTTGGAATGCCGATCGAGACTTTTATCCAGATGGGAAGCGCAGTACACAGTTCCGTAAACGGACTGCTTACCTTTGCACTGCTGATCATTGCACCGTTTAATATCTTTAAGTATGCACTGACATCTCTGATCGTGTTTGTAATTTATAAGAAGATCCGTGTTGTACTGAAGGGTGACTGATCATAAGCAGTTGCCGGAGGATGAAGAAAAGATCAGAAATTGGTGGTTTCAGATAAATATCTGAGAATGTGAGAAATGCCATGTAATATATTGCCGATGGGCAGTAAATTACATGGCATTTTTTATGTCAGGCGTTTTGTTCAGCAGCTTTCATGACTCCGAGCTCACGTCTGGCAAAAACAACGGCCAGTACAAATGCAGAGGTATCTGCAATTGGTCCTGCGTACATGACGCCATCGATTCCGAAGCAAATCGGGAAAATGACGATCAGTGGCAGCAGGAAGAGCACCTGTCTTGTAAGGGACATGATCACACCAAGTCTGGCTTTTCCAATGGAGGTAAAAAAGCCGGCGGACATAGGCTGGATTCCGTTGGCAAAGGTCATCAGCATGAAGATGCGGAGATATTTTTCTGCAAAATGAAAGTACAGGTCGCTGCCGTTTCCGAAGATGCCTACGATCTGATGTGGGAAGAACTGGAAGCAGATAAAAAATATGGTTGCGATCACAGTACATAAGGTTACGGAATAGCGGTATGTCTGGCGCACGCGGCTGTATTTTTCGGCACCGTAATTAAAGCCCCAGATGGGCTGGGAGCCCTGGGAGATTCCGATGCAGATGGCCATAAATACCTGGTTGACTTTGGAAATGATTCCTGCACAGGCGATCGGAATATCACTCCCGTAGGCTGAGAGTGCTCCGTAATGGCGAAGTGTATTGTTCATGACGATCTGCACTGCAGCAATGGCAACCTGATTGATACAGGATGCCATTCCCAGAGAAAAAATGGCAGACAGATTGCGTGCCTTAGGAATCAGCATGGAGCGGTCTAGGTACATTTTCCGAAGTCTGGAAAAATAAAAAATGATCAGAAGTCCGGATACGACCTGACCGATCACGGTTGCCCAGGCAGCACCTTTGATGCCCCAGCCGAATCCAAAGATGAAAAGTGGGTCCAGGATGGTGTTGATGACAGCACCAGCCAGGATACAGGTCATGGAATAGGTGGGACTCCTGTCTGCACGGACCAGGTGATTGCCGCCTGTGCTTAAAACGTAAAAAGGAAGTCCAATGGCGGTGATCCCCATGTAATCAATGGCATAGGGCATGACGTCCGGTGTTCCGCCGAAAAAATGAAGCAGTGGCTTCAGGAACAGAAGGACGATGACAGAGAGTATCGTACCGGAGATTATCAGCGAGGAAAGTCCGGTTCCTGCGATGGAGCTGGCTTTTTTTTCGTTTCCTGCGCCCATTTCCAGGTTGTAATTGGAGGCACTGCCGATTCCCAGGAGCAGTGCAGCAGCAGTAGAGATAATGGTTACGGGAAATGCGATATTTGTGGCGGCGTTTCCAAGCATTCCTACGCCCTGGCCGATAAAGATCTGGTCAACGATATTGTACAGAGCGCTGACCAGCATGCTGATGATGGCGGGAATGGCGAATTTGGTGATCAGGCTGCCTACAGGGGCGGTTCCCAGAGGGTTTTCGGCCTGGGCAGAGGTGGTCTGGTTTTTCAATGTTTTTTCCTTCTTTCTTATCTACAGTAGCTGTTTGGTAATGTAATAAGTAATTTTTATAGTAGGGTATTTATTATAGCACTATTGTGAAGTGAGTGTAAGTATAAAAAATTGACCTTTGGTTTTGGATGGGATAAAATGTTTTTAGAAAAAAATTTCGGGAAGGAGCTTTTCAGATGGGTAAGATCAACAATGTGAAAAAACTTACAGATAATAAGTTCGTGAATCTTTATGGGGTGGATGCGACCAGTGTACATGATACGCCGGTTTCTTATTTTGTGGCTTCCAGGGCGAAGTGTGTGGAGGATTTGAAGCTTTCTACGGGGGAGAATCATCCGGACGGGGTGATCATTTACAGTATTTATGGAGAGCAGAGGGATAAGGTTGTGCTGATCCGTCAGTATCGGTATACGATCGGCGGGTATATTTATGAGTTTCCGGCGGGACTTGTGGAGCCTGGGGAGGATTTCCATGAGGGTGCCGTGCGGGAGATGTTTGAGGAGACCGGGTTGAAGCTGGAGCCGATCAAGGTTGCGGAGGCTTTTGAGAAGCCGTATTTTACGACGATTGGGATGACGGATGAATCTTGTGCTACGGTTTATGGGTATGCCAGTGGTGAGGTTAGTAAGGCTGCTCAGGAGGATAGTGAAGAGATTGAAGTTGTTATTGCTGACAGAGATGAAGTGCGAAGGATTTTGAAGGAGGAGAGGGTTGCTATTATGTGTGCATATATGTTGATGCACTTTTTGAAGGATGAGGAGCCGTTTGGGTTCCTTGGGGAGATTTAAATGATGGAAGGGGACGCCAGCGAGGGGCTTCTTTCCAGACTGGGGCTTCGTCGGGGGCTGGCTTCTAAGGTGCCGGAATTCTGCTAAAAGCGCTTCAAATAATCTCGAACTCGCGTCTGAAGCCGCTCAAACAGCGAGATTTTTTGAAGCAACGCAGATTTCCGCCACCTAAGAATCAGCTCCCCTCCTGCAGAGTCAGTCTGGAAAGAAGCCCCTTACTGGCTGTGCGTTGGCCGTGAGACGTGTTAAATCTCGTGGGGAGTGTTGATAGTATGGTGGCATGACGGGAGTTGGATGAGCCGTCAGCGCTGCGCTGGACGGCTGGGAGGAAAGGCTGAGTTTCCTTGTGGTTTGACGAGAGGGGGCCATCGGCGCTGCGCTGGACGGCTGGGAGGAAAGGCTGAGTTTCCTTGTGGTTTGACGAGAGGGGTGGCCATCAGCGCTGCGCTGGATGGCTGGGGAAAACGGGGAATCTGCGGCTGCGGATTCCCCGTTTTGATCAGAGTTCTATGAGTTTTCCAAGGTCTTTGTTGTATTTGCAGTATTTGCCGTTTTCGGAGATAAATGGCTGGTAGGTGTCGGTCCGGTTGTCTTTGACGTAGACGATTCCGGTGGCGATCATTTCTACCAGGGAGAAGCGTTTGCTTAAGCTGGAGATCCAGCGGTAGGTTTTTTCGTTGCCGGAGTCTGCCATGAGAAGGTTGTAGCCGCCTGGGCAGGATTCTAGGGTGAAGTAGACTTTCTGGGACCGGATGGAGGTGTTGAAGACCTGACCGGTGATGTAGGTGGAGAAGTTGGTTTCTACAAATTGGCGGAAGGTGTAGAAATCGTAGATCACGCCGGTGGTCTCATCTTTGATCTTGTCGCCGCGTTCGATGCGGGCTTTCAGGAGTTTGAGGACTTCGATGGTCCAATTGATGAAGGAGATGCTGCTGTAGGTCATGCTTTCCTGAAGCTTGTCGACCAGCTGTTTTGACAGAATATTGGATTTTGATGCTTCATTAAAAAGTTCTTCGTTCATAATGTTCCCTCCAGTGTTGAATTTTATATGGTTTTCGCTCTTTTTTTGTATCTTTTATTATAAGTCTGAATTGTATATAAAGCAATAAAAAATACGTAAAATACAAAGGCGATTATTGAAAAGTGATATATAATTAACAGATGTGTCTTAAAAATATCAGTGTTTTTACCGGCTTGTTTAAAAATGGATTGTAAATATCTAGTTTATTTCACTAAGTGTAAGTGAGAAATTTACCAAATATCCCCATTTTATTGATGGAATTTTGTCGTATATCTCCCTTGACATAAAGCCTTCCTCCGGGTGTATCATATGCAGTGTTAAAGGAGGTAGACTATTATGTTTGAGACATTACAGGAGAAGACTGAAGAGAAAGCAATGGTGCAGTTCCTTGAACGCTTTACAGATTATCCATTTCTGGTAAAGTTCAAGAATTCCGAGTATCACATCGGAGAGGGTGAACCTACATTTACGGTGAATTTTAAGAAAGCGATTCCTCTGGCAGATCTGATGAAGAGCACATCCCTTGCACTGGGTGAGGCGTATATGCGTGGAGATCTGGATATCGAGGGAAATCTTTATGAAGCGCTGGATCATTTTCTGGGTCAGATGGGAAAATTTTCTACCAATGAATCTGCTCTGAAAAAGATCATGTTCAGTTCAACATCAAAGAAGAACCAGGAAAAGGAAGTAACCAGCCATTATGATATTGGAAATGACTTTTATAAACTTTGGCTGGATGAGACTATGAGTTATTCCTGCGGGTATTTTATCCATGAGGATGATACGTTGTATCAGGCACAGGTAAATAAAGTTGATTATATTCTTAAAAAATTACATCTGGAAGAGGGTATGAGTCTTCTGGATATCGGCTGCGGCTGGGGCTTTCTGCTGATCGAGGCAGCTAAGAAATATAAGGTTCATGGTACCGGTATCACCTTAAGTCATGAACAGTATGCAGAATTTCAGAGACGGATCAAGGATCAGGGTCTGGAAGATTATCTTACGGTAGAGCTGATGGATTACCGTGATCTGCCAAAGAAAGAGTATCAGTTTGACCGTGTTGTCAGTGTCGGTATGCTGGAGCATGTTGGACGTGATAATTATCAGCTGTTTCTTGACTGCGTAGAAAAGGTTCTGAAGCCGGGCGGACTGTTCCTGCTTCATTTTATCAGTGCTCTGAAGGAGCATCCGGGCGATCCGTGGGTCAAGAAATATATTTTTCCGGGTGGAACTGTTCCGAGCTTACGTGAGATCCTGAACCATATGGCAGAGGACAATTTCCATACCCTGGATATCGAAAATCTCCGTCTGCATTACAATAAGACATTGCTTCACTGGGAAAAGAATTTCCGGGACAATATTGAAAAAGAAAAGACTATGTTTGACGAAGAGTTCCTGCGTATGTGGGATCTGTACCTGTCAGCATGTGCGGCAACCTTCCACAACGGAATTATCGATCTTCATCAGATCCTTATGACCAAGGGTGTGAATAATGATCTGCCAATGACCCGCTGGTATTGATTTTCTCTTTACAAATCTGCCGGAAAGGAATATCATACTTTTATAAAAGAATTAATAAAAGCAATCAAGAGGTTTGATATGGCAGGAAAAGCAGAGAAAAAAAACAATACAAGATCCAGGATCATCACCTATGTGATGAATAACCGGAGCACCTCAAAGGTGGAGCTTTCCAAAAACCTGAATATGAGTATGCCGACTGTGCTGTCCAACGTAAATGAACTGATGGAGAGCGGTGTTCTTGTAGAGACCGGGGAGTATGCATCCACAGGAGGCAGAAAGGCGAAAAGTATCGGCATTAATCCTTCTTACCGTTATGCAGCAGGAATTATGATCACGGCGAATCATGTCGGGATGGTCCTGGTAAATATGCGGTCAGAGGTTGAGAAGACAGAGCGTGTAAGAATGAAGTTTTCTCCGGAGACTTCTTACTGCCTGGAGTTGTCTTCCCTGGTCAAAGATTTTCTGGGAGATATGGAAGCTCCTGAGAAGCTGCTTGGAATCGGAATCTCAATTCCCGGGATCATCAGTCGGGAGCAGCATCTTGTTGTGAAATCGCATGCGCTTAAGATCGAAAATTACAGCCTCAGTTTTCTGGAGCAGGCTTTTTCCTGTCCTGTTTATTTTGAAAATGACGCGAATGCAGCTATGCTGGCGGAAGATCTTCATCTGTATCAGGACGCGATCTATCTGTCTCTTAATAATACGCTTGGCGGTGCTTTCTGTATTGACGGGAAACTGTTTGCCGGGCAGAATCAGAAGGCCGGTGAGTTTGGCCATATGATCCTGGTTCCGGGTGGCAGACCGTGTTACTGCGGCAAGAAGGGATGCGCAGACGCTTACTGTGCATCCAGCGCGCTGACCGGTGAGCGCTATGAGTCTTTGGAACAGTTTATGGACAGTCTTTCCGCAGGAGAAGCAGATGCCTCTGAAAAATGGGGAGAGTATCTGGACCATCTTGCCGTACTGATCTCCAATCTCCGGATGGCTTATGATATGGATATTATCCTGGGCGGCGAGGTTGGCGGATATCTGCCGGATCATATGCTGCCTCTCGGAGAAAAAGTGATGGAGTACAATGGTTTTGACCGTGATACCAGATATCTTAAGAACTGCAGCTACCGGAAGGAAGCATCTGCAGTTGGCGCGGCGAAGCACTTTTTTCATGAGCTGATCAAAAATATTTAACCGAATCAAGTAAGTCCCCTGCGGGGGTGTGAATATCCGATTGACCAAATGCATAGAGAATACGAATCATGCAGAGAAAAGAATCTGCAGCTCCGGCATGGAAGAACCTTGCCGGAGCTGCGGGTTCTTTTTTTATGTGGTGGATAGTGAAATGTGCATAAAAAAACCGGATCGAATTTGTTCAACAGGGAGAATCACCGGAAACCCTATTGACAAATCCTCTCAAAAGAACAATAATGTAATTACTTTAATAAAACAATTAATAAAAGATAATACATAATAAACAAGGAGGAAAAACATTATGATCCAGCAGGTAATGACAAATCCAGGAGAGATTATTTTCAGAGAGGTTCCGGTTCCGAAGGTGGGAGATGACCAGGTTCTCGTTAAGATCATGAACATTGGTATCTGCGGTTCCGATATTCATGTATATCACGGCAAGCATCCTTTTACCAAGTATCCGGTGACACAGGGACATGAGGTGTCCGGTGAGATTACAGAGCTGGGAAAGAATGTCACAGGCTTTCAGGTAGGACAGAAGGTAACGATCGAGCCACAGGTATACTGCGGACATTGTTATCCATGCCGCCACGGCAAATATAATCTCTGCGAAGAGCTGAAGGTTATGGGCTTCCAGACAACAGGAACAGCTTCCGAGTATTTTGCGGTAGACGCTTCCAAGGTCACACCGATCCCGGAGGAAATGTCTTATGAGGAAGGTGCGATGATCGAGCCTCTGGCAGTTGCTGTTCACGCAGTGAAACAGATGGGCGATGTGAAGGGGATGAATATTGCTGTTCTTGGTGCCGGCCCCATTGGAAATCTGGTGGCACAGAGTGCCAAAGGAATGGGCGCTGCGAAGGTTATGATCACGGATGTCAGTGATCTTCGCCTTGAGAAAGCGAAAGAGTGCGGTATTGATGTGTGCGTAAATACCAAGGAGAAAGATTTTGGTGAGGCTATGGTGGAAGCTTTTGGCCCGGATAAAGCAGATGTGATCTATGACTGTGCCGGAAATAACATCACCATGGGACAGGCGATCAAATACGCAAGAAAAGGCAGCGTGATCGTGCTGGTAGCTGTTTTTGCGGATATGGCCACCATTGACCTGGCAGTTGCCAATGACCATGAGCTGGATATCAAGAGCACGATGATGTACCGTCATGATGACTATGTGGATGCCATCGATCTTGTGAACGCAGAGAAGGTTCATTTAAGACCGCTGATTTCCAAGACCTTTGCCTTTAAGGATTATCTCAAGGCTTACCAGTATATTGATGCCAACCGTGAGACAACCATGAAGGTTATCATCAACGTGCAGGAGAAATAACACCAGGAAATGTACTAACAGGAAATCTCCCGGATGTGGATGTCCGGGAGAGATATAAGCGATAAGCAGTAAACGAGGAGTAACGAAAAACAGGAGGAGTTATGGGTAGTGAAGACAGATACGGAAAGGTACCGCTGATCAGTAAGATCGCGTATGGCTTTGGTGATGTAGGCTGTAATTTCAGCTGGATGTTTGTCAGTAATTTTTTGATGATATTTTACACAGATGTATTCGGGATCAGTATGACGGCTGTTTCAGCACTGATGCTGTTCTCAAGATTCTGGGATGCGATCAACGATCCCATTGTCGGAGGACTTACGGATAAGACGAAGACCAGATGGGGACGGTACCGTCCGTGGCTGCTCATTGCGGCGCCTGTTACAGCGATCCTTCTGATGATGACGTTCTGGGCACATCCGGACTGGTCGGATACATCCAAGATCATCTATATGGTGATCACATACTGCCTGCTGGTGTTGGGATATACCTGTGTAAACATTCCATACGGAACGCTTTGCGGCGCAATGACACAGGACATTGATGAGCGGGCGAAGATCAACACGTCCCGTTCGGTTGCGGCTATGATCGCTATCGGAATTATCAACATCATTACTGTGCCTTTGATCGGAAAACTGGGAAGCAGCAGTCAGAAGACAGGTTATCTTTTGGTAGCTATCATTTACGGATGCATTTTTGCGGCATGTCATATTTTCTGCTTTGCAAAAACAAAGGAGCAGGTGACCACACCGGAAAAAGAAAAGATCTCCATCCGGGTTCAGCTGAAAGCAGTCATGCAGAACCGGCCATATCTTCTGGCACTGGTGGGACAGGTACTGTTTGGTTTCACTCTTTACGGAAGAAACGCGGATGTTCTGTATTACTTTACCTATGTGGAGGGAAACGCGTCTTACTATACAACTTACTCCATGTGTATCATCATTCCGTCCATTATCGGAGCTGCCTGCTTTCAGCCGGTCTTCCGGAAACTGAACAACAAAGGGCGGACAGCGTCTCTGTTTGCGCTCCTTACCGGAATTTCCATGCTTGCCATGTATTTCTTTAATGTAAAAGAATCTCCGGCTGCCTTTTACGCCCTGGCAGGAATCACACAGTTCTTTTTCTCCGGATTTAACACGGCAATCTATGCGATCATACCGGACTGCGTGGAATACGGAGAATGGAAAACAGGTCTTCGCAACGATGGTTTCCAGTATGCGTTCGTATCCCTCGGAAACAAGATTGGAATGGCGATCGGAACAGCGCTCCTTGCGGCGCTTCTGGGAAAATACGGTTATGTGGCAAACCAGGCCCAGAATTCAGCCGTGCTCAGCATCATGAAACATTCCTTTACCACGATCCCCGGAATCCTGTGGATCGTTACGGCAGTGGTGCTGTTCTTCTACAGATTGAACAGAAAAAGATACAATGAGATCGTGGAAGATCTGAAACATGGAAAAAGAGGATAATATGAGAACCATAAAAGCTCCCGGATGTGGCTGTCCGGGAGCTTTGCTTTATATATGGAGAAGTGTTTCAAAATCCTTTTGGCACATAGGTCGGTAATACAGAAAGCCTTGGATTTCGTCACAGCCCTCTGCTTTTAAAAATTCTGCAATTTCTTTTGTTTCCACACCTTCGCATACGATAGATTTTCCCATACGTTTCAGCATATGGAAAACTTCCTGGAGAACGATCTGGGTGTTTTCGGTCAGAGAATCCCCCAGGAATTTTCGGTCGATCTTAACTTCATTAAAGAGCAGATCTTTCAGTGTATTTAATGAGGAATAACCAGAACCGAAATCATCCATGGAGATTTGGATATTCAGCTGCTTCAGGCGTCGGATCACCTGATTGACAGCTTCTGTATTATTTACATAAGTGGATTCTGTGATCTCAAAGGTCAGCCTGGAAGTATCCACCTGATAGGTATGTATCAGCTCGCAGATCTTTTTTACAAAGTTTTCCGGTTCTTCGAAATGAAGAGGAGAAACATTTAAGGACAGCCGAAAATTTTCGGGAAGAAATTCCACAGATTCCTGAAGCCAACGGAAGGTTTTTTCATAAACATAATAATCCAGGCGGATCACAAAGCCGTTTTGCTCAAAAAGAGGAATATATACAGCTGGTGACCATAGCATTTTTTGGTCACGAATCCATCGAACCAGAACTTCCGCACTGGAGATATTTCCATTTTGGGGAGTTACTTTGGGCTGAAAATATATTTGAAATTCCTCGTTTTTCAGTGCCTGATGAAAAGAGTGGAGAATCTCGGCCTGCATTTTTTCCTGGCGGTCGATCTCATCAGAATAAATACAGCAAGGAGAAAGCATTTTTTTGGAAAGTCTACGGGCTACATTTGCACAGGAAAGGATAGTTTCCGGAGTGGTATCGGCATCAGGAACAAGGCAGATTCCGGAGTTGGTACGGAAAAAATTTACATGGAAGGTATTTCTCATACGCTTGCAGATTTTTCGGTCAAGAGCTTGGATCTCTGAAAGAAATGCATCATTTGTAAGATCAGAAATATCTGCAATGCTGATAAAAACATCCGAGAAAAAACGAGTGGTAAAAATGGTAAAAGGTGCACCGGCAATTTCTTCATAGACCATGTTCAGAATCTCATTTCCCAGGGAATATCCATATTTATCATTGATAAAATGAAAGTTTTCCACATCAATGGAGATCAGAGCAAGGGAATGGGTGTTTCCGGTATTACTCTGAATCTGCCGAATCTTTTCGGAAAGAGTTTCAGAAGAAATCGTGGGAATTGCAGTGCCTGCACAAACGGAACGGGAAGAAAATTTTTTATTTGCTGCAATTTTCTTATGCGCTTTATCCTGATACATTTTCTGATCTGCCGCATTAATAAGATCCTGCATCATAAAGTAGTGATTTTGATAGCTGACCTCGTAACCGATGGCATAGCTTAGCGGAAGGGTGGTTCTGCTATTATATTCCTGTACAAGGGAATTCAGTTTTCGGGCCATCTGTCGAAGAGAGGCTTCTGAAGTATTTTGTTGGATGATGATAAATTCATCTCCTCCGTAACGGGCAAGGAAACTGTCAGAATCAAGGATGCGCGTCAGACAGTAGGAGAAGGACTGGATAAATTCGTCTCCTTTTTCATGCCCGTAGGTGTCATTGACATATTTCAGATCATTCAGATCGAACATCATGACACCGATGCCAAAGGTACTCGGACGGTTATTTAGCTCCAGAATCAGTTTTTCCAGGGAAGTTTTATTGTGGACACCGGTGATATCACGGAAGGCTTTTACGATAAGGCGGGAAAGCAGCTCTCTCTGAATCAGGGAAAGGGCAAGAGTCACCACAAGCAGAGCCAGTGCAATTTCCATAAGCCGGAGCATAGGATAATAAGAAACACCGGGTTCCTGAAGAAATTTCAGGAGATACAGGTCAATGATCAGCAGGATTACAAGCGCCAGCAGGATGCATTCACAAAGATGAAGTACACTTTTTTCTTTTTTCATAAATTAAATAAATCTCCTTGTTGTTTACTGATAAAATGGCAGAGTATTTCAGACTTGCACGATGATCATTTTGGCAAAGTCCTGATTGATGCCGATCTTGCTTTCCTGGATTCGTACAATATAAGAGCCGAAAAGAATCGACAGAATCCGTACCGTTGCTCCTTCAAGAAAACCAAGCGTTTCCAGATGATGGCGTTCGTTTTCATTGCCGCATATTTTTTGAATGATATAATCTGTGTTGATATCAGCTAAATTCAGTGGCATAGTTCCTCCGGCAAAATGGTTTTATTTTAAATTAGTTTTAACTAACATTATATCGCAAAGAAAAGATATGTCAATGGTTTGCAGAGTGTTACTTTTGAGTGAAATTTTTCAAAGCAGTTTTATATGGGACGACAGGCGGAGCAGTTTGTGATATGATAAAAAAATATCGTCAATAAATATAAGAATGTTTAGAAATTGTTTAGCCGACAGGCGTATAAGGAAGATGAATAAAAATGCAGCAGGGGAGATAGAAAAATGGATACGGTAAAATAAGATTTCAGCAGACTTTTTCGCTGTATGCAGCGCGCCGAAAGAGGAGAAGAGCTGACAATAGGCTTCTTTGGCGGTTCAATCACCCAGGGCAAGATCCTGAAGCCGCTGATTAATCTTGTGAGCAGCTTTGCCATGGGAACTACGGTTCTGCTGGGGCAGCAGATTGGCTGTGGAGAGCGGAAAAAGGGAGGTCGGACGGTGGGAACAGCTATCGTGATGTTCGGAGTGATCGCGCTGATCATGACTGTGATCCTTGTGATTTTTGCGCCTCAGGTCAGCAGTATCATGAATGCGCCGGAAGAAGCTTTTGACAAGACTGTGGATTATGTACGGATCTGCTGGTAAGTATTTCCTTCCTGATCATTCTTGCCATCGTGAATTCCATGGGTGTGACAGCTTCCGCAGGAGTGGGAGTTGCGGAAAAAGTCTGCGCGTTTATCATGCTGATCTCCTCAGCATTTATGCAGTCCATCTCTGCTTTTGTGGCTCAGAATTACGGCGCGGGACAGATGGACCGTGCAAAAAAAGCACTGCATTATGGGGTGGCAGTTTCTTTTGCCATCGGCGTGGGAATGTTTTTCCTGTCATTTTTCCATGGAGGTGCTCTGGCGGGAATCTTCTCATCGGATACCATGGTTATTGATGTGGCGGCAGATTATCTGAAAGCCTATGCCATTGACTGCATGCTGTATCTGAAAAAGAAGCAGCGTGTATAAAGTGATATGGTACGGGATTATTATGGTAATGGAAATGTACTTATATGAAAAAAGAGGAAAATGCTATGGTTTATACAACGGATTATCAGTCACCACTGGGAACGATCTTTCTTGCGGCAGATGAAAAAGGTCTTACCGGTCTGTGGCTGGAAGGGCAGAAATACTATGCTGCCCAGATAAAAAAAGAAGAATGCAGGCAGGAAGAAACGCCGGTATTGAAGGATACAGAACGCTGGCTGGATATTTATTTTCAGGGAAAAGAGCCGGATTTTATGCCGGCGCTTCATCCGGTGGGAACAGAATTTCAGTGTGCGGTGTGGGAGATCCTGCGCAGGATTCCTTACGGCCGGACGATCACCTACGGTGAGATCGCCGGACAGCTTGCCGCACAGCGGGGTGTGAAAAAAATGTCCGCGCAGGCGGTAGGAGGAGCGGTGGGTCATAACAAGATATCCATTATCATTCCCTGCCACCGTGTGGTGGGAAGTAACGGAAGTCTCACCGGATATGCCGGCGGGATCGACAAGAAGATCGCGCTTCTGAAACTGGAAAAAACAGATATGACCGGATTTTTTGTTCCGAAGGAGGGAACGGCACTGTAGAAAAACAGAAAACGTTTTCAGAAATATGCACTGTTGATTCTTTTATAATTATGATAAAATAAATAAAAATTTTGTACGGGAGGAATCATCATGGAGAATATTTTTCACAGAGTAAGTATCCGAAAATATGAAGACAGACCGGTAGAGAAAGAAAAGATCCTGCAGATCCTGAAAGCAGGTATGCAGGCCCCAAGCGCGTGCAATCAGCAGCCCTGGGAATTTTATGTGGTAACAGATAAAGAGAAGATCAGGAAGCTTTCCGGTGCGACGCCTTATTCCGGCTGCGCGGCAGGTGCGCCTGTTGTGATCGTTCCGGTATATCGCAAAGAAGGCCTGGTGGTACAGTCTATGGCACAGATCGATATGTCCATTGCCCAGGAGAATATCTGGCTGGAAACCGATGCTCTGGGACTTGGCGGTGTGTGGATCGGAATCGCACCGATGCAGGACCGCATGGATGAGGTTCATGACATGCTGGAGCTTCCGGAAAACGTGGAGGTATTTTCTCTGTTTGCCCTGGGCTATCCGGCAGAAAAAAGAGAACAGCAGAACCGGTTTGATGAAAGCAGGATCCATTTCGTGGAATAAAACAGCTGACTGTGAAGAAACATAATGACAGAATCGAGGAACAAAAAATGGAACATATCGCAAGAGATGAAGCATTTGTTTTATTAAAAAAATACAACAAAGACCCTTTTCATATTCAGCACGCACTGACAGTTGAGGCAGTGATGAAGTGGTACGCAAAAGAGCTGGGATATGGAGATGACGCAGAGTACTGGGGCATTGTAGGACTGTTCCATGACATTGATTTTGAACTTTATCCGGAGGAACACTGTCTGAAAGCACCGGAGCTTCTTCGTGAGGCTGGTGTGGGAGAGGATATCATTCATGCAGTGGTTTCCCATGGCTACGGAATTACCGTTGGCTGTGGAAAAACCATTGAGACGGAACCGGAGCATGAAATGGAAAAAGTTCTCTTTGCGGCAGATGAGCTGACAGGACTGATCTGGGCAGCAGCGCTGATGCGTCCGTCAAAAAGCACCAAGGACATGGAACTGAAATCCCTCAAAAAGAAATATAAGAGCAAAGGCTTCGCAGCCGGCTGCTCCAGAGAGGTGATCCAGCGTGGTGCTGATCAGCTGGGATGGGATCTTGCCAAGCTTCTTACCATGACACTGCAGGCCATGGCAGACAGCGAAGATGAGATTCAGAAAGAGATGGAAGCGGAAGAAGTATAAGAATAGTAAAAATCACCAATGCTGAGAAGGGTGTTTTGTGAAAGAAGCCTTTTGCAGAAAAAACTTTTCTGCGGTAAAATAAAAGATAGAATCTGTATAAAATTCAAACAGGCATTTATCGTAGTAAGTTAAGAAAACAGGAAGAGGTGGATAACATGAAAGAATACGAGATCATTATTGAAACGATCAATCCATGCGGCGGCGAGCGTCATTCCCAGCAGGAGATCATTGAAGCGGAGATTGAGAGCCCGGAAGCTTATGTGAAACAGAACGGAAGATTTCCGGTGATCGATACGGCGCAGAATCCGGACGGGGATGTGGTGATCGTAACCGGTGACGGAAACGGTTACATGGTAAGATATACATTTACAGAATAAAAAAACAGCGTCTGCAGAAAAGAAGCTGCAGATGCTGTTTTTTTGTCGAAATGGAAGGCAGTTATGTATAAGGAGGAACAAAACATGAAAGTATTAATGCTTAACGGAAGTCCCAGGGGAAAGGGAAATACAGCACTTGCGCTGGAGGAAATGAAAAAAGTCTTTGAGCAGGAGGGCGTGGAAGCTGAGATCGTGCGGGTAGGACATAAAGACGTGAGAGGCTGCATTGCCTGTCAGCGCTGCTACGAGCTTGGAAAATGTGTCTTTGATGACATCGTAAATGAACTGGCGCCGAAATTTGAAGAAGCAGACGGTCTTGTAGTTGCCAGTCCGGTCTATTTTGCTTCTGCCAATGCCACACTGGTTGCTGTTCTTACCAGACTTTTTTACAGCACCCATTTTGACAAGACCATGAAGGTAGGTGCCAGCGTTGTCTGTGCAAGACGTGGCGGATGTTCCGCCACCTTTGATGAGCTGAACAAATTTTTCACCATCTCAAATATGCCCATCGCATCCAGCCAGTACTGGAATTCCATTCATGGACGGGAGCAGGGAGAAGCAGAACAGGATGAGGAAGGTAAGCAGACCATGCGTGTCCTTGCCAGAAACATGACATTCCTCATGAAGAGCATTGCCCTGGGAAAAGAAAAATTCGGGCTTCCGGAAACAGAAGAACGGGCATTTACTCATTTTATCAGATGACGAGGTGATTTTGATCTTCACCTTACTGTAATCATTGACATTACAACGGGAAGGATATATGATAAGAAAAAACAGAAGAGGTGAAGAAGAATGCAGATATCCAGCAGATTTACGTTAGCAGTGCACATTTTTACATGCATTGATACGTTTCAGAATGAATATAAAGTAACCAGTGATTTTATTGCGGGCAGTACCAATGTAAATCCGGTGATCATCCGCAAGATCCTTCTGCAGCTGAAGGCTGCCGGTCTGGTGCAGGTTGCCAGGGGAACCGGCGGAACTACCATTACCAGACCGTTATCAGAAATCACATTTCTGGATATATATAAAGCGGTGGAGTGTGTGGAAGACAACAAGCTCTTTCACTTCCACGAGAATCCCAACCCGCAGTGTCCGGTAGGAAAAAATATCCACAATATCCTGGATGATAAGCTGCAGCAGGTGCAGGACGCAATGGAGCGGGAGCTTCAGTCTATCACTTTGGAGGATGTGAAAGAAGATCTGGAGAAATATCTTCAGTAGTAAAAGATAAAACAGAACAGAATCGCGAAAGCGCATCACAGAAATGATAAGCCGCTACCAAGCAGAGAAGTTATGAAATCTGCTGAGTAGCGGTTTTTTATATTGTGGGAAATTGCTCAGTGATATTTCATGGTACAAAAAAGCACTTGAGAAAAAAATATAAAAATCTAGTTGTAACTATTGACATTACAATAAAACGATGCTATATTACTTGATGTAATAAAGAAGGTTACAACAATGGCTGGCCGGTCATGAACATAAGAAAATGTTATTTAAGCGAATAATAAAAATAAAGGAGAAAACGATCATGAAAAAAGTAGTAGAATTTTTACAGGCAAACCCGGTACAGTACCTGGCAACTGTAGGACGCGATGGAAAGGCGAAATGCCGCCCGTTCATGTTCTGTTTTGAGAAAGACGGAAAGCTCTGGTTCTGCACCAACAACACCAAGGATGTTTACAAGGATATCCTGGCTAACCCGGAGATCGAGATTTCCGTATCCAGTCCTGAGTATGCATGGATCCGTCTTCACGGAAAGGCTGTTTTTGAGGACAACCATGAAGTAAAGGTATCCTGCATGGAGAATCCTATTGTCAAAGGTCAGTATGAGACTGCTGAGAACCCGATCTTTGAGGTATTCTACCTTGAGAACCCACATGGTCTGATCGCAGACTTCTCCGGAAACCCGCCATATGAATTCTAATTGAATCAACACCCAATTGATTCTATGTCATAACAGACTCCCGATAGCACCAAGGCAAATTCCTGCATTCATTTCTCATTCAATGGACGCAGGAATTTCCTGGTTACTGTTCACTCTGTGAACAGTAACATTTCCAATACATAAAAAGCGGACATTTACAACAGATACATTTCACAGGAACTGCATGGAGGTCTGTCCTTTCGGAGCAGTGGAAAGAAGGTAAGCTATGGAAATCCGTAAACATCTTCATATCGTAAGGAGGCAGAAAAAAGTGGACTGGACACAGTTTTTATGCGGGATACCCGAAAGAGATTATATATTTCAGAAGGAGCCCTATGAGGAACAGATCACACAGGCTTCGGCATATCTGAAGGAAGCAGATCATGTGCTGATCGGAGCAGGTGCCGGCCTTTCTGCAGCGGCCGGTCTTACCTACAGCGGGAAACGTTTTCAGGAAAATTTCAGCGATTTTATAAAAAAATACGGGCTGCAGGATATGTATTCTGCCGGTTTTTATCCATTTCAGACAGAGGAAGAGCGCTGGGGTTACTGGTGCAGACATTCTTATGTAAACCGTATCAAACCACCGGCTTTGCCACTGTATCAGCAGCTTTTTGACCTGGTGAAAGAAAAAGACTATTTTGTGCTGACCACCAATGTGGATCACCAGTTTCAGAAAGCCGGATTTTTGGAAGAGAGGATCTTTGCCACACAGGGAGATTATGGCCGGATCCAGTGCATGAAGGGATGTCATCCCAGGACCTATGATGCCGTTTCCATGTTTGCCCAGATGGTTCAGGCAGAAAAGGACTGTAAGATTCCTTCTTATATGGTGCCGAAATGTCCGGTATGCGGCGGCCCTATGGCTATGAATCTCCGATGCGACCAGTATTTTGTGGAGGATGAGCAGTGGAATGAGGCTGCGGAAAATTATGGAAAGTATCTGAAACAGCTGAAAAAAGGCAAGTCTGTACTGCTGGAGCTGGGCGTTGGTTTTAACACACCATCTATTATTCGCTTTCCTTTTGAAAAAATGGTACGTGAGCACAAAAATACAGAGCTGATCCGCCTGAACAGAGACGAGGCTGTGATACCGGAAAGCTTCGGAGAACGTGGAATCGGAATTAATCGTGACTTGTGCGACAGCTTACGGGATATTACAATAGAAATAAAAAAGATATCCGCAGATCATTTGCAGGACAGCTGATATAAAACCCAACAGAAACCAAAGTGCCCAATGGGAAAAATCTGCGGAAGTATTACAGGCAGGTCAAAACAGAACTGGTAAATAACAGAAGGAGGACATATGGATCAGAAACAGCGTCTTGATTATCTTGTGGAAAAATTCAAAGAAGATTTCGGAGAATACAGGAACCTTAAGGTCTCGGACAACGATGCAGAAAAAAGAAGAATCCTTCGTTCTCTCATGAACATTCGCATGCCCCGGCATATGGATGAAGAAATCCTGAAGGTGCAGGATGAATTCCTGAAGGAAGATGCCAGGGAAAAAGGAATCGTGACACTGAATCAGATCCCGACGGTAAAAGAGGCGTACCACAGTACTGTGCCTTTTGCGGAAAAAATCTCTATCTGGCAGGGCGATATCACCAGACTTCAGGTGGGAGCTATCGTCAATGCAGCCAACTCCCAGATGCTGGGCTGTTTTGTGCCCTGCCACAGATGTATTGACAACGCGATCCATTCGGCTGCGGGAGTGGAGCTTCGTGCAGAGTGCAGCCGCCAGATGAACCAGAAACGGATCCGCTACGGAAGATCCTATGAAGAACCAACCGGCCAGGCCATGGTGACCGGTGGCTATAACCTTCCGGCGGAGCATGTGATCCATACGGTGGGGCCTATTGTTTACTACGAAGTCACGGACAAGTTACGGCAGGATCTGAAAAACTGTTACGAAAGTGTGCTGAACTGCTGCCTGGAAAACAATATCCGGTCCGTAGCGTTCTGCTGTATCTCCACCGGAGAGTTCCATTTTCCCAACAAAGAAGCAGCAGAGATCGCTGTGAACACCACAGAAGCCTTTCTGGAAAAACATGGAGATGCTTTTGACCGGGTGATCTTTAATGTGTTTAAGGATATGGATCTGGAGTATTATAAAAATCAGTTTTAAGTATCCGGTCAGCTCCTGGCTTTATGAAAACAGCCTCGCTGAAGACTGCATATGGTTATGTATGCCACATGCCTTCTGCTGGGCTGTTATTTTATTTTTTAAACAGTTTATCATTACAGAGATCCACAAACAGCTGAGCTGTTCTGGAAAGAGGTCTGTCACTGCGGTAGCACAGGGACAGATGTGAAGAGATCGCAGGTGTGATGGGAATGGCACGCCATGGAGAGTAGCTGGGTCTGGGACCGTTCTCGGGAAGCTGGACGTGAACATCCATCAACAGGGCCACACAGGCCTGATTAGTCACCATGTCCAGAATGGAATCGGTTCTGTGGCTGGTAAAAACGATATTAGGCACAAAATTGGCGTTCTGGCAGGCTATTCTAGCAACACCCTCAAGTTTGCCCCTCACGAAGAGAGCCCTTCAACAACTTTAATTACCCTTTATATTTCCAGCAGATTTTCCAGAGAAAAAATTGATTCCCAATCAAGAAGTTCTTCCATTTTATTAAGATTCTGGTCAGAGTGTTCCAGCTCCCTGGAAAAACGGTAACAGATTGAGACCAGATCTGGAAAGGAAAACTGCTTTTGCTGCAAAAGCCAGGTTCCCATTGCCAGCTCGTGGATCAGGAAGGTGCAGATAACTGCCATTTTTACTTTGGCGAAGATCTGTTCATCATATACGGCCCCGCAGAAATACGTGTAGATCCAATAGAGCAGGAGCTGTTCTTCCTGAATCTTCCAGTCCGGATAAAAGGTTTCGAATTCAAGACAGACATCCTGGTATTGTTGTTCGGTATCACAGGCGGTATATAACGGGGTTAAGGTTTCCAAGAGGTAATCATGCCAGCCAGAGCGGAGAACTTCCATTTGAGGAATGATGGTTTTCCATATGTTTTTTCGCAGGTCAGCAGAAGGCTTTTTGGCAGTGATCCACTTGTGGAGTTTTTTCTGGAAGGAATCTCCGAAAGCAGAATTTTGATGACGACTGCGGATCGTTTCCCATTGAAACAATTTGTTCCGGTCCAGACAGAGCTGAAAATCATGGCCGCAGGCCAGAAGCTTCCGGCGGCGTAACGCACAGGGAACAGAACGGTCCTGGATCACGGAGAAGAGATAGTCTCTGGTGTCCATCAGCGCGGTGAAAAGGAAATAGTCGAAGTCGTCATAAGTCTCTTCTGGAGTTTCCTTTTCCACAGTCCGGAATGTGATTTTTTCTTTGTGGCTGAGAAAGATTCTGGCGGCTTCCGGGCAGGAAAGAGACAGAGACAATTCCCGAAGTCCCTCAAATTCTTCGATATGCCTCGGGTATTTACGGCAGGTATCGCAGAGCATATCTTTGCCCGCTTCGCTGTAGATATCACAGAGATTATCTTCGTTCAAAAATGCACAGCGTTTTTGATAATGACGGAAAGAATGTTCCTTCCAGTCGATGTCATTCAGAAGGCGGTTGCGAAAAGCTCCTTTGCAGTGGCGGTATTTTTTGAGACTGTTTTGATCGATCATGATCTGCCAGCCGGCACAGCAGGTATCCGGACAGCTGCCTGCGATGCAGGAAAATTCATTACAAAAAGTAGGTTTCGTGATTTGCATAATAGTTCTCCCGAAGGTTGTAAATTTTACCTGGAATTATAGCACTGCATAAAAGAAACTACAACAGAAATGAAGCGTGATATCCTGACAGTGTTAAGAATGAGAACTGGAAATTGTCATGTAATCTGATAAGCTTTTCAAGTTAATTAATGTGGGCTAACTGTGTATAGTAAAGTAAGGAATCAAAGAAGCGAGCTTATCATGCCAGATCAGAAAATTGACAATCTTTTAAATCTAGCCCTGGATGCTACAGAAGAGGAACGCCAGAAATCCGGAAATCTGAACACAGGATATGATCCTGCTGGGAAAACCTGGGATGTGATCGTGAAATACACAGGCAGGGAGGAGGAGCTTTCCGGAGAGGGAATACAGGCAGTTCCGCTTCTGGGAAACTATGCAGTTGTTACTTTTCCGGAGCGTGAGATCGACAGCTATTCTGACCGAGAAAATGTGATCTTTATGGAAAAACCAAAACAACTTTATTTTGAAGTGTTTCAGGGAAAAACAGCCAGCTGCATCCAGGCGGTACAGACCGGAGCGGAAGGGTTGACCGGAGAAGGAATCCTTATGGGAATCGTGGATTCCGGTGTTGATTATTTCCACCCTGATTTTCGAAATGAGGATGGAAGCAGCCGGATCCTGTATCTATGGGATCAGGGAATTCCGGGAAAACCACCGGCAGGATATGGGGCAGGAACAGAATATACGAAAGAAGAAATTGATGAGGCGCTTGCACTTGGAGAAAACCAGGGCAGACGCCTTGTTCCGTCTGTGGATATCAGCGGACACGGGACTGCTGTGCTTGGAATCGCAGCCGGAAACGGAAGGGCTTCCGGTGGTGTGAACAGAGGCGTTGCCTATGAAAGTGATCTCCTGGTTGTGAAAATGGGAATTCCAAAGGAGAATTCTTTTCCCAGGACAACGGAACTGATCCAGGGAATCGACTATCTGATGAGGAAGGCGCTGGAACTAAATCGGCCGTTGGTGATCAATCTGAGTTTTGGGAATAATTATGGGTCTCATGAACCTTATAATTAAGGGAAAACATAAGAAAACACTGATATTTCCTGTGTTTTCAGGCAATTCAGTGTTTTACTCGGATTCATGTTTGGTTGTTGTTTGAGTCTTATAATACTCGGTCAGGATCATGTTAATCTGCTGGGAACGTGTACGATAGTTCGCTTTTGCATCCTTATCAATCTCAGCAACCAGTTCTTTGGACAAAGTAGTATAGACCTGAATATTGTTGGAACTGATAGCCATGTGGCACCTCCGATTCAATTTAATAGAATTATTCTATCATACTTCTTCGGGAGGGGCAATGTGAACTGAAAATTGAAGAATTATTGTTACTGTAAAATTGGAACGGTCGTAAAGAAAATCTATGAATAGAGAACGATAAGAAAGGTAGAACAGACAATGAAGAAAACAATTTTTGAAGAGATGGGCGGTACTTATATCAGACATGGGGATTATCTTATCCCTGCTCTTACCTTACCGAAGGAAGAAGAACAAAGGGTTGTCGGTGTATGGGGACAAAGACATTTGCGGTATTTGAAGGAATACCGCAGATTGCTATATCTGAATATGCTTACAAGCGGCAGGCTGAATGGTTATTTGGCTGATATAGAAGAACAGGCACAGGAACGCTTTGAAAGACTTGTAGAACAGATGAAACAGGCACAAGGCATTACAGAACAGCTAAAGGTGGAAAATGTCTTGGAATGGATAGGAAGAATGAACAATATACAAGTATGTGCGAGGGAGATTGTGGATAAAGAGATAATTTATCAAGAATGAAATGTAAGATAAATAGTGTATAAAATGTAGCAGGGCATCATAAGATAAAATTGTAATTGCATTTTCCACATAGTTCGTGTAAAATGTAATTAGAAAAGCTGTGCATCAGCGGTGGGTTGACACCTAAAATCTGATACGTTTTCCGAACGAAGGTGTCGGAGGTTGGCAGGCAACGGAAAAACCTGATATTTTCCAGACGAAGGTGCTGGAGGTTGGCAGACAACGGAAAAATCAACCATGAGAAGGGAATGTTTAGTGCTGCGGCGTGAACATTCCCTTCTCTAAATTTTATGGGATAAGGATTAAGTTATGGACAAAAGACGTGCAATTCAGATTATGACAAAAGCGGCACAACTATATAAAGAACATCTTGAGGATCAGAAGGTTTTGTTCCTATATGGCTTACCGAAAGAGGTGAATAAGCAATTACAGGAAAGTAATAAGATTTTGTCATCTGTACAGGGATATGAAGTTGTTTTCCATAGATACAATTTTTTACATTTGACAGGAGTTCGATTGAATAAAAAAGAGACAGCTTCTGCAATTCATTTTTACCAGAAATGCCTGGATAAGCGATTAACAGAAAATGATTTTGTTTTTGCAAAAGATGGCTCTACGGGGCAAAAATTGGATATATTGGAACGTATGATGCTTATTAAGAAAAACGTAACAATGATAGGAGAATTTACAGATCGAGGACCGAAATTATATACAGAAAAAGCTGCCGGGAATATATGTGGTTGTATTGGCTTCGTAAAAGATAAAAATACGAAATTAAATGTACCGAACACATTGCTGAAAAAGGACATCAGAGATGTAACAGCACAGCCTACATATAAAGTATTTGCTGTAATATCAAAACACTATACAGATGAGAAATATACAAATCTTGTGAAGATGGACAAAAGTATTGATTTGAAAGAGTGTTGTTTCTCAGAAACAATAGAAAATATGATAGATAGAGAAAATCTATAATGAAATATAAAGAAACCATGCTACTGCTTTTTGTAACAGTATCATGGTTTTATTGTTTGTCGTCTATATTTTAAGTTGATTATTACTTTACAAAATTGGCAATGTTATAATTATCATTGATTTTAGAAGAAGGGAGTATCGAGGGAAATTAGTGGAACTGGTTTTGCAAGCATAGCGTTTGGATATCCAAACGCACTTTGGGAGCCCCCCAAACCCCATTTGTTGGCTTTACAAAGTAGGAATTTTTTGCTCAAGATAAAAAGAGAGTGCGTAAGCGGAAAGAAATCAAATTATGCTTACGCACTTTGTGCCTCACTTTTGCTCGGTGGTTAGCAGTTTGTGAATTATTGGGATGAAGCAATATAACTGTTTTGAGAAAACGGGATATTTTTTATATTAGTAGTTTAAACATTATAGTTCTGTGTTGTGCGATTTTTGCCTGGATTGAACAGGATGTTTTTTTTGCAATTCCTGTTTCCTCTGATATTCAAGTTCCCAGGTACGATGAGAGAAGCTATAGGGATCTTCCATATTGAGATCATCCACTTCATGGGTTGCGATATCACGATAGTGATAGTCATAATATTCACCAAAAGTACCTTTGAGCTGCTCAATCAGTTTCTCTCGGAAAGTAGGTCGTATCTGGATTCTGGCATCCAGTAATTCTGTATATTGCTCTGGTTTAGGCCGGAGTTTTTCCTCTTGGAAAGCGACAGCATCTTTTTCAAGCTGCTCTTTGAGAGCCATATCCTGAGAATCGAGAATATCCAGATTCTTATCCATCTGGTCGTATTTTCTGGAAAGGCTCGCCATATCTTTCTCTGTGGAGCATTCAGCCTGAAACAGCAGCTGTTCTTTGGCAGATTTCAGTTCCTCGATTTCTTCTGTTACGGTTGTAAGCTGCTGGTTTAACTTTATATGCTGGAAAGGATTTAGAATACTGGTTTTACTTTTTTGCACATTTAGTTCTTTCTTTTCAGTAACTTTCGCTTTGAGCTTTTTCTTAATGGTATCATATTTATTTAGGATAGGACGAAAATGCTGCATCCAGTCATGGATCACTTCTTTTTGCATTTCATTATGAAGTAAATGATATTGTGTAAAAATCATATGATTGCGGATTGCTTCTAATGTTTCTGCAATTACCGGAATAGATTTTTCGACAGCTTGAACCAATTTTTTTATCTGTGTTTTTAATTCCCGTAGTATTCTGTTATCCGCACGAACCCGACGGTTGATTTCACACCGGTCTGCTATCATGCCTTTCTTTTCCATATTCTGGGCAATGTAGCCTTCGTGGATGGTTGGCTGTTCAGTGATTCCCTGAGCTGCAAAACTGCGGTGATCAATGGCGGCATTTATCTGATTAAGGGCAAGCATTTTATTTACGGCATCTGCCCAGTTTGCTCTCCAGAGGCAGAGCTGTTCCTCACTGTTCCATTGTTCGGAAATCGGGTTTTGTCTGCCATACCGGGTGCTTTTTGGATGTTTGTCGATACGTTCATAACCTTTCTCCTGTGCTGCCGAGGGAGTCAGATATACTTTCTTTTTCCCAGCTTTATAACGATACTGTTTTTCCCAGCCCTCTTTCTGAGCATCCTTAAATTCAGAAGCAGTAAATCCCTTTTCCTCTCCATCTTTGATGCATAGATATTCTTTTTCGGTTTTATACTGCCATGTTCCGTTTTCGTTTAATGGACGGACAGTAAGTAGAATGTGTGCATGGGGATTGTGACCATCTGTATCGTGAATGGCGAAATCGGCACACATTCCCATATCTACAAAATTCTTTTGAATAAAATTCTGAAGAAGAGAAATATTGCTGTCTTTATCCAACTCAATAGGGAGTGCGACAACAAATTCTCTTGCCAGTCGGCTGTCTTTTGTTTTTTCAGCAGCTTCTACAGCATTCCAGAGTTGCTCCCGGTTTTTCCATTTAGGCGGAGCCATAGGGGGAAGCATTACTTCCTGATAGATCAGTCCATGTTTTCGGGTGTAGTCATGCTGGATGCCATCGTAATCATTGTATATGCGGCTACAGCTCATATAAGCAGATGCAGCGACAGCAGACCGCCCGGAACCACGGCTGACGACCTTGGCTTGCATATGATAAATTGCCATATCTGGCACCTCCTTTCGATGTTGCCTGCAACAGCGGATAGCCCTCGGCAGAGCGCACGAGCCCCGTAGGGGATACCACCGCCCGATTTATCGGGTGGTGAGTAAGTGCGCCCTTCGGGAGTAGAACTTGTGTATTTACATTCCTCTTAGCCGGAGCATCAGCTCCCGCTTTAGGGTATCTAAATCCATTTCTTTAATATGTGGAGCAATGCTTTCCAGAATCGCTCCTTCTTGAATCAATCTGCGTGTTCTGGCATTACGTTCCTTTTTACGGTTTCTTGCTTCGATTTCTTCCAGTCTGTGTTTTGCCTGTAAAAGCACTTTTTCTTCTGGTGTCATAATTCTTTTATTTGCCATATCTGGCACCTCCTTTTTATGCCCGTATCCGGGCGATTTAGTTTTAAAATCTTGTGGTTTAGTACTATAGTTTTAGATAACTGACAGTGGCATGTCTCTGGTGATAAATAAGAAAAGAAAGTAGTACTACTGTCAGTGAAAAATAGTTATTGTACGATGCTGCTTTGTTTCAACTCTGGTTTGAAGTGTGATTATCTAACAGAATTTTTTTCGTTTTTTTTAAATTAGCTGTTGCATTGTCCTGACGGATATTCCGGTTATTGATACGGATGGGAACACATCTCTCCAGAATCCGGTCATAAATTCGCTTGTGTGCGATATCAGCGGCGTTATTCAGCTCTGATAAAGTGAGATTGGTTGTTATGATCAGGGGCTTTTTACTGCGGTAACGGCTGTCAATCACATTGAATACCTGTTCCAGTGCAAAGTCAGAGTTCCGTTCAATTCCGAGGTCATCAATGATCAGAAGGCTGTAGCGGTTTAAGCTGTGGATGAACTGATTCCTGTCTTCAAAATGCATTCCGGTAAGGGTATTCAGAATCCGGGAAAAGTTGGTCATCAGTACCGGGACGCCTTTTTCCAGAAGGGCATTGGCAATGCAGCCTGCAAAGAAAGATTTTCCAGTACCGACATCGCCCCAGATGAGAAGTCCGGAAGCGTTTGCTTTCATCTCTTCCCAGTTACTTACATAATTGTGTGCAAGTTTCATTTCCGGATTGCTGCCGTTATCTTTGGCAAAGGTGTAGTCATAAAGTGATTTGTCCTGTAAGCCGCTGGTTTTGAGATGCTCTATTTCCATTTGCTTTTCATGAAGTTTTCTCTGGGCTTCCTCCTGTTCAAAGATCTCCTGCTGGCACTTACAGCGGATGGAAGGAATAAGAACCTTTCCCTGTAATTCATGCCTGCACTGTCTTGGCGTATTGCATTTGGAACAGTAGATCAGGTGATTTGTTTCGTTAAAATATTCATCAGACTGAAGCTCTCTGTTTGGTGTGATAGCTGTTGGTTTTTCTGTAAATGTTGTCATAATGTTTCGTATTCCTCACTTTCATAATTTCGTTGCCGGGAAACAGGATGATCCTGTCTTGCCCAACGGATGATGGTAGCTGCATGGTTTTGGTATTGCTTTCCGGTAGAAGCCATATAACCGGATAAGCGTTCCATATAGTCCTGCCAGTCAGGGATTGTCTGCCGGATATTTTCCAGCTCCGTCTCTGACAGAAAAACATTTTGAAATGTTCCATAGGGTGAGCGTGGCTCTTTACTCCCTCTTATTGTTAAATGGTTCTTTTTTATCTCTTTCTTATTACTGGACAGTTTTCTGTCTGTATCAGGGAAAGAATCCTGTCTGTCAATAGGACAGTTTTCTGTCTGTCTTGAGGAAAGAATTCTGTCTGTATTGCTGAGGGTTTCTTTCGGGATTTTTACATAGATCCGATTAGGGTGTCCGGGTCCCTGCCGTTTTCGGAAGATAAGCTCTTGTTTTTCCAGTACTGCCAGAGCAGTTTTCACCGTCATCTGGCTTTTGTGGAGAACTTCTGCCAGTGCTTCAATCGTAAAGTAGAGGAACACATGACCATTTGTATCTGACCAGCCCTCATTTTTCTGGGAAAGCCTTGCACGGTCGAGCAGGATCATATAAAGCATTTTGGCAGTTTCGTTTATTTCCATGTCCAGAAGAAAACGGGGAAACATCATATAAGATGGCAGGCTTGTGTCTGCTGTCAGAAAGTCCGTCATGTGTTCACCTCCAATCACAATGGTTTATTCTCCAAGAAAATCCCAGTCTATATCACGATCCGGCTGTTCTTTTTCAGGAGCTGGAAAGGGCATCCTGATGGGGGATTCCCTTTCCAACATGCCTGCAGTCAGCCCGGACAGAAAAATCGGCAATGACTGTTTCAGGCTGTGTTCTACTGCTTCTACAATCTGTTTCACAAAAAGTTCTTCCCGTTCCCTTGTTTCCAGATAGGGATCAGCCTGAGTGCGGTAGTAGCGGTCAAAATAATCGACCAGTGCAAGGGAGATTACCTGGCTGTAAGATTTAAAATTCTGTCTGTCCATCGTCTGTAAATATTCCCAGGCTCTCCGCTGCTGGTCTTTGTCCAGATTAAATCGCAGGTTTGTGTTGCGGATATGGTTCTGCATGGCTTATCCCCTCCTTTTCAGGCTCATATAAGCCAGAGATTCATAACCTTTGGCAGTGGCACAGATATCATCAAGGATGGTAACTCGTGATTTGTCATACGCTCCAAAGTTACGGATCAGGCATCCACCGCCTCCGACCACATACAGGCGCATCAGGCCAGGATTGTATTCATATTTGCGGAGCGTGGCAAAAATATCTGTGACATACTGTCTGGCAACAGCAGTAATACAATCCAGATAAGACGCTGAAATGTCAGCGGTTCCAAACCGCAGAATCTGCTCTACGGTAGATTCTTCAATCTTTACTCCGAAGTTGTCCAGAACAGCGTTTTTAGCGGCAATCATGCATTGGTTTACGCCAAACTTTTCTGTCCAGCACCGGCTTTCCTGTGCTTTCTTATTATTGATATACAGAATGTTCATGGTTCCGTTGCCGATATCTGCAAGAAGATTTGTCCCCTTGAAATCTCCAAGTCGGTTTACGATAGCCGGATATCCCTGCGGGTAAAGGCTGCATCCCACAAAACGGAGATGATACTCTTTGCTGTTAAATCGGTAATGGACTTCTGGATTCTGGAGCAGATAGGAACGGAAATCTTCTCTCTGGTTTCTGATCCATGTCAGAGGAAGCCCGGCAGCCAGATGAACGTCTGCTTCACGGATGGAAAAGACATTCAGTTCCCTTGCAATCGCCATGAGAGTTAGAAGATAATATTCTTCGTCCATAGCTTTATCTGGGATAAATTCTTTGTGTCCTTCGCCAATCCGGTAGTAAATGCCGTTATATTCCAGAATATTCCCGGTGAAGATGGGTTCTGTTTCATAGGCTTTGATTCCGGTTGGTGTGACGGTATTTGCTGTTTTCATGTTGCCGTAGCCGTGATCTACAGCAATGATTTTTGTGTTTCTGAGTTCTCGCATAAAAAACACCTCCATTTTCGTATTGATTAATTCAGCAGGCTGTACCGGTGTGGTACTGCTTTGCTGTGAGATAAGCATACGAAAGTTGGAGGAAAAAGACATTGAGGGAAAATTGAGTTGGAATTGAAAAATAGGATATAATTTTGTAAAATAGAGCAATTTCTTTAGTTTTTTATAGCCCTGCATTTTTTTGTTATAAACGTTCATTAAATGTTGACATGTTATTATATAAATGGTAAAATTGTACAATAAAATGTGGAAAGTTGGATGAAATTTATTGAATTATAATAAAACTAATCGTACTTAACTGGCGGCTTATGTATTTGTAGAACTTAGAATAATAGAAAATTTAAAATATTATCAATTTTTACAGCTGTTGCAATGCTTTCAGTAGGAACAACAGTTTTTGCAAGTCCTTAACTGTTGTTTGATAAGGAGTGTAGTTTTATACAAATAGTGATATTATTGCAAAAAACTAGGATTTTATAAAAATAAAAAAATCAAGTCTATAGCTGTTTGAAGTGAGGAGAAAAGCGTATGAGAAATGTGTTGGCAACGGACATAAAAAACAATATTCGAAGCATTCGCTTTATTTTGGGGATTTTTCTAATCGTTTCGGCTACCCTGATGTCTGAGCATGAGATGTTGCAGAAGATCATAAATGCAGGCGGATCTGCAGAAGGACCAGGCTGGTTCGTAGCATACACCTATTGTATGAACAGCGTTAATATGCTTCTGTTTGTTCCCATTGCCGTTGCTTTTGCGGGTGGAGAGAATACGGAGGCTGAGCTGCACAGTCGTTTTTTTCTGTTCAGTTATATCCGTTCAGGGAGAAAACAGTATCTCGTAGGAAAAGCAGCAGGATTGTTGGTCTCCGGAGGTTTGACAGCTTTTTTAGCCATGGTGTTCCTTCTTGTAATCTGTATACTGAGGTTCGGTCAGTATCCTTCTCTGATTGACGGAAATTATGAGATGGCAGTGCTTGTGGGCAGAACGGCGGTAAGCTTTCTGAGATTGTTTTTAAATGGCGCTTTTTGGGCGCTAATTGGCGGTACGTCGGCTGTCATAACAAAAAATCGCTATATGTCCTATGCCGTTCCTTTTATTCTTTATTATGTCCTGACCGTATTTCAGGAGCGTTACTATCAAAAAGCATTCTTTCTGAGTCCCCGCTATTGGGCGGCGTCTATTTACTACAATGATATCTTCTGCATTGCTATATTAGCGGTTGGAAGTTTTTTAACGGCACTGATCTTTATGTGCGCAATAGAAAGAAGGTTGCGGTATGCGTGATATTAAACAGGCTTTTTGGATTGCAGGCCAGAATTTCTATGGATGGAAAAAAAGTCCGAGGATCTGGATGACCTTTATTTTGGCAGCTATATTATGTCTGATGCTGTCGGATCAGATTATTTCCCATGCGATAAAATATGAGACAATCCTTCAGGTATTCGAGCCGTTTATTTGGACATATGGGGATGCATCCTCTGTTATGCTGTCCTCCCTGCTTTTAATCCTGCTCTTTGCGGACATGCCATTTATCAGTCAGGCAACTCCGTATTGGCTTGTACGCACAAAACGGAAGATATGGCTTGCGGGTCAGATTATCTATGTGATCCTGGCGACTGTGATCTATAATATTTTTTTGGCTGTGATGCTTGGAATTATGGGAGCTCCCTTTTCCTTTACGGGAAATGTGTGGAGCGAAACAGCGGCAATGTTGGGCTATGGCGGTGGGGAGAGCATAACCGTTCCTGTTTCCATAAAAACAATGGAAAGCTCAACTCCTTATATGTGCGCAGCAATAGTGTTTGGACTTGTACTTTTATATACTCTTTTTATCGCAGTTCTCATGTTGTTTTTAAATCTGGCTGCGGGAAATATGGCAGGGGTGATCGGTGCTTTTGCAGTCAGTCTGTATGGGCTCCTGCTGAACCCAGATGTTTTCCGGAAACTGTTTCATTTTACAGAAAGTCAGGAATATAGGGCGAACGTGTTCTGCGGCTGGCTGTCTCCGTTGAACCAAGCTACCTTTCCCATGCACAGCTTTGGTTATGATTACCTGCCAGGGATCGGGATGAGCATGTTCATATTTGCAATATTAATCATAGCGCTGATCGGCTTGTCAGCCGTCCGAATTAAGGGCTATAATTTCTCTTTTACGCAGACAAACGAATAAATGGAGGGCAAAATGGAATATGCAATCAGGTTGAAGGGACTGACAAAATCCTTTCAAAAAGAAAAAGTATTAAAGAACATTACCCATGATTTTGAAAAAGGGAAGATTCATGGGATTATGGGGTTTAACGGTTCAGGGAAAACCGTAATGTTTAAATGCATCTGTGGATTTTTACAACCTGAGAGCGGCACAGTGCTCGTAGGGGGAAAACAGATCGGGAAGGAGCTGGACTTTCCAGATTCCGTAGGCATTATCATTGAAAACCCTGGCTTCTTTCTGGATCTCAGCGGTTTTGCGAATTTAAAGAGACTGGCGTCTCTGAAACACCGTATTTCCGATGACGATGTGAGGGCGACGATGCGTGCCCTAGGGCTTGATCCTCTGTCTAAAAAGAAGGTAGGACAGTATTCTCTTGGAATGCGTGAACGTCTTGGTATCGCACAGGCAATCATGGAAGATCCGGAGCTTTTGATATTGGACGAGCCTTTTAATGGTCTGGACAAGCAGGGGGCAGGAGAGGTCTGCGAGCTTTTGCGGGGATTAAAGGAACGAGGGAAGACTATTCTTATCGCAGCACATAACATGCTGGAGATCGAATGGCTCTGCGATACGATCTGTGAGATGGATGCAGGTGTCCTGACGCAGATAAAATAAAAATACGGGGGAACAAGTTATAGTTACTAGTACATAGAACAGACTGCCTTATACATTAAAATAAATAAGGTAGTCTGTTTCTAAAAAATATACGAAAACGTTAATAGTGTCAGGAAGGTATTTATAAGTTAAAGAGTTTATAATTGAAGTTTCGTGAAAAAGCGACAATTCTATAAGATATATGGAGGAAAAATGAAAAAAAGTGTTCTAGCAATTATGGTAGGTGCGTTGTGTATTATTCTTTCCAGCTGTCAGGAAACACCAGAGGAGAGTTCGGTAGTCAGCAAAGTGGATGGGATTAGCGAGGCGGCTGTCTGTGAACCTCTTAAAAAAGGAGAAAAGAGAGAGACAAATGTTCCAACGCATTGGAAATTTGAAGAAAAGAAAAGCAACGACCGTGTGGTTATCCAGGCAGATATTAAGTTGGGCGAACAAAGCATTGGCAATCTTCCAGTCATAGAGATGCAAAATCACGAGTTAACGCAGGAAGAACTGAATGGATTGATTGATTATTTTACGGACGGTGAGGAACTATATATGCCACAGATGGTGACAAAGGATGCGTATCAGGAAGTGTTAGACAGGATTTCCAGCAAGGAAGGAAGTTACTTGCAATCAGCATATTCTACATCGATTGCAGGGATTCAAAACGCAACCCGAGAGGGGATGGAGCTTGCACCGGATGAAGCGTCTGCACCGGAAAAGATGGAGATAAAATTTCAAAAAAAAACAGAGGATCACGGTGTGGAAGCGGCACGGAGTTGGATGAGTACTGAATTGGAAAACACAGATACAGAGGATTATTTTACTGCAGATGTGGGCGAGGACAGGAAGGCATATATAGAAGCAGAGCGGTATAATCAGGAAATTGACAATGACAGTAGTTTTCTCTGGATGGAGGGTTCTAATTTTATAGAAGAAGAAACAATAGAAACTGAGGAAATGCAGAGTGAGTATTACAGTAGCTTTGGCATGGATACCAACGGCTATACAGAGAAATTTCATGAACTGGCAGATGCGTATCGAAAGTGCATGGACAAGATCACCTTTACAGAGGAAGATGGAAAGGAACAGGCAGAACAAGTTTTAGAGGATTTAGGTATCGATGGAATGGGCCTTGTAGATTCTGATCGTACCGTGTGGTTCCCGAATGGCGCATGTTCAGAGCGCAATGGTCTGGGACTTGGTAGTGATGCTTTGTGGCAGGGAGATCTGGATAGAGGATTACCGGGATATCTGTATTGTTTTTCGAAAAGTGTAGAGGGTATTACTTCAGTTCCTGATGGCGTGGTTGCGGAAGAAACAGTGGATAGTTATGTGCCTCCGTTCCAGGTAGAAACAATCTCTATTCTGATAACAGAGGAAGGAATTAAATATTTTAAATGGGATGGGATATCGGAAGAAGTCTGTACGGTGACGGAAAATACAAAGCTTCTGCCTTTTGAAAAAATACAGGCAAAGCTGACAGATCAGATTTTTTATTGGTATTCCGGAAAAGGCCAGTCTGCCAACGACACTACCGCACTGGAGTATGATGTGGTAAACGCAAAATTGCAGTATACTTATACCACAGCCTATCAGGAGCCGAAACACGCATGGTTGGTTCCAGCATGGATTTTTACTGTCAGGGAAAGTATTGGTGGAAATTCTCTACAGGAGCTTTCTTATGTGATCAATGCTTATGATGGCAGTGTGATTGGAGAAGCATATTAGGGTTCAGCGACACTTGAATTTTTATTGACCATAGAATTACAAGGTTTATCATGAGAATAATAAATATGCGATATTTGGCTTGGATATATAACAGGTAAGAATAGGAATAGTGCAAATGATTAAGCTCGCATTGATTGATAACGGTATACCTTATCATATGAGAAATAACAGGAATCAAAGGATTGTTCATAAATCTTTTTTGGCTTCTAAATGCGATCCAAGTGAGTATAAAGACGATAAATCATTCCATGGCGCTGTATGCGTCGGAATTATCACAAGCATATGTAGTGATATAGAATTATGGGACTTGAATGTGACTGACTCTGCAGGAACAACACAGATCACAGTTTTGCTGGAAGCTTTGGAATGGTGTATTCAAAATAAAATAAAGTTAATTCACATGAGTCTTGGAACAATCAATTATTTTGATATTAAACCCTTATGGATTCAAATAAAAAGATTACTTGATGCTGATGCGATTATAGTAGCAGCATATCATAACAGAAATATAAAGACTTATCCAGCTGCATATCCAGGTGTTTTTGGTGTCAGGCAGGATCGTTATGGTCTTTTGGGAAATGGTCAAATTCTGTTTCAAGAACAAAAAGGTTATAATATTGAGAATTCTATTATAGCAAATTTTTCGTGGAATGGGATCGTAAATCAAGCCAATAGTTATGCGGCTCCTGTTGTCACTGGACATATTGCTACATATTTAAACAGAAAGCCCACAGCAGGATTTGATGATGTTATGGACTTTTTGATGACTATAGCAACGCATAAATCTGATTATCCGGATATACTAGAAAATGTAATAAGGGATAAAACCAATATAGAGATACCGGTAATTGCCGGTATTGATTTAGATTACGAGGAAATGATACAGCTAAAAGTGATGTTTAGTCAGAACGGTTATTACGCAATAAATCTGCAGAAAAATCCTTTAGATGAAAATGTAATTCCTTTAGAATATTATGACGATTCCAATGAGTCATTGAACGATATCCTTTATACAGTATATATAGCTTATGAACCTGATATTATTCTTTTGAATCAAGAGGAAGAAATATTTGAAAGTAGTAAGGCATCAGATATAGATATGTATATTGTGCGTAAAAATAATATGTATGAATTGTATGCAGAAGATCGAATAGGAATAACTTACAATATAGAGGATATATATGAGCTTGTTTGTCAATATTTTGCTTAACGAATAGTGAGGATGGCAATTGGATATGAGAGAAAATGGGAAAACATGGTATCGAATTTGTAAAATGTTGTGTGAATATAAAAAGTATTTTCCAGGGATTATCTGTTGCCTTTTGGGTTCATCATTCATAACGTTTATACACCCACTGCTTATAAGACAAATAACAGATTGTGGTATATTGCAGAAAAACATGAAATACATTCTTTTATTTTCTGTTATATTAATAATAATTTCTTTAACCCAGCAAGAGTTAAATATAATCCAAACAAAATTATTTTCAAATGTACATAATCAGTTTACACATTCTCTCTATAAAAAGACTTACTGGAAAATCAATAGGATGAAAATACAGTATTTTGCTGAAAGAGGAAGTGCAGAGATTATAAATACAATTGGTATGGATATTGATAATGTGTCATCTGTTGTGGATCAGATTACTCAGTTTTCTATATCATCAATTCTCCAAATAATAGGAGGAGTAGTTGGGCTGTCCTTATTAGACTGGAAATTAGCAATATTGATAGAAGCAATTATTCCACTGAAATTTATAATAGTGTCCTATTGTGCAAACAAGAAACGGGAAGTGTTTGAACAGTGGATTGAGGATAAACGAAAGTTTATGAGTTGGTTTGCCGAGTGTATAAATGGAATTCATGAAATGAAGCTCTGGAATCTGTTTCAGGTAAAAAAATCTCAATTTGAAGGTCTGCAAAAAGATTTGATGGATTCATATAAAAAGAACGCAATGCTAGATGAATATAGTACTGTCAGTGTTGTAGTAATAGACACGGTTGTAAATGCGTTATTATATATATTAAGTGGGCTTTTTATAATAAAAGGAGAATTCACTATAGGCGGAGCATTTGCTTTTATTACATATAGTGCATATGTTGTAAATCCAATTTCAGCATTGATAAACATTAAATATTATTTTGCGCAAATTGAGCCATCGGCAAAACGTCTTTTTGAGTTATGGGGACAACCGGAAGAATTGGAAATGAAATTATGTGAAATGAAACCTGAGAAAATTTATCAAGATAGGGATATGGTTTTTGAAGTAAAAAATCTTGTCTTTGGTTATGAACCAGGACACCCTATTTTAAATGGTATTTCACTATGTGTAAAAAAAGGGGAACGAATTGCGATCGTAGGAGAAAATGGAAGTGGCAAATCAACACTTTTGAACCTTTTGGCGGGATTCTACCGGCCACAAAAAGGAATAATAAAATTGTATGGAGCTCCTGTGGAATTGATGGATATACAAGATATGAGAAATAGAATTGCGGTTATAAGCCAAAGACCATATCTATTCCAAGGGACTATAGAGGAGAATGTTAATATCGATGGAAAGGCGTCAAGAGATGCAGTTGTTGAAGCATGTAGAAAAAGTGGTGCTTTAGGTTTTATTGAAAAATTGGATCATGGATTTGGACAAAAAATTGGACAAGATGGTGCAAAACTTTCTGGAGGAGAAAGACAAAAGATAGCTGTAGCTAGGGCTCTGCTGAAAAATGCAGACATTTTACTTATGGATGAGGCTACAGAAGGATTTGATGTTGAATCAAATGAAGCTTTACGTGAGTTATTACATAGTGAATTAAAAAATAAGACTATCGTTTTTATTACGCATAAGTATAAAGAACTGGAAAGTGTTGATAAAGTATATCGCCTTTCAAAAGGAATTTTAGAATTGGTGCGGAGTTAGAGATATAAATTTCTAATAGAACTGAGCCACTATGCATTTGACATATTGTATCAAACAGTAGGTTGATGACGAGATGATTGTAATGTATCGCAGATTGAACAAGCAGAGGAGCATATTTACAAGTTCTCAGGCATTGATGAAGGCAATATACCTAGACTATAAAAAATTTGAGATAGGAGGAGCGAAAAGTGTCAAAAAAAGAAAAGTGATCCTTATGTAAACGCTCCATGTCTAAGAAAAAATGGAAATGGACAAGCGCCTAGTCTTGGAGTGTATCTCAAAACTAGGCGTTTACATTATTGAGGCAATATATTTTACAAGTGTTTGTAGGAACCGTTAGTGCTTGGTGAGAAGAATACTTTTTGCCAGAGCAATTCCAGCTTGTGGATACAATTCTTGAATTGCTTGATATTTTTCTTCAATCAATTCGGGTTCGTCTGCCCATATATCCTCATAAATTTTCAAGGCTTTTTTAAAATGGGTTTTCGCTTGCGAAATATTTGCAGTGATCAGGCAGATACTTCCAAGGGATTCCTGTACCTGGGCATAATCCAAACAGTGGTTTGAATTATATTCTTTGATAATCTGTGCTAATTTCTGAAGAGCAGACAGGGCAAGGTCAGGTTCTTGTATTTCAATTAAGAGGACAGCATAATTATTAATCTGAGGAATACTGTCATTAGTATAAAGAAGCTGGTATTGTTGTAAAAGAGAGATACCCATTTTCATGTGCCTTTTAGCGAGATCAAGTTGTCCGTTGATTCGGTAAAGCCCTCCAAGATTGGAATGGAGGTTGGAAACCAGGTGGGCATTTTCTTTTGTGGTTTCTTTTATTTGAGCAAGTGCTTCTTTTTCTAATTTTATCGCTTTTTCTGTTTTGGGTTCCAGAGTTGCCTGATAATCCAATAGTAAGGCACGGTCAGATGCAGTCCCGTAAGTATTTGCTTTTATAAAATGCTGTAGTTCCTGGATGATTTTTTTCATACCCTTTTGATAGTGGTACTTCTCCATATATGGAAAAACATCTTCTAAAAATAACAGGTATTGGGGAATATCGTCCTTTTCAATGAAAAGCATGATGTTTTCTACTGTTTGAAATAATTTTTTATAATAGCTAACTTCAATGCCATGCATCAAACATATTTTTTGCAGAGAATCCAATAACGTGTGGCAGCTTGTAACAGAAGGTGCGGTCTCGGAAACTGCAATTTCCTGAATCATTGGATGCAGAGAAATAGTATGCCGGAGACTTGACTGTACAAAACCTGTCTCGATCAGATCATTCACGTCATTTAAAGTAGGCAGCTCCAGCCATTTGGAAAATATACGGGCAGAAATACCAGATGAAGGCATAAAACACATATTGCACATAATATCCTGCTGTTTCCGTGATAAGGAGTATAACGAAAACAGGGTATGGATATGGTTGTAATAGGTGGCTTTTTTGCTCTGACCATCTTTCATTACTTTAATCTTATCTTCATTATGAAGAGAAGCCTTTTCCTCTTGAAGTTTTATCAATAATTGCTCTGGAGTTAAAATTCCATTTTCCAGAAGTTTGGCTGCCAGTTCGACAGCAAAAGTATGGTAGTGTACAGTTTCTATGATTTTTTCTACGATTGCCCGGTTTTCCTCTGCTTCTGAATAAAATACAGATGTCAGTTGAAAAAGAGTGGGTATATCTTTCAGTTCTTTTAATTGAAAACTACAGTATTCAGACAGTTGGCTTCTGGTTGTAAATAAAACCCGGCAACGGTATTTTAATACGACTGACAGGCAACTGTCCTGTGTGGATGTGACATTAAAATTGTCTATGATCAGCAGTGTATCAGATTTCAAAGAGCGTAAGAAACGGTTATGTCTTTGAAAACGTTCCTGCTCACTGATTTCTGGTGGATCATCAATAAAATCCATGTCTACAATATCTTGATATAGATTACCGGTGTATTCCATATAGAGAATATTGGTGTACTGTTTTCTGTATTGCTTTGCATAGGCTTTAGCAAGCTCGCTTTTTCCAATTCCGGCAATTCCATAAAGAAATATATGTCGGTTCTCTTCAAACAAAGTATGGAGTTCATCCAGTTCTTCTTCTCTTCCTAGAAAATGACGGCATGGTTTTGGGACTTCGCTGTCCATAATGTAATCCAGAACAATCGGAGATAGAACACCTCCTGCAATCAGTTTTTGATTTCTTGTATCACGTTTAATAAATTGCCGTTCCATACCAAAAGAAAGTACTTTTGCTAAAAACAACAGCCTTGAATCAGAAGGTTTATATAGAGATACAAGTTCCTGCTTTTTTGTATCCGAAATCGTATCGTCCTGTATGAATAACGTGTAAATGTCCTGTATAACCATGTTGCAGTCTGCCATTAAGGGAAGTAAGTTCCGCTGAATGGTTGTTGCCAGTTTTTTCTGATTGCTGGGTTTTGCATAATATGAGGTTATTTTGGGACTGATTTTTGCTTGTCCGGTTATCCAGCGGCAAATTAGACCATTATCCATAGAAAAATCTTCATTTATCGGATCATTCATAAAATCTTCAAATAATTCGTATAAAAAATCAGGTTGGTTCATCTGATTGCTTTCACTGATTTGATTTTTTAGGCATGTGCTAATAGAAGAAAAATCACATCGTTCCAACAGAAATCCCTCCTTTGGTTTTCGTGTTTTATATTCTTAAAGTCTTTTTATTATAACACGAACAAATGTTCCGGACAATAGGAATTGATACTGTATAGGAAGAAAATGAATCTTAAAAACTCAATCTGCGGTCAATTTCAATTCAATGTGATTGGTGCAGAATAATTTTAGAATGTAATCAGGCTTTCGAAAGCCGAATTCAATTCATACAGAACTTTTGTACAATCCTGCCGGCATAGGATGTAGAGAGAACTGTATGCTGAAGGAGGCATATAGCATGAATACGTTATTTGATTCTGTAGAAGTTCTGGATACAAAAAAAGAAATCCAAAAAGAGAATGTAAGCTATGAACATGCAGGATATCAGATTCGAGTGCATTTTAATGGGGAAAAGACATTGATCCAGTGCATTCAGAATCTTACTGAACGAAAAATTGCAGGTTGATTTTCTTAAGTTCTTGTTGTAAAATAAAGACAATTAAAGACAATGACTACGCAAGACCGATGAAAAGAGGGATAGAATGTATCAGGCAGGAATTTATTGCCGAATTTCCATTGAAGAGCAAAATAAAGAGGGTGAATACAGCAATAGTATTCACTCTCAGATTCAGATGGCAAGAGATTATATTGCAGAGAATAAAGATATTGCAGAGAAAAAAGTTTATGTAGACGATGGGGCTTCTGGAAGTAATTTTGAAAGAACTGAATTTCGGAGGATGCTGGCAGATATTGAGCTTGGTGTTATCAATATGGTGATTTTTAAGGACGTATCTCGACTTGGAAGAGAACATATTGATACCAACTATTATCTAGGCAAATATTTCCCGGAGAAACAGATTCGGATTGTTTCGATTCTGGATAATTATGATTCAGCCGTTGGAACTTATGATGAAATGTTAGAAATAAAAACTTTGCTGAATGATATGTATTTGAGAGATACATCCAGAAAGATTAAGACAACGATTCAGACCAAAAGAAGTATGGGCGAATATACTCCGAAACAGCCCCCCTTTGGATATGTGAAAAGTAAAACAATTCATAATCATCTGGAAATTGATCCTTATGCAGCCGAGGTTGTTCGAAGAATTTACAGAATGTATCAAAATGGATTTGGCTGTACGGTTATTTGCAGGACTTTGAATGAAGATGAAATCCCTTGTCCCGCAAAATATAAAAAGGAAGTTTTAAAAACCAATTATGTATGGGATTCGGGAAAAGGTCTGTGGACATCGTCTACTGTAAGTGGAATTTTAAAGAATCCGGTCTATACTGGGGCGGTTGTGATTCGGAAACATGAAAGACCGTCTTATAAGCTGAAATACAAAAAGGCAATTCCCCTGGAAGAAATGGAGCTGGTGCCGGATGCACATGAGGCAATCATTTCTAAAGAAGAGTTTGATAGGGTTCAGCAAATAAGAAAGGGGCGCAGAGTTTCCTATTTTGATAAAAACAATGAACCACATAAATATGTGGGACTGCTCTTTTGTGGGAAATGTAAAACAGCCATGCGAAAACGTTATCTGGCATCTCATAAAGACTATGACGGATATATGTGTGGTTTTCATCAGAAGCAGGGGCAGAATTACTGTGAGCTGAATCATATTACATTTGAAAAGCTGGATGAACTGGTTGTATTTGCAATCAACCAGCAATTGAAACAGATGAAGATGGATATGAAGAATCTGGAAACTCAGATCAGACAGAAACAGCCGGAACTGGATGGTAAAATTGCAAAATTGCAGGCAAAAATAGAAAGAAATCTGGAATACCGGAAACGAGCATATGAACAGTTTATGGATGAAGTACTTTCCAAAGAGGAATATCTGGAATTAAAACAGATGTATGAAACAGAGAATCAGAAATATCAAAAAGAATTATCAGAACTGAACCATGAAGAGCAAAGGCAGCGGGCGGCGGTCAATGAAACAAAGATATGGTTGGAGCACTTTAATCGCAGAAGAATAACGGTAAAGCAGCTTACCAGAGAAGCGCTTGTGGAGTTAGTTGATAAAATTTATGTATATCCAGAGCAGAAAATAGATATATATTTTAAGTTTGCTTCAGTAGAGAGTTCACCAGATAGAATACTTGAGAAAGATGGGGTGATATGATGTATCAGATGGGTGTATATTGTCGTCTGTCGAAGGATGATGGAGAGAATAAAGTTAGTGAGAGTATTGAAAATCAGATGAAACTGATTCGTGAGTATGTGACTAAATCAGAGGATCTGGAAATCGCAGATATTTATATTGATGACGGTTATTCGGGGCTTTATTTTGCGAATAGACCGGAATTTCAGCGGATGATGGAGGATATCTACAAAGGGAAAATTCAAGGCGTTATTACGAAAGATATTTCCCGGCTTGGGCGTGAACATATTGAAACCAGTAACTATATTGAGCGTGTTTTTCCATCTTTGGGTGTGCGTTATATTGCAATTTTGGATGGCGTGGATTCTGTTCATCACAGTAATGAAGAATTGGCACAGTTTAAGACGTTGTTTAATGATATGTATAGTCGTGATATATCTAAGAAAATCAGAGGTGCATTGACCGCCCAGAAGAAACGGGGACAGTTTATGTCTGGGTTTGCCCCATATGGATATGTAAAAGATCCGGCAGATAAGCATCATTTTCTTGTAGATGAAGAAGCAGCTAAAGTGGTACGGAGAATCTTTTATATGAGTTTGGAAGGATATTCCAGGGATGGTATTGCAAAGAAACTGAATCAGGAAGGAATTCTGACACCGTCAGAGTATAAGAGAAAGGTGCAGGGATTGAAATATGCCAATGCATTAGAAAAAGCGGGTGCAAAGGGCTGGGCATATCCTACGATCAATGTAATTTTGCGAAACAGAGTTTATACAGGGGCTATGGTACAGCATAAATCAGAAAAGATATCCTATAAAGTGGAAAAGTATCAATATATTCCAGAGGAACAGCAGTATATTGTGGAAGGAATGCACGAAGCAATTATTAGCAAAGATACTTTTGAGCAGGTACAGGAACTTATGAAGAAAAGAACACGGACACCGGGATTTAATAGCGAAGTGAGAAAGGTAAATCCATACGCAGGAATTATTGTTTGTGGAGATTGCGGATATAATTTCCAGAGGGTTACTTGTCGGGACGGTTATGAGTGCGGTACCTATCACAAAAAAGGAAACACAGTTTGTTATTCTCATTTCATTAAAAAAGAAGTATTGGATTCTATTGTAAAAAATGAAATCCAAAGACAAGCGGAACTGGCACTGAAAGAAAGTGATAAGGATGAAATATTAAAAGTAGCAGATAGGAAGAAGGAGGTGCAGAGACGATGTGCAGAAGCAGACCAGCAGATTGAACGGTTACAAAAAGAACTTGCGGCTGTCCAAAAGTATAAAAAGAAAACTTACGAAAATTATGTAGATGGTGTTCTGGATAAAGAAGAATATCTCTCCTATAAGGCAGAATATGAAAAGCAGGATAAAGATATCAGGGCGAAGATTCAGTTGGCAGAACAAGAGAAAGACAGCTTTGGAGAGGCAGAAGAATCTTATGAAAACTGGATAGAGAAATTTATCAAGTATGGAACATTATCCGAAGTGACAAGAGAAATTGTGACAGAATTGATTGAAAAAATTGTTGTGAATGGAGATAAGAGCATTGATATTGTATTTAAGTATCAGTCGCCTTATCCGGTAGAAAAACAGGCAGTGTAAAGACTGCAAATTTTTTTACAGTAATTTTCCCCTAGTTATAATGAACACACAGAGGAGACTCCCTCCTGGAAAACTATATTGATACAGTTGCGGCCATGGGGCGGACTGTGATCGTTACAGGAACCGGAAATAACGGCAGCCAGCCCTGGCATGCGGGAGGAATTCTGCAGCAGGGGAAAACAGAAGAAATCCAGTTGGCGGTGGGAGTTTTTGAAACCACATTAAATGTACAGTTATGGAAGGATTATGAAGATGAGATGGAAATTTATCTGGAAAGTCCGTCCGGAGAACGGATCGGTCCATTATATGAAAGGCTGGGCCCACAGCGGCATCTGCTGGAAAATACAGAGCTTCTGATCTATTATGGAAAACCCGGTCCCTATCAGCTGTCACAGGAAATCTACATAGATTTCATTCCTGAGGGTAATTATGTGGACAGTGGTGTCTGGAAAGTTCTTTTGAGTGGAAAACGTGTGCGCTCCGGACAGTATTTCCTCTGGCTGCCGGGTGGAAATGTACTGAATCGCGGAACCGGGTTTTATTCTCCTCGGGCTGTGGGAACTTTGACGATTCCTTCCACTGCCGGAAAAGTTATTTCTGTTGGAGCTTATGATTCCAGACAGAATGCCTACGCAGATTTTTCCGGAAGGGGAAGTCAGTTCCTGCCGATCCGGAAGCCTGACCTCGCAGCTCCCGGCGTATCCATCTCCGCCCCGTTTCCCGGTGGAAGCTACGCCACTGTTACCGGAACTTCTTTTGCGGCACCCTTTGTCAGCGGAAGCGCAGCTCTGCTTATGGAGTGGGGGATCGTGAAAGGAAATGATCCGTTTCTTTATGGGGAAAAGGTGAAGGCGTATTTGAGGAAAGGCGCACAGAGTGTGGGCGGGTATGAAGAGTATCCGAATGTGGAGGTGGGATGGGGGGAGAACGTTATAATAAGGTCACATTGAAGAAAGTCAGTAAAATCAAGTGTTTCCGTTCATTTTCTCAACACAGAAATGAAGCACTTTTTCCATAAATTTGAAGAAAATCTGCCCGGGTTAGACGCAAAATGATATGGAAAGCACCTTTTGTAGCAATGACATAACATGAACCAGCAGTTCTGTTATGGACAGTTAATGAAATAAGAATCAAACGAAAGCGAGGTCATGATAATATGAAACTGACTTATATAGGATCAATTAAAAATGTTTTTCCACCATAATAAAAAAAATGGTGGCATTTCGTATTTGCTGAAGGTACATGAAAATGTTCTCCTGTTAAATGATATTTTATAAGTTGTTTTCTATAGATATCCGCTGATAGTAGATATCTATGATATCCTGTAAAGTAATCGTATTCATTTTTTCTTCGGCAGTCTTTTGAATTTCATTATAAAATCCCTGCAAAGATAACTGAATGTTAATGCCAACGCCACATTCTGGATTGGTATGAGTATCTAAATGAAGCAATGGTTTATCACCTTCAACTGCTTTATAAATATCCAGCAATGTAATCTGATCTGCTGGTTTTGAAAGAGAAGGACGGGCATGTCCGGCTACACTGGTCATAAGTTCCGCTTTTTTTAGTTTTAACATAAGCTGGCGTACAAAGCCGGGATTTGTATGGACACTTTCTGCAATTGAGGCGCTGGAGAGAGATTTTTCCTGGTTGATAGCAATCAGAACCATCACATGAACAGTATCGCTTAATTTCGTTGAGTATTTCATGATAAGAAACTCCTTGTAGTATGATATAATGATTTTGGTTTCACGTTTTTGAGGCGAAAATATTTCTGGTTTGTCAAAAACATCCCAAGTTCTCAACAGCTCTTTTTAATGTGTTGAGAAATTGTACATATTTTTTATTTTGATGATTGTAAATAATATAATTACAACTATAATGAAATTTAAAGGAAAAGTCAACATAGTAATAAAACTTACGGAGGATTGTATAATATGCTGATTGTGGACAAATTAAAAGGAAATTTATATACCAGAATCAAAAAACATATGACTAAAAAAATGTATCACCTTTATTATCGTGAAAACAGGGAAGCTTCACAGTCTAAAGAAGAATATGAAGCAAATTTATTAAGAGCATACCGACATTTAGACGCATGCAGATTCAAAAATAAGGGATGGCCATGTCCAACATGCCCAAGTTGCTGTTTTTGTGGAAAAGATTATGAAACTATGACTGAGGTAATGGATTTTGTCCGGGAATGGATAAAAGAGAATCCGGATAAAGCCAGATTAATGAAACCACCAAAATCCTTGCATAAACATTGATTATTACATGATGCGATAAAATATTTACAAAGGAGAACTTATGGAATACAGAAATCAAACAGAAAATCGTGCATTTCAGGAAATGCTGCAGGCAGCAGTAAAACGGCTGCAAAATCGTTCCGGAGAGGATATTGCTGCAAAAAGTGGGGCTGTTTTTCATAGCAGCCGAAATGTGCTTGAGGTACCGAGTTTTCATGAAGTGTTTGAAATTCAACTTCCTGAGTTTTATATTAGTTCAGATATAGATGAATGGCATTATCTGACATTGCTGCATTATCTGGATATGGCAGATGGAACGGAAGGCTCACAGAAGCTCATTACTTTTGGCAACCTGAAAGATGGATTGATTCGGGGGACCAAGTTTGACCGGACTGCAGAGCAGAAACTGGAAAAGCTTTTGCAGGACAAAGATCCTGAGAAAATTCAGAAAGCATGTACAAGTCTGGGTGCAGAATTCACAGAGACAACGGCGGATCTGTGTGCTGCTTTTCCAGTTCTGCCAAGATATCCGGTAACTTTAAAGATATGGTTTGCAGATGAAGAATTTCCTGTATCCGGCAAAATATTTCTTCAGGATCATGCTGATCATTATCTAAGTGTAGAAGATGCGGTAACAGTTGGAGAAATTTTGCTGCAAAAATTATCGGAAGCATTTTCTTCCCTCTGATCATGAATCAGAAAACTTTCCAGTCCGGCTTTGATAAATTTGTCGATTACTGTCTGAATCTGTTTCCAGTCATTACAGTGATTGCGGAGCATCAGTCTGTTGATGGAAAGGCAGCCATTCATTTGAAAATAAAAAACCGATTCTGCCTGTTCAAAGGTCAGGAGGCTGTGTGACATAAGCCAGGTCACATAGCCTTCTTTTGTATTTTCTGCTATTTTTTCCAGAAGAATAGGGGCAATTGCATCATCCAGAAACAGTGCCCTGTATTGTGATTCCATCTGTATTTTCTGACAGAACGGATAGGAACAGCTTTTTTGATTTAGACAGAATAAATGATCTACAGTTGTTAACATATCCTGAGTCATATCATTAAAAATATCTGATAATACATCATGGATATCGTAGTAATGAAGATAAAAAGTGCCACGGTTGATTTCAGCATTTTTGCAGATCTCTGTAACTGTAATTTTCGTAAAACTTTTCTGATTTAACAACTCTAAGAACGTATCTTTTATGGTTTGCCTGGTATAGCGGGTACGGCGATCTTGTTTTCTCGTTTTTTCTGACATTATATACTCCTGTATTAGTTAGTATCATATAATTTCTCAACAATTTTCCTGATGTGTTGAGTAACCATACAAATCTCACAGATTGATTATTGTAATTTATATAGTAACAACTATAATGAGGTTTAAAGAAAAAGTCAACAGATTGTTCAGAATTTTAGGAGGAAAAACATGGGACATGTAATTGCAGTATCAGGAAAAGGTGGCGTAGGAAAAACAACTCTTTGTGGATTGTTGATCCAGTATTTATGTGAAAGCGGAAAACGTCCGGTCCTGGCGGTGGATGCAGATGCAAATGCAAATTTGAACGAAGTGCTCGGTGTTGAGCCGGAGATTACACTTGGGGAGCTGAGAGAAGAAATTGAGCGGGCAGGAGTTGATCCACGGTATCAGATTCCGACAGGAATAACAAAACAGGCTTATCTGGAAATGCGTCTCTCCGATGCAATTGCAGAAGAAGATGATTATGATTTGATGGTAATGGGGCGAACCCAGGGACAGGGCTGCTATTGTTTTGTAAATGGTCTTGTGCAGACCCAGGTTCAGAAACTGCAAAGCCATTATCCATATATTGTGGTTGATAACGAAGCAGGTATGGAACATATCAGCAGAGGAATCCTGCCAATGATGGAAGTTGCGATTCTTGTAAGTGACTGTTCCAGAAGAGGTGTTCAGGCGGCCGGACGTATTGCAAAGCTGATGAAGGAGTTAAACTTTAAACCACAGAAAACCGGATTGATCGTGAATCGTGTTCCAGATGGAAAACTGGATGCCGGAACTCTGGAAGAAATCCGAAATCAGGGACTGGAATTGTTAGGGGTTGTGCCACATGATGACCAGGTATATCAGTATGACTGTGATGGAAAGCCGATCATACAGCTTCCGAAAGATTCTCCTGTAAGAAGTGCACTGGGAGAAATTGTAAAGAAGTTGGGATTGTGAGTTGGAGGATTGAAAGTTTGAAGATTGAGCAAACAGAAATATTATCTGATTTGGTATAACCAATTGCAAAGAAAGGAAAATCTTCATGAGAAATCATTGGACAGAAATAGAAAAATATTTAGAAGACCAGAAGATAGCGCAGGAACTGATTGGAGAACTGAGAGATTTTCACATGCGTTATGAGGTAGAAAATCAAGTAAAGGAACGGGTAGAAAAACCGGATATCCTATTTTATGGGAAAAAGATTCTGGAAATGTCAATAGCAGCGCTTCTTCAGGGAGATAACCTGTTACTTTCCGGTGCGAAAGCTACAGGAAAAAATGTACTATGTGAGACACTGGCATGGATATTCGGAAGACCGGAATACGACATTTCTTTTCATGTAAATACAGACAGTGCCGATCTGATTGGAACGGATACCTTTATAAATAATGAGGTTCGCCTTCGGAAAGGCCCTATCTACCAATGCGCGGAATTTGGAGGATTTGGAATCCTGGACGAAATCAATATGGCAAAAAATGATGCGGTTTCTGTACTGCATGCCACACTGGATCATCGGCGCAGAATCGATATTCCAGGATATAACAGGATTTTACTTCATCCGGCAACACGATTTATCGGTACGATGAATTATGGTTACGCAGGTACCAGAGAACTAAATGAAGCATTGGTTTCAAGGTTTATGGTAATTGATATGCCTGAAATGGATGAGGATAGTGTCCTTTTTGTATTAAGACAACATTTTCCAGATGGGGAAAAAAGTGCACTGAAAGTTTTTGCAGGACTGTTTCTGGATTTGCAGATCAAAGCTTATCATGGAGAAATCTCAACAAAATCTCTTGACCTGAGAGGACTGGTTTCTGCTGTAAAAGCAACAAAAAGCGGACTTTCTCCAATTGATGCAATCCAGATGGGGATCATAAATAAAAGTTTTGATGTATTTGAAAAAGAGATCGTAGAAGATGTGGTTTCTACCAGAATCCCATCTTCCTGGACCGGAAAAGACATATGGGGGTAAACTTGTATGGAGGATGTCAGATGGCCGGCGGAACAACTGGAAGAACATCATCTGGAGATCAGTAATCGTATCAGAAATCTTTTTTGGACAGTCAGTGGTGATTATGATATAGAATTTGAACCGGACACAGAAAAATATGTTTATTCAAAACAAACGGTTCTATATGAGGCAGTGAAGCAGGGTGCCTTTGCACGATATTTTGATCAGAAGAAACTTGGCATGTATTTGATGAAAAAATTATATTTTTCTGCTGGAGAAGATATGCTTTTGCCTCTTGCTGGATTATGCATGGATGCTGCAGTGAATCGTTTTATCATTCGAGAACGTTTGGGAACAAAGGAAATCAGAGAACAGGCGTTCAGAGAATTGGAAAAGGACGAGAAAGAGCAGGTATCAGACAAAGCTGGAACAGACCTGATTCACAGGATTAGGCTTCTGTATATAAGGCATGTTCTGGAGAACACAGACGATGAGGGAATGGATCCACAGGCAGAGATTGCATTGTACAAGATTCTTTCTCTGAAGGATGCAGAAAATACGGAAGATGTCATAAACGTGATAGATGAGATTTATAATCATGTTCTGGATCCCTCTTTTGAAAAAAAGAATGGAAATCTGGAGAAGATTCTGAATTTACCGGATATGGCATTGGCCAATGACGCGTGGCAGGAATGCATGACGGATGAACAGATGGAAGACATCATTCAAAAATATCTTTCTAATCTCAAAAAAAAGATGATGAGTCTGGATATCAGAAACAAAAAGAAAAAAAGATTTTATTTCTCTCCGGAAAATGAAGAAGTTCCGGAAAGCTCGGAGAATATAAATCCACAGGCAGTGCGACGGATACGGGAATATGTGGAACTGAATTACGGAAAATCGTATCTAAGTGAAGCGGAGCAGGCCAGAGTCAACCGGAAATTTTGTACAGGAATCCACAAAAACTGTATTCTGTATCTTACAGATGGAATTTTACAAAACCCTGTGATAAAAAATAATCAATACCGTTTTTCTCAGCTGCAGTTTGAAAAAAATAAAGCCTATTATGGAAATAATCACTGGATCATCAAAAGAAATATTTCTGTGTTGGCAGAGTCACTGAAACGGGCATTTATAATCCGAAAGGATGATTTTGTCAGCAGATCTGATGCAGGGCAGCTTGTTCCTGAGAGGTTATGGAAAATTGGAAGAACAGACGATGACAAGTTATTTAATAGAAAAAAAAGATCTGATGATTCTGAGTTTGTAATAGACGTCCTGATTGATTCCAGTGGTTCCCAGGCTGACAGACAGGCTCAGGTAGCGGCTCAGGGATATATTATCAGTGAAGCATTAAGCCAGGCAGGAATTCCTCATCGGGTGACAGGATACTGTGCTTTCTGGGGATATACAGTAATTCAGAGATTTCGGGATTATGAAGATCCAAGGGAAACAAATGAAAGAATCTTTCAATTTCGGGCGTATGCCAATAACAGAGATGGGCTTGCACTGAAAACAGTCTGTTCCTCTCTCATGGAGCGACCGGAAAAAAATAAGATTTTAATCGTATTAAGTGATGGAAAACCCTGTGATATGAGCATACAACGACCAGGAACCCGCCAGCCCAAGATCTATGACGGAGAAGGAGCTGTGAAAGATACTGCATATGAGGTGCGTCGAGCCAGAAATCAGGGAATTTTCGTAATTGGTATTTTTGTAGGGAATGAAGAAGAACTCTCCGTGGAAAAGAGAATCTATGGAAAAGATTTTGCCTATATTCGTAATATCAGCAATTTTTCCCGTATAGTAGGAACTTTTTTGCGAAGACAAATTGATATGGAATGAAAATGGAGGAATCACTATGGGTAAAATTGAATTTTCCAATTGCCAGGATGTAAGAAATCAGAAAAAGATACAGGAATTAGACTGTCCACGCTGTCATGAACCGGGAGGCATTGAAGCCTTTGTGAAAGACGGGATACTTGCAGAGGACGGAGTATGTGATAACTGTGGATATATTCTTCCGGAAGGAACAGAACTGGAGGAAGTGGAATAAGAAGCATTTAAGGAGATAACAGATGAAAATTGCTGTAACTGGAAAAGGCGGAGTAGGGAAAACTACGATATCTGCAGTATTAGCACGGCTGTATGCAGAAGAAGGGAAAAAAGTATTTGCTGTAGATGTGGATCCAGATGCAAATCTTGGACTTGCACTGGGTTTTTCAGAGGAAGAACTGGAGAGTATTACGCCTATCAGTAAAATGAGAAGGTTGATTGAGGAGAGAACAGGTGCAGATAAAAGTAATACTTTTTATAAAGTCAATCCAAAAGTGGATGATATTCCTGAAATTTACGGAAAAGAAAATAATGGTGTTCGACTTCTGGTTTTGGGAACTGTGGAAACTGCGGGAGGCGGATGTGTATGCCCTGAAAATGTAATGTTGAAACGAATTATTAATAATTTGGTTTTACATAGAGATGATATAGTAATCTTGGATATGGAAGCAGGACTTGAGCATTTAGGACGGGGAACAACGGAAGGAATGGATCAATTTATCGTCGTGATAGAGCCGGGGGCCAGAAGTGTTCAGACTTATAAAAATGTAAAACGTTTGGCAGAAGAATTGGGTGTAAAGGAAGTAAAGGTCATAGCAAATAAAATCAGAAATGATGAAGATGAAAAGTTTGTAAGGTCTAGAATCCCGAAGCAGGATTTTTTGGGATGTGTTCATTATAATGCAGAAGTTATAGAAGCAGACAGAGAAGGAAGATCCCCTTATGGATGCAGCAAGACAGCTACGGATGAAATTCGAAAAATTAAGGAGATATTTGATGTAATGGCAAAATAGACATTATATTAATTTAATTATTTTTCGAAAACAGTTTGAAGCATGGCCATATGTAATGTTTATTATTAAAAAAAGGAGTAAATATAGAGATGAAAATAGCAGTTTGTGGAAAAGGTGGATGTGGAAAAAGTACAGTAACCAGTCTTTTGGCTAAGGCTTTAGCCAGACGAGAAAAAGAAATTTTGGTAATTGATTCCGATGAATCTAATTATGGTCTACACCGACAGCTAGGTATGAAGCTTCCCAGAGATTTTACAGACTATTTCGGTGGTAAGCAAAATGTTTTAAATGATATGATGTTATCAAAATTTACTCATCAGTTTTTTGAGGAAACCTGGACTATAGATGATATACCGGAAGATTATTATAGCCTGAAGGACGGTGTAAAACTGATGACCAGTGGAAAAATTCATCAGGCAAATGAAGGGTGTTCTTGCGCTATGGGAACTGTTATGACTCAATTCATCCAAAATCTCAGGCTTACAGAAAACCAATTTGCGCTAATGGATATGGAGGCTGGTATTGAACACTTTGGACGTGGAATTGATAATGGTGTAGATCTGATATTGATAATCATAGATCCATCCTATGAATCCCTGCAGCTTTCCAAAAAAATCGGGGAATTATCGGAAAGTATTCGAAAACCATTTTATTACGTTCTCAATAAAGTAACAAAAGAGAATCAGGAAATGATGTATGAAGCTGTATGGAATTCAAGTCGAGTCGCTGTATCTCTTAGTGCGGATCCTGGTATTATGGGAGAGGGACTGATTGGGAAAGAACTATCAGAAAAACCAGATGCTATTGAAAACTTAACAGAATTTCTACTTTCTATTTAAAGAATGAGGAGATTTACTGTGGATATATGATAAAAGAAAACCAGATTATACAGATGTGATTTGTAATATTACATCCACTTGACGCAAGAGAGAAGCAGTGATATATTGAAACAAAAGTTATTTATAAAATAACATTAAAACCCTGGAACTATATTGTGTGATTGAACAGTTACAAAAAATGCAATTCTTGTGGAGGGAATAGGATGATACAGATTGCAATTGTGGAAGATGAAGAAATTTACGTAAAACAATTAACAGAGTATATCCGGAAATATCAAACGGAAAGGGGAAGATCAATAAAGGTTACGGTATTTGGTGATGGAGAAGATATCACTGAGAATTACAGTGGCGGTTTTGACATTATTCTGATGGATATTCAGATGCGGTTCATGGACGGTATGACAGCAGCAGAAAAAATCCGTCAGATGGATCAGAAAGTAATTATTATGTTTATTACAAATATGATTCAATATGCAGTACGTGGATATGAAGTTGATGCAATGGATTATGTAGTAAAACCGGTTGAGTACTTTTCTTTTTCGCAGAAACTGGATAAAGCAGTTGGACGTATGCGCTCTGAGGTTAAAGAATTTCTTACGATTCCGATTGGGGAAGGAGTTGTAAAGATAGATATAGCAGATATCTATTATATTGAGGGGCAGAGACATAATGTAATTTATTATACTTCGAGAGGAGATTACTGTTCAAGAATTACGATGAAAGAACTCGAAGAAAAACTTGCGGTACATAATTTTTTTCGATGTGCAAAGGGATATCTGGTAAATATGAATCATGTAGAGGGATTTGTTGGTTCTGATTGTGTGATTCATAATGTACATATACCTGTCAGCAGAACCAGAAAAAAAGAATTCATGAATCTGCTTCTGCAAAACCTCAATATGGAATGATTTCATGCGAAATGGAGGATACTATGTTATATCAGGATATTCCAAGAATTTATACGGCAATAGCAGAGTGGGGATCATGTTTGGTTTATCTTTATATCCTAAAAAAAGAAAACATGAAATCTGTACATTTTCTTACAGGCAGTCTTTTCATGTTGGCAATGCAGAGTATCTTTCTGACTTTGACAGGCAGCGTAACTGAAATTTTGTGGGTTCCCTGTATGATGATCGCTGCAGGTATGATGTATGGATTTCTTATGGTCGGAGGAAATATGAAGCCTCTGGGAGCGGCTTATTGCTGTGCCCGTGCATTTGTTCTTGCTGAGTTTGTAGCTTCGCTGCAGTGGCAGATTGTATCTATTGTACAGGCATGGGGGAATCAGAGCATCTGGGTTGAAATTCTGATCACGATGGTTATTTTTGGAGGCTGCTTTACTATTAATATTTATTTAGAAAAAGATCTCCTGAAGCAGAATTATCTTGAACAGATGACAGTAAAGGAAGTAGCAGCGGCGGCAATCATGGCTGTTGCAATCTTTGCTTTTAGTAATCTGAGATTTTTAAATGAAAATGTACCATTTGCGAGCAGAGAACGTGCAGATATTTTTTCTATCAGAACACTGATCGATTTTGGAGGAATTGCAATCCTGCATGCTTATCAGAGCAGGATCAGTGAGTATGTTGCCGAGAAAGAACTTTCAGTAATGAACGTGATGCTGAAAAGCCAGTATGATCAATACCGAAATTATCAGGACAGCCTGGATCTTATACAAATGAAATACCATGATCTGAAACACCAGATAACGGGACTTCGTGCGGAATCAGATGAAGAGAAACGAAAAAAATGGATTGATTCCATGGAAAAGGAAATCGCTGCCTTTGAAAATATAAGCAGAACGGGGAATCAGGTACTTGATACGATTTTGGCAGCTAAGATTTTCCATTGTCGAAAAAATCATATACAGATTACCTGTGTGGCAGATGGAAAATTATTGGATCATATGCATGTAACAGATATATGTTCTATATTTGGAAATGCTTTGGATAATGCGATTGAACATGTAATTTTGATTCCAGATCAGGAAAAAAGACTGATCCATCTGACAGTATCCGCTCAAAAAGGATTTGTGTTTATCAAGATAGAGAATTATTGTGAAGCAGAAATTTCCAAAAATGAAGAAGATCTGATTACAACAACAAAAAAGGATAGTAAAAACCATGGTTTTGGATTGAAAAGTATTCGTACAGCTGTAGAAAAATATGATGGTTCTGTAGTATTTGGAGTACAGCAGAACTGGTTTGAATTAAAGATTCTTTTACCCAGAGTATTGTAATGCTCTGGGTATTTTTGTTGCCAAGCATACGACAAAAAGGTCCACCGGACCTTTTTTAGTATTTTGTGCCATATTTGCTGCATCTTGTGCCAAAAACAGCGCGAAATAATAATCATGTTATAGTAATGCCAACAGGAAATGATACCTGAAAAAGACAAGAGAGTCAAAGGAGGAAAAAGAGAATGATCAGTGTTGAAATGGAAGATGTTCTGGCGGTATTACAATTATGCAAACCGTATATTATCGGTATTATTGCTGCACTTGTAATTGGAATCGTAATTATGATAGCATGCCGCAGGATGTCCAGGGACAAAAGATTTCTGATAAGAGGGGAAGCTGCGATCGCAATGGTTCTTGCAGTTGTTGTCTGCGTGAATATGATCTGTTTTGGACCAATGGCTACGTTGATTGGACTGGCAACGGGAAATGGAACTTTAAGTGATGAAACAAATGAAGAAGCTGCGGAAGCAGCAGAAGAAATTATGGAAGACGGAATTGTTCTTCTGAAGAATGAAAGCCTGCTTCCTTTAAATGAAACAAAAAAACTGAATATTTTTGGCTGGGAATCTATTAATCCGGCTTACGGAGGAGCTGGTTCCGGTGGAATTAATGATCTGTATGATATTGTCAGTCTGAATCAGGGACTTGAAAATGCCGGATTTTCTATTAACCAGGAACTGGTTGATTTTTATAACAATTATGGTGCAGATAATCCGGAAATGTCTATCCAGAAACAGAGCTGGACATTACCGGAGCCACCTGTAGATACTTACGATGATGAGCTTATTGAAAGTGCGAAAGAGTATTCTGATGTGGCAGTTGTGGTTCTTTCCAGAAAAGCAGGTGAAGGTCATAATGATATTCCTATGGATGTAAAAAAAGCAGCATATGATAATAATTCAGATGAATATGATGATTTTCCTGAGGGAGAGCATTATTTACAGCTTTCACAAACTGAGAGAGATATGGTGGATATGGTTTGCTCAAACTTTGATAATGTGATTGTGATTTATAATGGAGCAAATCAGTTTGAACTTGGTTTCGCAGATGAATATCCTCAGATTAAATCTGTTGTATGGTGCCCCGGAACGGGAAATGTGGGATTTAATGCACTTGGTAAAGTATTTTCAGGTGAAGTCAATCCTTCCGGAAAAACACCGGATACATTTATTTATGATATGACGACTGCTCCGTGGTGGAATAATGCAGAAAAAACGGAGTATACAAATCTGGCAGATATGGCCGTTGAAGGAATGAACGCAGGAACTGCGCAGGTGTATGCTCCGGCATTTACCAATTATGTGGAAGGCATTTATGTAGGATACAAGTACTATGAAACAGCTGCACAGGAAGGTGCGATTGATTACGATAAGACTGTACAGTATCCATTTGGATATGGTCTGAGTTACACGGAATTTAAACAGAAAATGGGTGAACTGAAAGAAAAAGACGGACAGATTTCTGTAGATGTAGAAGTAACCAATACCGGAGATGCTGCCGGAAAAGATGTAGTAGAAGTGTATTATAAACCGCCATATACAAATGGCGGAATTGAGAAATCTTCTGCAAATCTGATCGAGTTTGCAAAAACAGATCTGCTTCAGCCAGGAGAATCTCAGACTGTTACAGTTACATTCAGTATAGAAGATATGGCCTCTTATGATGAGAATAATGCAAAAGCATATGTTCTTGAAAAAGGCGATTATGTGATTTCTATCAACAGCGATTCACATACTGTGCTGGATCAGAAAACTTATACTGCAGATAAAGATGTAGTATATAAGGGAGAAAATAAAAGAGCATCAGATGATACTGCAGCAACAAATGTATTTGAAGATGCAAAAGGCGATGTGACATATTTATCACGAGCAGATCATTTTGCAAATTATGAAGAGGCTACAGCAGCACCGGCATCTGCAGAGCTGGGTGAGCCATATGTTTCTGAATATCATCTGAACAGCAACTTTGATAAGACTACATACCTCAATGATGAGGATGTAATGCCGACAACGGGAGTAGATAATGGACTTACATTAGCTGATATGCGAGATGCTGATTATGACGATCCTCGTTGGGAAAAACTTCTGGATCAGCTTACTGTTGATGAAATGGCAAATATGATTGCAATGGCAGGTTATCAGACAGCAGCCATGGATTCTGTGGGAAAAGTGGCTACACTTGATTTCGATGGACCAGCAGCAATTAATAACAACTTTACAGGAGTTGGTTCTATTGGATTTCCAATTGAAGTTGTGGTTGCTTCCACATGGAATAAAGAACTTGCACAGGCCTGGGGTGAATGCATGGGCAAGATGAGTCAGGAAATGGGTGCAGAGGGCTGGTATGCACCAGGTATGAATACTCATAGAACCGCATTTGGAGCAAGAAACTATGAATACTTTTCAGAAGATGGAGTTCTTGCAGGAAATATGGGAGCAAAAGCAGTAGAAGGAGCAAGAAAATATGGAGTTTATTCTTACATCAAACATTTTGCTCTGTATGAGGGAAATGCAAAGATGGTAAGTGTCTGGTCAAATGAGCAGGCAATCCGAGAAATCTATCTGAAACCATTTGAAATTTCTGTAAAACAGGGTGGTGCAAATGCGGTTATGGTTTCCTGGAGTTTTCTTGGAGATAAATGGACTGGAGAAAGCAGCAACCTTATGAATACAGTTCTCAGAGATGAATGGGGATTCAGGGGAATGGCGCTTACAGACTTCTTCCGAAACAATGGTCATGGATTTATGAATGCAGATGCAGCTTTGGCGAATGGAGTAGATGCAATGTTGTCCACATTCAACGGAGAAGAGAACAATGTAGCCAATCAGAAGCATCCAACATCTGTACTTCAGATGAGGAATGCCTGCAAAAATGTCATGTATACAGTTGTAAGCAGCTGGGCTTATGATGGAGAACACGAAGAAACAGGTATGGAAAATTGGAAAAAAGCAGGAATTGGTATCGACATTGTAATAGCACTTTTCATGGCAGGAATGGAAGTACTGGTAATCAGAGGATATAAGAAAAGAAAGAATGCTGAATAAGGATGAAAGTGGGATGGAAAATAGTTATGAAACAGCAAAAATTGGTTGAAAAGATGACAATAGAAGAAAAGGCAGCAATCCTCAGTGGAAAAACTGTCTGGCAGACCAGAGAAATTGACAGGCTTTCCATCCCGTCCATCTTTCTTTCAGATGGACCACATGGAATCAGAAAACAGGCAGGAGCAGGAGATCATCTGGGACTGAATGCATCCTTAAATGCGACATGTTTTCCCACAGCAGCGATGATTGCAAACAGCTGGAATCAGGATCTGGGGGAAGAGATTGGACAGGCTCTTGGAGAGGAAGCAGCAAGTATGGATGTAAGTATACTGCTTGGTCCGGGATTGAATATTAAAAGAAGCCCATTATGTGGAAGAAATTTTGAATATTTTTCAGAAGATCCATATCTTTCCGGGAAGATGGCAGCGTCATATATTCGGGGAATACAGAGTAAAGGCGTTTATGCCTGCCCGAAGCATCTGGCAGTTAACAGTCAGGAACTTCGGAGAATGGCAATGGATGCAGTTGTTGACGAACGGACATTAAGAGAAATATATCTGACCGGTTTTGAGATAGCTGTTAAAGAAGGACACGCAAAAGCAATCATGAGCAGTTACAACCAGATTAATGGGATTTATGCTAATGAGGACAAACATCTTTTGACAGACATCTTGCGCAAAGATTGGGGATTTGATGGAATTGTAATAACAGACTGGGGCGGAAGCAATGACCATGTGAAAGGTGTTGCTGCCGGCTCAAATCTGGAGATGCCGTCCTGTGGGTATGATTCTGCAAGAGAAGTGATTGCTGCTGTCCAAAAAGGAAAGCTGAAGGAAGTGGATTTGGATGAAAGAGTTGGAGAACTGGTAGATGCAGTGATGGAATTGACATCAGGGAAGAAGCTATCAGATAAAAACTTTGACAGAAACGCACATCATCAACTGGCAAGGAAAGCAGCAGCAGAAAGCATGATTCTTCTAAAAAATGAAAAACAGATTCTTCCGCTGGATACCAAAAAATCCATCGCTGTTATTGGAGATTTTGCTTTTTCACCCAGATATCAGGGGGCAGGATCTTCTATGGTCAATCCAACAAAAGTAGAAGATATGTCATCGATTTTGCAACAATATGATCTGAATATTCTGGGAATGACAAGAGGCTATCATAGAAATGGAGATGTAGATGAGAATGATAGAAAGTTTGCATTAAATTTGTCTATGAATGCGGATATTGTAATTTTCTGCTTTGGTCTTGATGAGATCAGTGAATCAGAAGGACTGGACAGAACCCATATGCGTATTCCGCAGGATCAGATCGATCTTCTGCAGGATATCAGTAAGGTGAATGAAAATGTTATTGGAATACTGAGTGCTGGATCAGCGATAGAAATGCCATGGCACACCTGCTGCAAAGCGATTTTGCATGGCTATCTGAATGGACAGGCAGGCGCTTCTGCAACATTGGATATTCTGACCGGAAAGGTGAACCCATCAGGAAGACTGGCAGAAACATATCCCATATCTTATGAACAGACACCGGCATTTCGATATTATCCAAGTAATGAGAAAACATCGGAATACCGCGAGAGTGTTTATGTAGGATATCGCTATTATGATACTTCAAAAGTACGGGTGCAGTTTCCATTTGGTTTTGGACTTTCCTATACGGAATTTACATATTCTGATCTTATCATAGAAGAGGATGGAATCAAAGTTTCGGTTACCAATACAGGTGACAGAGATGGAGCTGAGGTTGTTCAGATGTATGTAGGACTTCCTAATGCAATCGTGTTCCGACCGGAAAAAGAACTGAAAGGTTTTGCAAAAGTTTATCTGAAGGCAGGAGAAAGCAGACAGCTCAGGATTCCCTTTGATGATAAGACATTCCGTTATTGGAATATAAAAACGGGACAGTGGGAAATAGAAACAGGAACTTATCAGATTATGGTAGGAGCCAGTGTTGCAGATATTCGTTTAACAGGTATGACTGAGAGAACTGGAAATAGTAAAGGGTATCCGTATAATCCGGCAAAAATGCCTTACTATTATACAGGAATCGTGCAGAAAATATCAGATGAGGAATTTCGTGAACTTCTTGGCCATGAGATACCGAACGGGAGATGGAGTGGAAATCTGGAAATCAATGATGCAATTTGTCAGATGTATTATGCAAAAAGCCGACTTGCAAGACTGATATATAGATGTCTCACAAAAATGAAAAAGAAGAGTGAGGCACAGGGAAAGCCGGATCTGAATATTCTTTTTATTTACAATATGCCGTTTCGGGGGATTGCCAAGATGACCGGCGGGGCAGTCAGTATGGAAATGGTATATGGAATTGTCGATGCTGTGAATGGCCACTTTATGCTTGGAGTAAAAAAAGTAGTTGGCGGATATTTCAGAAACAGAAGAAATAATAAGAAATATGAAAAATTATTAAAAGGAGCCGGAGGGAAGCGCAGATGAATCATATAAAAAATATATGGAAATGTTTTGAAGAGAAACATTCTGTTTTTGCAAAATGGCTTTATCAGATATTCTATTTTGTTATATTCAGTATGGGCGTGACAGTATTCCAGTATCTGGTATTTACATTTTTACCAGGGATTTTGGGAATTGGTCTGGCTGGTATAGAATTTATGTGGCCAAAGGTTTCTATGAATCTGTTTGGAGTAAAATTTACATGGAGTTTGCTGGGGTATAATGTATTGCGTGATGCAACGGGGAATGTATTGATCGGTGGTGGACTTGGCTATTTTATCAGTTATGAATTGGGGTCATTTCTTGCACAGTGTATCAATTTTCCACTTCAGAGAAATATTACCTTTAAAAGCCATGGAAATCCTGTATATCAGGCAATCTGGTATTTTGTTGCATGGGTGGTAATTTCACTGATTTGTAATGGATTTAATAATCTGTGGATGCCAGTTGCATCTGCATATGTGGCACCGGCAGTCTATAACATGCTTGTGACAATTATTACAGGTGGAGTTTCCATGGTGATTTTTTTCTTTGTGTTTAAAATTATTTTCCCAGAGGGGAAGGCTGAATAGAAGAAAATCATAACCAAATAACTGCTTCGCAGTATATCAGAAGGGGCTTGTACCCCTTCTGATACAAGCAAGTCCCCACCCACTGCTTATTGCTCTTCGCAATTGAAGCAGGGGACTTACTTGATTTGGTTAAAATGATGCAATCTGATATGATTTGGAACATCATAAAATCAACAAGGATAAAGGTAAAAAAATATGAATAAAAGACAAAAAATTCTGATTGTAGATGATTCAAAACCGGTGTTTATGAAAGAGGATCTACTTCCCGTTATGGGAGATAATCAAATGATCCAGGATCTGCCCTCTGCATTTATCCGGGTTTTGGAGTAACAGAACGCATGGAAAAAATAATGGAAAAGGATCTTCTGATCCGGGATGTAGAAACAAAAAATATCATGACTAAATCCAGTCTTCCGGTAGGGGGATATTCTGTCAATCCTTATGTAGGATGTACCCACGGCTGCAAATACTGCTATGCCTCTTTTATGAAACGGTTCACCGGGCATACCGAATCGTGGGGGACATTTTTGGATATAAAACACTGGCCGGCAATTAAAAACCCGAGAAAATATAAAGGCCAACGGGTAGTGATTGGTTCCGTGACAGATGGGTATCTGCCCCAGGAAAAGGAGATAAGAAATACCCGCAGGATTTTAGAACAGTTAAAAAATAGCGGTGCAGAAATCCTTATCTGTACGAAATCGGATCTTGTACTCCGGGATATTGACTTGCTAAAAGAAATGGGAAAAGTCACTGTCTCATGGTCGATCAACACATTAGATGAAAAATTTCAGGCAGACATGGATCAAGCTGTCAGCATCAGCCGCAGACTTGAGGCAATGAAGCAGGTATACGAAGCCGGAATACGCACGGTTTGTTTCATTTCCCCAGTATTTCCGGGCATCACAGATTTTGAAAAGATTTTTGAACGTGTGAAAGATCAGTGTGACCTGGTATGGTTAGAAAATCTAAATCTCCGCGGTGGTTTCAAACAGGAGATCCTGGATTATATTCAGAAATATTATCCTCACCTTGTTACCCTGTATGATGAAATCTATCGCAAGGGAGATCGAAGTTATTTTCGGGCATTGGAAAACCAGGCAGCACAGATGTCCCAAAAATACGACTGTCCTTTTGTAGACAACGAACTGCCTTATGACCGCGCAGAGCCAGGCCATCCTGTAATCGTGGACTATTTCTATCATGAAGAAGTACGGGGATCGGAAAATACAGGGCGGCGCAAAAAATGATTGAATAAGTTGAGATGTAAAAGAGGTGCCTCAAGAGACTGAAACAACTCATAGTTTTCCATGAATGTTACAGTCTCTTTATTATTATCAGTATACTCCACACTCTGGGTTGGTATCAATATCAAGATGAAGCAAAGGCTTTTCTCCCTCCACTGCCCGGTATATATCCAGCATAGTAATTTCATCCGCAGGTTTGGTAAGACAGGCGTTTGCCTGGCTTTGGGTATTGGAGATAAGGCTTGCATTTTTCAGCGCGGACATCAGCTGCCGGATATAGGTAGGATTTGTTTTTACACTTTTTGCAATCTGGGCACTGGTCAGATGCTCTTTTTCTTCTTGTAATTTATATTTTAACATGGTACAATTTTGATGTAATTTTAATAATAACAATAAAAGAAAGGAAAGTCAACCATGCAGCCAATGAAAAATATTGTTTTTGAAAATGCATATCAAAAAAATGCCCGGACCTTATTAGATAAACTTAATTCTGCTGAAGCCATTCTGGTAGGAGCAGCAGCCGGCATGTCCGCTTCCTGTGGCTATAATTTTTTCTATCAGAATGATGCGATATTTCAGAAATATCTGGGGGATTTCCATAAAAAATATGGATTTACCGGAGCCTTTAACGGATTTTACTATCATTATCCTTCCCCGGAAGCTCACTGGGCATTTCTTGTACGTATGGGCTATATGGAATATGAGTGTCCTACAGGACAGCCTTACTACGATCTCATGGAACTCCTTGAGGGTAAAAACTATCATATTATGACCACCAATCAGGACTTCCAGTTTACCCGTGTGGTGTCCGAAGAAAAATTAAGCGCCATCCAGGGTGATTTCCGCTATTATCAGTGCAGCCGCCGATGTCATGACCAGATTTATTACAACAAGGATATGGTCTATGCCATGAATGCAGCTATTGACGAGAATCTGTGTATCCCCGCCAAAATGATCCCCCGCTGTCCAAAATGCGGAGCCCAGATGGAGCCCTGGGTACGGGGATATACATTCCTGGAAGGTGCCAAGTATAGAGACGAATACCGGAAGATCAACGAATTTCTGGAAAAGAATAAAGAGAAGAAGATCCTTTTTCTGGAGTTGGGCGTAGGACGAATGACCCCTATGTTTATCCAGGAACCTTTCTGGAATCTCACATACTCCCTGCCTAAGGCGTTTTACATTACCATTAATCCAAAGGACGCCCTTCTTCCCATAGAAATAGAACAAAAAGGGCTGGCCATCAAAGAAGACATTGCCCTGGTGCTGCAGGAGGCAGTGAGAGTAAAGAAAGAGGAAAACAAGGAGCATGGAGAAGCATAGTCACAAGGACATCCCTGGAACAGCAATGGGCCTACTATACAAAATATATTTACAGTATGTGGCATCTGCCTACAGGTCAGCTATATCTGGCTCTTAAGGCTGTACTTGCCGGAAAAGATTAGAGAGATGACACCGGGGGTGATCAGACTGCCTTTCTGGGAGATGACGGCCCGTAACAGCCAGGTGTTTTACGTCTGTCTGAACCGGGAAGCCTCTTCTGCTCCGGAACATTAAAAAGGGAGAAGTCTTTACCTGCAAGGCAATCTGGCAGATATATTAAAGGAACTTCGGATACAGTTGGAAAAGGAGAAATAACATTATGGAAGAAAACTTCAGAAATATTTATAAAGCTATCCAGGAAGCAGATGCTCTTCTCATCGGCGCCAGTAACGGATTATCTATTTCAGAAGGATATAATATTTTTGCAGATGATCACTGGTTTCAGAAAGATTTCGGAGATTTCCGCAGCAGATACGGGATCAGAAACATACTGCAGGGATTATTCTTTCAGTATCCTACAGAAGAATCTAAATGGGCATTTTTCAGCAGACTGATCAGCCGGAAATGTTATCTGGAACAGCCCGGTCCTGTAATGGAGGATCTGTATCGTCTGGTTAGTTCCAAAGATTATTTTATTGTGACCTCCAATGGCGAGGACCATTTTGTGCCTGCAGGATTTGACAGGGATAAAGTCTTTGAGATGGAAGGCCGTCTCACCCAGTCCCGGTGCCAGAATGGATGCGGAACAGATCCTTACGAAAACCAGAATGAAATTCTCAAAATGGCGGAAGCTGAAAAAAACGGACAGATCCCCTCAGAACTGGTTCCCTGCTGTTCCTGCTGTGGAGGGCCAGTTACGGTCAATATGGCAAACAGCAATGCATTCTTTCAGACCGAACAGTTCCAAAAGAAAATGCAAGACTATCAGAACTTTATTAAGAAATATCATGGTAAAAGATTAGCGATCCTGGAATTGGGCGTGGGATGGCGAAACCGTATGATCAAAGAGCCTTTCATGAGCCTTGCTGCTTCTGAACCTGAAGCAGTTTATATCACCTTCAATAAAGGAGAAGTCTATATTCCGTCAGAAATTGCCGGAAAGTCGATCGGGGTAGATGGAGATATTGGGGAGGCGCTGAAAGAAATATGTCTGGCAAGAGAGAACCTATAGGGGTGTTTATATATTTCTATTTGGGCAATTAATTTTTCTGAATGGACAATGCAAAAAAGGCACTGAAAACCGTAGAAATATTGGTTTTTCAGTGCCTTTTCCATTAGTTAAAGAGAAAAAATATAATAAATTTAAGTTTTGCTAAGTTTCGCTAAATTCTATTCGTTTGAGCATCGCCATTGCTTTGACGGTTCACGTTTTCCACAATCATCACAAGTCTGCGGCCAGTTGATTTTCCATTCAAAATACTCATCTCTGGTAATTTTACCAGATTTCAGTTCTTCTTTTCTAAGAGTCCATTCTTTCAGAAAATTATTGAGAATCCCGTAATTAAACCACATACCAAAAGAAACATTAGGAAAACAGGTAAGAAAGGCAAGGTGATGAGTTTGAGAAAATTGAAGTGATAGGACGACTTCTATCAGGAATATGTTGGAAAAGAGGTGAGTATTATGGTGAATCAGTCAGTGTTAGATTCCAGTGTTGATCTGGAACAGTTAAAAGATATTGAAGAATTAACTCCGGATATGGACAGAACGATTTCTGAAAAGGTGGAAACATTTCTGGATAAATCCGGTGATCAGCCATATGCTCATATGAATGAAGGCTATGTGGTGGTTGTGCAAATGACCAGGGAGCTGGAGGCAACGGATGCACTCAGTGATTATCTCAAAAAGCGGATAGAGTGCTATTGATCGCTCAGTAACTGAACACTTGCTGTTCAGGTGCGCAAGAACATGATTCAGGTGTGAGCAGCGCTCCTTTTGCGTAGCAAAACTTTAAATGAGAGCTGCGAATGTTACAGTTCGCAGTTTTCTGTGAACTGTAACAACGGAGTTGATATAGTAGATGAAAGATGAAAAAAATTTTGCGAAGACACAGATGTTATGTTAATGTGAAGTCAGGGAAAATGAAAGTGATACATGGTTTCTGACTTCTACTCGATGGAATTAAGCAAGTTAGGAGCGATGTAAAATGGAACAAATGCAAAAGAACACACCAGATATATACGATGCTGCATTGTATCTTCGACTGTCCAGAGACGATATGGATGATGGCAGTGAGAAGACAGAGAGCAACAGTATTGCAAATCAGAGAGAGCTGCTTCGGAGCTTTGTAAAAAGCCAGCCGGACATTCAGATCTTTGATATATATGTGGATGATGGATATTCAGGTGGAAATTTTGACAGACCTGAGTTCAAGCGAATGACAACTGATATAGAAGCTGGACGAGTAAATTGTGTAATTGTAAAAGACTTGTCTAGATTCGGAAGAGAATATATAGAAGCCGGGCGATGGATCGAAAAGACCTACCCGGCTTTAAATGTGCGTTTTATTTCTGTGACGGATCAGTTTGACAGTAAAATAGCAGATTTTTCAGAGAAGTCATTTGTGGTTCCGATTAAAAATTTTGTAAATGAAAGTTATTGCCGGGACATCTCCGGTAAAGTACGCAGCCACCAGAAAATCAAACGGGAAAAAGGAGAGTTTATCGGGGCATTTGCACCATATGGTTATTGCAAAGATCCGGAAAATAAGAACTGCCTTGTGATTGATGATTATGCCGCAGATATTGTAAGAAAAATATTTGTCTGGAAGATTGAAGGATTCAGTTTCGGTGCGATTGCTGAAAAATTGAATATGCGTCATGTACAATCTCCAAAAGAATACAAGATTGCAAACGGCGAAAATTATAATGCCGGATTTCAGGGGACAGATACACCAAAGTGGTCAGCAGTACAGATTAAAAGGATTCTGACCAATGAAGTGTATATCGGCAATATGGTTCAGGGAAAGCAGGAACGAATCAGCTATAAGGTGAAGAAACGTCTGGATAAACCAGAGTCAGAATGGGTGAAAGTAAAAAATACACATCCGGCAATCATCAAGCAGAGTGATTTTGATGTAGTACAGAAACTGCTCCAATATGATGGCAGAGCATCAAAGACATTAGACAGTGCCAGTTTTTTTGCAGGCTTTATCTTCTGCGGAGATTGTGGAGTACCGATGATACGCAGAGTGAACCGATATAAAGGAAAAGAAAAGGCTTTTTATATCTGTCAGACGAAGAACAAAGGCGGAGACTGCACCAGACACAGCATACCGGAGGAAGTGCTGAAAAAAATTGTCTTGAAAGAAATCCAGATGTATACAGCACTTTTTGTAGATTATGAGATGATCATGGAAGAACTTCAGCAAATGGAAGTCAGCTACGACCAGGTAATCAGTTATGATACACAGATCGCAAAATTGCAGGAAGAATACAACAAATGTTACAGCATAAAAGTATCTCTAGCGGATGATTTGAAATCTGGGATGATTACCAAAGAGGAGTTTGATGAGTTTCGTGAAAGTTACGGTAAAAAGTGTGAAGAACTGGATCAGATGATAGAACATCAGAAAAAACTGGTAAAGCAGATGTTTGAAGGTGGTGTTTCTGCAAAAGTTCAGTTAGAAGACTGGAAGAAATCTCTGGAGATCAAAGAGCTGGATCGTACCTTACTGGCACTGACAGTAGATAAAATCTACATTTATGAGAACAAGCAGATTAAAATCCGGATTCGTTATCAGGATGTGATTGAAAAAATGAAAGTCATAAAAAGATTTTATACAGAACATCAGGATGAGTACAGAAAAGAGGTGGGATAAGTGGCAAGGACAGCAAGAAGATATGAGAAAAGGACAGAAAAGAAAAGTTATCAGATTCCAGTGTGTATGGCTGCGATTTATGCCAGATTATCCGTAGATACAGACGAAAGAAAGTCAGAATCTATCGAAACGCAGGTGACGCTGATCAAAGAGTTTGTTGACAGGCACAATGCGGAAGCAAATAAAGAGTATGAACTGGTTGTGTATGATATTTATTCTGATCTGGGAAAAACCGGAACTAATTTTGAGAGAGCCGGATTTGAACGAATGATGGATGATGTCAGAGCAGGAAAAGTAAACTGTATTCTTGTAAAAGATTTTTCCAGATTTGGCAGGAATTATATAGAAACAGGAAATTATCTGGAAAAGATATTGCCTTTTATGAAAGTGCGTTTTATTTCTGTATGTGACCACTATGATTCATTTGCACCGAATGCGAAAAATCAGGAATTATCCATGAATATCAAGAATCTGGTAAATGATGCCTATGCAAAGGACATTTCCGCAAAGGAACGGGCAGCAAAGCGAACAGCACAGAAAAATGGGGAGTATGTTGGAGCAACAGCTCCGTATGGATATTGCTGTGAGAAGATAAATGGAATCTATAAACTGGTCAAAGAGCCGGAATCTGCAAAGATTGTGCAGCGGATATTTGCGGAATATGCTTCCGGTAAGGAGATTCAGCAGATTATAGACGGATTGTTTGAGGATAGTGTACACCGGATTTCTGATTATAATCATTATCATCATGTGTACTGGCAGGAAGGTGAAACTCTGCACCAGTGGGGAAATTCCTCTGTTCGTGCAGTACTGAACAGGCATAACTATTATGGAGATCTGGTACAGCGAAAATACGAATCCAGGTTTGTAAAAGGTGAAAAAGGGTGTGATGTGCTGGATGAAAGTCAGTGGATTGTTACTCCCAATGCTCATGAACCGATTATCAGCAGAGAACTGTTTGAAAAAGTACAGATCCGGTTAAAAGTGGCACAAGAAGCCAGAAGCACAGTAGTAGGATGGGAAGATGATGAAAGAGCTTTTTACAATGTGTTTTATTGCGGTGACTGTAAGCGGAAAATGTGTACAAGGAGATCAAGAGGCAGTGTGTTTTACTTTTGCAATGCGGCTCAGTACCGTGATGAAAGAAAATGCAGTCATAAATCTATTTCAGAAAATACGGTACAGAAAATCGTTTGCTCAGAACTGACCAGACAAATGCAATTAGCAGGATTTAAGAAAAAAGATATGTCGGCAATGAGTAATGATATATTTTCGGCTAAGATTCTGGAAATTCAGAATGAAATCAAAAAGCTGGATGCAGAGGTGGAACAACGCTCCGAAAAACTTGCTCAGACATTTATGCAATATAAGGATGAAAAACTTTCCAGAGAAACTTATATGGAAATGCGTGAGGAGCGTAACAACTGGAAAATATTCTGTGAAGAAAGAAAAGAGACACTGGAACAAATGATCCGAAGATTGCAGAAACAGCAAAAGGAAGAAACCAGATTTTTACGAAATCTTCTGGATCTGGAAGGGACAACAAAAATCAATGCGGAGCTTGCGAAAGCACTGATTGAAAGTATGTACCTGTATGGTGATGGCAGACTGGAAATCAATTTTCGATTTAAGGGGGCGATAGAACATGAATGATCAGAAAATGCTGATCGGATATTATCGTCTTTCGTTGGAGGATGGCTCTGCTGGGGAAAGTAACAGTATCATCAACCAGAGAAAATTGGTGAAAGATTATATTTCTCATATTCCGGAGCTGGCTGAACTGCCTTTTCAGGAGTTTTATGATGATGGCTATTCTGGTTCCAGTATGGAACGGCCGGGAATACAACAGGTCTTGGAATTGGCAAGAAATGAGCAGGTACAGTGTATTGTTGTAAAAGATTTTTCACGTTTTTCCAGAGACTATATTGAAATGGGAACGTATCTGGAGCAGATTTTCCCATTTTTGGGAATAAGGTTTATCTCTGTTTCCGATCATTATGATTCTAAGGATTATAAAGGAAAATGTTCGGACATTGAAGTACAGTTTAAAGGTCTGATAGCAGATTTTTATGTGAAAGATCAGTCCGTTAAGGTGAAATCGGCAGTCAGCACAAAAAGAAGTAATGGGGAGTATTGCTGTGGCTCTGCACCTTATGGCTACCGGATAAATCCAGAGAACAAAAAAAAACTGTTGATTGTGGAAGGAGAAGCGGAGATTATCCGCAGAGTATTTGAATTGACGAATCAGCGGTATTCAAAGCTGGATATTTGCAGGCTATTTAACGAAGAAGGCGTTCTTACACCATTGCAGTCTATGAGCAGGAGACAGAAATCAGACAGTAAGAAAGCATCTTCGAGAGGCTTGCAATGGACAAGTGATATGGTGCGAAAGATTCTGAATGATAAGAACTATATCGGCTGTATGGTCTATGGAAAAACCAAAATCCCAGATCCCGGCACAGGAAAAGAAGTTTCTGTGCCACGAAGTGAATGGAAGATATTGGAAAATCACCATGAACCAATCGTATCAAAAGAAATCTTTGAGAAAGCACAGTCCCTGCAGATCAGGTATAACAAAAAGAGTAAATTCAATAAGGACACCACTTTGTTAAGTGGATATTTGAAATGCGGAAATTGCAGAAGAAATCTGACCGGAAGCAACCGAGTACATGGGCATATCCTGTATAGTTGTGCATATAGCCAGGGAAAAGAAGATACTGGGTGCTTTGCCGGAAAAGCGGATGACAAAATACTGGAGCATATGGTTCTGGAAGAAATAAAGGCATACTTACGCCAGAATATCAGCCAGGAACAGATGCAGCAATCCATGAGAAAACAGCATGAAGATAACATTACAGCATATAAGGCAGAATGTGCTGACTGCGGAAGACGACAGGAGCAGATCAAGGCTCAGAACCAACAGAACTATGAGAAGTACCATGAAGGGCAGATGAGCCGGGATGAGTTCTTGAGTGAAAAGAAGCAGCTAGAGGAAGAAAGGGAACGTCTGCAAAGACGAAAGAAAGAACTGGAAGAACTGATCAGCGGCGAGAAAGAAATCCTGCTGAAGAAGAATATTCCGGTGGAACAGATGATGGAGTTTCTGGGGTATGAGAAACTGATAGAAGAGATGCTTGAAAAGTATGTGGATGGGATATATGTGTATGACGACGGACGGGTGGAGGTGGAGTGGAAAAGCACTTACCTAAATTTGTAGCAATAATGTAACGTACTCTAAAAATATTTTTCATATATCAGAACATTTTATAAAAGTTGAATTTCCATTTTCACTGCCAAAAGACAATGCAATCATTGCCAATGGCAATGAAATTGGCGATGATAATTTGGAACTAATGAAGATTCTGAAAATATTAGAGGAAAATGCTTCTATCACAGCAAAGCAAATGGCAGAACAGATGGGTATAAGTACGAGAAAGGTTAGTCGTCTTATAAAAGTGTTAAAAGAAAGTAAAAAAATCGTCAGAATAGGATCTGACAGAAAAGGATATTGGAAAATCCAATAGAGAAGGGGGTTTTTATGTTCTGGAGAAGAAATGGTGTGGATACAGCACCAAGGTATAAAAAATATATTCCGTATTGGGTATGATTTAAGTTTCGCTAAGCTTGATTTGATAGGTTGGCTATAGTGGTAATAATGCGACATTGTTGCTGTATAAATGTAGCAATGACGTTACATCCTACCCACTGATTTTGTGACAACAATATAACGTCCTCCGTTCTAAAACAACGATTTTATGGGAAAAATCGAAGGAAAAAAGGTCAAAAAGTTTGTAGCAATGACTTGACATCCTCGGGGAGACTTTGTCTGGAAAGGAGCCTGCCAGATTAAAATATTGTACTTAGTGGCATTGTTACAATCCTGAGATCCTTCCATTGATGCGGAGATGAATTCAGTTACTGTCAGAGGTGCTAGTGCAAATATTGAAGCATTCACGCATAATGTAGATAAACAAAAACACAAATATAAAAAGAAGGAGGATAGGGTATGGGATTATTTGATAAGAAGATCTGTGATATCTGTGGAGAGAAAATAGGTTTATTGGGCAACAGAAAACTGGATGACGGGAATCTGTGTAAGGATTGTGCAAAAAAATTGTCACCATGGTTTGAAGACCGGCGGCACAGTACGGTAGAGGATATTCATGATGGGCTGAGTGCCGGAAAGATCATCAAGGAAAAATATCCATATACAAAGGTATTGGTTGTTACTTCGCTGATCGATCCCAAGGTGCTGGAAAGAGCAAAGAGCGGATGTGCAGACAGTCTATGGTATAAGGATCACGGTGAAGAGGAAATACGGAGTGTGATCTGCAGAACGTTAAATGGGGAGCATGTATTTCCGGATGTGGCACCGGAGGTGGAACTTAACTGGATCACAAGCGGTGATATCAGTCCCAGACAGCTGGAGATGCTGCGTCTGTATATTCATGGGATGTCATATTCCGAGATTGCAAGGAAAATGGACTGTTCTGCTTCCGGGGTGAGATGGAATTTTCAGGAAATGATCGCCAAGGCGGGATACAGCTGCAAAGAGGATCTGATAGCAGCTGCACCGGAAAGTAAACTGATCGTAACCACACTGAAATAGAAGATCCACAGAATGCAGAAATATATTCAGACAGAGAAGGAAAATATATTATGATCACTGCACCGGACAGCGTCTTACCCCATGACAAAAGACACCTTTCGGATCTGCCCTGTTAAAAGTAAAATCTTTGTGCAATATGCTCAATGCATAAAAAGGATATTTTATAAACAAAATTATATAAGTTGCACACAACTAACGCATGCAGCATAACAGAAGTTGTACAAATATCCGTACACCCATAGACGATTGGGATGAAATCATAGAATAAATTTATAAAAATAGCTAATAAAACTGGATAATATGTTCAAATTATGGTACATTTATTGTAGCAGTCAGAGGAAATACTGCGGCCTTTTTTTGGACCGGGATTTTTGAAGGGCTGAACAAATAACAAAGAACTTATTTATTTGGTTTTATTGTTTCTTTCCTGGGAGTGCAGAGAAGGAGGGAACGGATAAGAGCAGATAATCATAAGGATATAATCTTTATAAGGAAGGTGAGCAATTGGAAAACTATACTAAGTACAAGCTGAAAAGCAGTGATGAGCTTGCATCAGTGCTAAACGGCAGGGACAATCTGTTTGTAATCGCCTGTAACAAGTGTTTCAAGGAATTTGAGACCGTTGACGAACCGGATTGCGAGGAATTCCTGAAATTTGCTGCGGAGCAGGGAAAAACCGTCACAGGCAGTGCGAAATTCGATTTTCTGTGCAACAAGATGCACACAGAAAGAAAATTACAGGATCTGCTGCCGGAAGGTACAGAGAATGTAGTTGTGATCTCCTGCGGTCTTGGTATCCAGACTGTTGCAGATCTGGCCGGTAAGCCGGTGATCGCAGCAAGTAATACCCTTAACTACAGAGGTCATCACGGCATGGCACTTACCAAAAAGAGCTGTGATGCATGTGCACAGTGCTATCTGAACATTACCGGAGGCGTCTGTCCTATCGTCGACTGTTCCAAGAGTCTTGTGAACGGACAGTGCGGCGGAGCAAAGAACGGAAAATGTGAAGTGGATCCTAACAAGGACTGCGCATGGGAGAAGATCTACCAGAGACTGGCAAAACAGGGGCGTCTCGAAGAGTTCCTGAACCAGCCGGTACAGGTACGTGATTATTCCAAGGTTAACTTTAAGGTGATCAATGATTACGTGAAGTCTATCAGAGAGGACAGACTGAACGGATACTATGGTGGCGTTCATCCGTCAGAGCACAAGGAATTCAGTGAGCATATCGATCTGAAGAAATTCCCGGATCCGAAGACTGTTGTGATCTCCATGTCCCAGCATCTTGGTGCACCTGCCAACCCGATCGTGGAAGTAGGCGACACGGTAAAGGTTGGACAGAAGATCGGAGAAGCTGCCGGATTTATCAGCGCACCGGTACATTCCAGTGTAAGCGGAACCGTAGTTGCGGTTGAGCCACGTATGCATGGTACAAGAGGCAGTGAGGTGATGGCAGTTGTCATCGAATCCGACGGAAAAAATACTCTGCACGAATCCGTACAGCCACATAAAGCCCTGGACGAACTTACACCGGATGAGATCATTGAGATCGTAAAAGATGCCGGAATCGTTGGTATGGGTGGTGCAGGTTTCCCGACCTGTGTCAAACTGAAACCTGCGAAGCCGGTTGATACCATCCTTCTCAACGGATGTGAGTGTGAGCCATATTTAACAGCAGACCATAAGGTTCTCCTTGAGTTTGCTGATGATATTATTTTCGGTCTGAAAGCGATCCTTAAGACAACAGGTGCTGAGAAGGGCATCATTGTCATCGAGGATAACAAGCAGGATGCGATCGAATTGATGCAGAAAAAAGTTGCCGATATCGAAAATATGGAAGTTTTTGTTGCAAGAACCAAATACCCGCAGGGCGCTGAGAAAACTCTCATCAAGCGCGTCATGGACAGAAAGGTTCCAAGCGGCGGTCTTCCGGCAGACGTTGGCGTTATCGTAGATAATATCAGTACTGTAAAAGCGATCTCCGATGCGATTCAGAAGGGTATGCCGCTGATCGAGCGTGTTGCAACCGTAACAGGCGAGAAGATCAAGAATCCTGGCAACTTTATCATCAAGATCGGTACCAGCGTAAAAGAGCTGATCGATTACTGCGGTGGATTTACAGATGACGATGTTCTGGTCAAGATGGGCGGACCTATGATGGGATTCCCTCTGAACACTCTGGAGGTACCTATGATGAAGGGCTCCAATGGTATCATCGCTATTGATACAGATGAGACCAAAGAGCAGCCATGTATCAAGTGCGGACGCTGTGTGGACGTATGTCCGATGGAACTTTCTCCTCTGTATTTCGTAAAATATGCGAAAGAAGAGAACTGGCAGGGTATGAAGGACATGAATGTCATGGACTGTGTTGAGTGCAGATGCTGTCAGTATATCTGTTCTTCCAAGATTCCGATCATTAACAGTATCAAAGCCGGAAAAAATGCAGTAAGGGGGATGAAGTGATATGTTGATTACCCAGTTAAAAGCAAAAGAAACTATCGTATCACTGGCAGCCGGAAAGAAAGTTTTTATCATCAACTGCCATGGATGCAAGGAAGTTCGTTTTCCGGAAAAAGAAGCTGTTGAACTTCAGAAGGAGCTTTCCGCTGAAGGAAATGTGACAGGGATCATGACAACGGATTATATCTGTAATCCGGAAAATATGCAGTTACGTCTTCAGAAACACATGGATAAGATCAAGGAAGCGGATCTGATTCTGGTATTCTCCTGTGGTGTTGGTGTACAGACCATCGCAGAATATCTGGAAGACAAGATGGTATGCGCAGCCTGCGATACATACCCGGTACCTGGTTTCCAGGGTGTAACACCGTTAGAATATAAATGTGACCAGTGTGGTGAGTGTTATCTGAACCTTACCGGCGGGATCTGCCCGATCACAGCATGCTCCAAGAGTCTTGTCAACGGCCAGTGCGGCGGTTCCAAGAATGGTAAATGCGAAGTGGACAGTGACATGGAGTGTGGATGGGAGCGCATCTACAGACGTCTGAAAGAGATCGGACGCCTTGACGCACTGAAATGCCCGACACAGATCCATAATTTCGCTACAGATGATGAAGTGAAATAATAAGCAAAGATTTATTAAGAAGCCAAATTAAATTATGATACGGTTCACCGGAAGTATTCCGCAAGGTATGTTGCAGAGCAGGTGGACCGTACCCCAAATTTTAAATGATTGGAGCAAATATAATATGAAAATGAAAGAATTATTCGACCGTGGTGAATTTGTAGTTTCTGCAGAAGTAGGACCGCCAAAAGGGATCCATGTAGATGAACTGGTAGAAGAAGCCAAAACTTATCTCAAAGGCGTTCATGCAGTCAATGTAACAGATAACCAGTCTTCTGTTATGCGTCTTGGATCTCTTGCAATGTGTAAAGTTCTCAAGGACGCCGGAATGGATCCGATCTTCCAGCTTGCATGCCGTGACAGAAACCGTATCGCACTGGAGTCTGATCTTTTAAGTGCTGCTATGCTTGGTATTGAGAACATCCTCTGTCTGACAGGTGACCATACGAAGATGGGCGATCATCCGCAGGCAAAACCGGTATTCGATCTTGATTCTGTATCTCTTCTTCATACAGTACAGCTTCTTGAGTCCGGTGTAGATCTTGGAGGAAACCCGTTGGTTGGTGAGCCTCCGAAATTCTCCAAGGGTGCCGTTGTATCTCCATGCAGCGATTCCGTTGACGCTCAGCTTGCAAAGATGGAAAGAAAGGTTGCTGCAGGTGCAGACTACTTCCAGACACAGGCTGTATTTGAGCCGGAGAAATTCATCAAATTTATGGAAAAAGCAAAACAGTTCGGAAAACCTGTACAGGTTGGTATCATCATTCCGAAATCCGCCGGAATGGCTAAGTTCATGAACAATAACGTAGCCGGCATCCATGTTCCGGATGAGATGATCGAGGAGCTGAAAGCAGACAAAGAGAAAACAAAAGCCGGTATCACAGGTGTTGAGATCGCTGCACGTATCATCAAAGAGTGCAAGCCATACTGCCAGGGTGTACATATCATGGCACTTGGATGGGAATCCAAGATCCCGGCACTTCTGGAGCAGGCTGAGATCTGATCAGAACGATTGCTTTATAAAAAATAATCAGAAAAGCTGTCCGGAACCGGATGCAGGAGATGCACACCGACCGGGCAGCTTTTGTGTAAGAAAAAGCTTCTCTATACGGAAAAACTCTTCGGGAAGCCTGCGTGATCCACAGCGGAAGAATTCTAGCTTAAGAGGTAAAGAGACGATGGAAAGTATTATTATCGGGATCGCCGGAGGATCAGGCTCCGGCAAATCTACATTTACAAACAGACTGAAGAAGCATTTCGGAGACGATGTGGTGGTGATCTATCATGATAATTACTACCGCAGACAGGACGGAATTCCTTTTGAAGAACGTGTGAAGGTGAATTACGATCACCCGGATTCACTGGAAACAGATCTTCTGGTAGAGCATCTCAAAGAACTCAAGGAGGGCAAAACCATCCAATGTCCGGTATACGATTACAGTCAGCACAACCGCTCCGACAAAGTGCTGAAGATCGAACCAAGACCGGTCATTCTGGTAGAGGGAATCCTGCTTCTTGCAGATCCGCGTATCCGAGATCTTCTGGATATCAAGGTTTATGTGGAAGCAGATGCAGATGAGAGGATCTTAAGACGGATCTCCAGAGATGTGGAGGAACGTGGACGGGATTTAAACGGAATCATCGATCAGTATCTTACCACAGTAAAACCGATGCATTATCTGTACGTGGAGCCCACACGGGCGAAAGCAGATATTGTGATCAACAGCGGTAAGAATAATGTGGCCTTTGATCTGTTTGTATCAAAGATCGGGCAGCTGTTGAAAGAACTGAAAAAATAATAAGTAAAATAAAAAGCATGTCATACTCTAGGACAGAGCGGATCAGGTTATATCCGTCTGGCTGTGTATGACATGCTTTTTTGACCGGTTCAGGTGAATATGTCTGTATTCACACGCTCTGTGTAAATTTCTCCACATAATATAAAGCTGCACCAATGGCAGGTGTATACTGCCCGTGGGTGCCGACCAGAATCTGGCTTCTGTCCAGGGTGAATGGTGCGTCTGTGTTGATGTGTTCTAACAGATAATTAATATCTTCTTCTGTAAAATAAGGTGCCAGATATCCGCTGATGATGATCGGTGCATCGATGATCAGGTTCAGATTTTTCATGGCAAAGGCCAGATGGTTCAGATAATCTTCCCAGTGCTTAGCAAGCCGGGGGGATTTTTTTTCGCGGAGCAGAGGGAAAAATTCCTTCACAGGCATCCTGGCAGACTGTTCCAGAGCGTTGGCAGAGCAGTAGGTTTCCAGACAGCCGTGGTTTCCGCAGTAACATAAAGGGCCGTCAGGATTGACGCACATATGCTCAAGGGTTCCGCTGTGCATGGAACTTCCCTGATGAATCTGATGATTGGTTATAATGGCACCGCCCAGGTTTCGGTTCAGAAGGAACACGACAGCACTGTCAAGCTCCGGGTGATTCCACAGCTCCAGAAAAGCGGCGGATTTGGAATCATGTTCCAGATGGCAGGGGTAAGGAAGATGCCGGGAAAAATCCTCCAGCTTCATTCCGGTATTGTTCATGATGTTTCCGTAGATCACAGTGGAATTATCCGGAGAAGTGATCCCCTGTGTGGCAATGGAAATACCCAGGATCTTTTCTTTCGGATAGTGATTTTCTGCGATGAATTTCCGTACTTTATCGGTCAGCTGGCTGTAATATTCTTCTGTGTTGGAATAGGGAAGAGCAATGGTTTCTGTATAAAAGGCATTTCCATATAAGTCGATTGCTGTGATATGGAACATGTTTTTCAGGATCCCGATTCCAATGGAAATCCGGAAATCCGAGACGATCTGGATGGCCTGAGCTTTCCTGCCTCCTGTGGAATCAAAATATCCGTTTCTGTCAATAAGCCCTTCTTTTTCCAGCAGGTTCAGGTTCTGACTTACTGTGGAAAGCCCCATCTGAAGGTCCTGGACGATCTGCATTTTGGAAGTCTGGCGTGTTTTGTATATATATTGGTAAACCTTGGAACGGTTTATTTTCTTTAAATTGATGGTGGTTAATCCTTTTTCACTCATGAGATTCTCCTGATAAAAGTAATTATAGATATGTTTAAGTTTTAAATGTATTTTAGTATAAATTTGCAGGAAATGCAATGTCAGCGCATGAAGCAGAGCAGAACAAAAGTTTTTTCGAGGAATAATAAGTAACAGTATATGGATTGGCAAAGAATATATGTCTTGTGCATAAGTAAAAGTAAACAAAAATATAAGAGCAAAATTAGGTGTTTTGTCAATGGATTTTTAAAAAAAATAGTTTTATACTCTACTTACAGTTAAGAGATAAGCATAAGTAAAAACTTAAACAATGACGAAATAGAAGAAAACAGGGAGGTTCAAGATTATGAAATTAACAAGAAATGGAATCAAGGAACGTGAAGCATGGAAGAAAGCAGGCATCGATCTTCCGGGATACGATGTAGAGGCTGTGACTGAGAAAGCGAAGAAGGAGCCTGGCTGGGTACATTTCGGAATCGGAAATATTTTCCGTGTATTTATCGGCGGCATCGCAGATGGTCTTCTGGAAGAGGGAGTTCTTGACAGAGGGATCACATGTGTAGAGACCTTTGATTATGATGTAGTAGACAAGATTTACGATCCATACGACAACCTTGGTTTAAATGTTATCCTTCACGGTGACGGAACCCGTGAGTACAAAGTTCTTGGGGCACTTGCAGAAGCAGTGAAAGCACAGTCTTCTGATGTTGGACAATGGAACCGCCTGAAAGAAATTTTTGCGGCTAAATCCTTGCAGTTGGTTTCCTTCACTATCACAGAGAAGGGTTATGCACTCCGGAAAGCAGACGGAACATGGTTCCCGTTTGTGGAAGCAGATATTAAAAACGGACCGGATAAGGCGACGGGAGCAATGGCAGTTCTTGTGGCTATGCTGAATGAAAGATATAAAGCAGGGAAATATCCGATCGCCCTGGTATCCATGGACAACTGCTCACAGAACGGCGCCAAGCTTCGTGAGTCCGTGCTGACTATGACAGAGGAATGGCATAAAGCGGGCTTCGTAGATGATGGCTTCGTAGATTATGTAACGGATGAGAAGGTGGTTGCATTCCCGTGGACCATGATCGACAAGATCACACCTCGTCCAAGCGAGCAGATCGCAGCAGACCTTGAGAACCTGGGCGTTGAAGATATGCAACCGGTGATCACAGGAAAGAAAACATACATTGCACCATTTGTTAATGCTGAGAAGCCACAGTATCTTGTTATCGAGGACAGCTTCCCCAACGGACGCCCTGCTTTGGAAAAAGGCTTCGGCGTATACATGGCAGACAGAGATACCGTCAATCTCTCCGAGAGAATGAAAGTAACCGTCTGCCTGAATCCGGTACATTCCGCAACCGGCCCTCTTGGTGTGGTACTTGGATATGATCTCTTTGCACATATGCTGAACACCAACGAAGATATGATGAAAATGGCCCGTATGGTTGCTTATGACGAGGGACTTCCGGTAGTTGCAGATCCTGGAATCCTTTCCCCACAGGCATTTGTGGACGAGCTCTTTAATGACCGTTTCCCGAATGAGTATCTTGGAGACACCAACCTCCGTCTGGCTGTAGATGTATCCCAGATGGTTGGAATCCGTTTCGGTGAGACTGTAAAAGCATATGTGAAAAAATTCGGAGATGCTTCCAGACTGACAGCAATTCCCCTTGGAATCGCCGGATGGCTGAGATATATGCTGGCTGTAGATGACGAAGGAAACAAATTTGAGCTTGCCCCGGACCCGATGAATGAGGAAATCACAGATCAGCTTGGAGACATCGTGATCGGTAAACCGGAGACATTCAAAGATCAGCTGAAACCGATCCTCTCCAACGAAAGACTGTTCTTTACAGATCTTTACAAAGATGGTGTGGGTGAAAAGATCGAGGACATGTTCCGCGAGATGATCGCAGGACCGGGAGCTGTAAAGGCAACTATTCATAAATATGTAAAATGAAACATCAGAGTTCAAAAGTCAGACAGCAATCCGTAAGTAGTGAATAAAGAGAAATGAGGTAAATGGAAAGATGACAGAACCGGTATTTGCGGCAGATTCGTTAAGACTGTTGATCGCGGCAGCAGCAGGGATTTTATTATTATTGTTACTTATCATAAAATTTAAGATTCACCCGGTTTTATCCCTGTTGATCGCTGCACTGGTTATCGGGCTTGGTGCCGGAATGCCGGTTCCAACGCTGGTAAGCACTGTGGAAAACGGCGCAGGAGAAACCTTACAGGGAATCATACTCCTGATCGGACTGGGCTCTCTGTTCGGCGGGATATTGGAAGTGTCCGGCGGCGCACAGTGCGTTGCCCAGACACTGATAAACAAATTTGGTGAAAAAAAAGCAGGAATCGCTCTTGGAATCACAGGGCTTGTGGTTGGAACCACCGTGTTTTTTGAGGCAGGCGTTGTGATCCTGATCCCTCTGGCATTCGGACTTGCGAAGAAAACAAAGAAATCTACTTTATATTATGTGATTCCTCTTCTCGCCGGACTTGCCACCGGATTTGCATTTATACCGCCATCAGCAGGATCTGTTCTGGTGGCAAATATGCTGAATGTGGATCTCGGAGTGATGATCGCGGTAGGTGTGCCTGTGGGTATTTTATCATTGATCTTTGCAGGAATCTTATGGTCCAAATTTATCGGTAAAAAGATCAACACAGGGCTGCCTTCCAATATCCAGGAGGTACGTGAGGAAGAAGAAGCCAGGCTGCCGAAGTTTTCTACAGTATTATGTATCATTCTTGTTCCGCTGGTACTGATCCTGTGCAATACAGTTTCTGAATATATTCCGGGACTTGATGTGGTCCGGCCGGTTCTGCAGTTTCTGGGAACACCTTTTGTGGCACTGGTCATAGCAGTATTGCTTGCCATGTATTTTCTCGGAAAGAAGCAGGGCTATAATGGAGAGCAGTTAAAGAAGATCCTGGATCGTTCACTGAAGCCTACAGGACAGATTCTTCTGGTCATCACTGGTGGAGGTATCATCCGCTGGGTTCTTCAGGACTGCGGTATGGGAAACATTATAGGGCCAGCCCTGGAAAAAAGCGGACTTCCGCTTGTACTGGTCGCATTTCTTATTGCAGCTCTGATCCGCGCATCTGTTGGTGCGGCAGTTGTGGCTATGACAATGGCAGCAGGAATTATGGCTGCTATGCCCGGAGTTGCAGACCTGTCACCGGTTTATCTGGCAGCAATGGTCTGTGCCATCAACGGCGGTGCAACCGCATTCAGCCATGTAAATGATTCCGGATTCTGGCTGGTAAGCTCTCTTCTTGAAATCGACGAAAAAACAACTTTAAAATCATGGACAGCCATGGAGACCATCGTAGGCCTTACCGGACTTGTATGTGCCATTGTGATCACCCTGTTTGCATAGGAGTAAAAAAGATGATAGTAAAAGTAGTTCTGGGAACCATGCAGAGTGCCAGAAAGCTGGTTAGTATTGCAGAAGGTATCCCATATGATGTAGAATTATGTTATGGTCGCTATGCAGTTAATGCGAAATCCATGCTTGGTGTCTTAAGTATGCCGGAGTTCGAGGAAGGTGAGCTGCATGTCCACACAGATAACGACAGGGAATGTGAAAAAATCCTGTTTCAGCTGCTCGAACAGAATCTTCTTGCGGATACCAACGATGCAGCGCAAAGATCTATCTACGATATCACAACCTTTGGTGAGATCCTGATCGATTTTACATCTCAGGATATCAACGATGACGGACAGATGCTGTATGCCAGAAATCCGGGCGGGGCACCTGCCAATGTTGCAGTTGCAGCCAGCAGACTCGGTGCACATACTGCCTTTATCGGAAAAACCGGAAAAGACATGCATGGAGAATTCCTCCGTTCTGTTCTTCAGAGAGAAAAAGTAGATACAAAAGGGATGCTTCTGGATGAGGATTATTTCACAACTCTGGCTTTTGTGGAGGTAAATGAAAATGGAGAGCGTACATTCTCCTTTGCAAGAAAGCCGGGTGCAGATACGAAGCTCCAGAAGGAAGAGGTAGATGTGGATGTGCTGGACCGCACGAATATTTTTCATGTGGGTTCTCTGTCACTGACAGACCAGCCTGCAAGAGATACCACGTTTTATGCGGTAAAAAGAGCGAAAAACAAGGGCAGCGTGATTTCTTACGATCCCAATTACCGTGCATCTCTGTGGCCGGATGAAAAAACTGCCAAAAAATATATGAGAAGTCTGGTACCCTATGTGGATCTCATGAAGATTTCAGATGAGGAAACCGAGCTTCTGACAGATCATAAGGACGTCCGGGAAGCAGCGAAGATACTGTATGAGCAGGGCGTGAAGGTCGTGGCAGTTACTCTTGGCGGTGAAGGAGCTTATATTTACAGCAAAGATGGAGGCTGTATGGTGCCGGGATTTTCAGTGAAACAGATTGCGGATACAAACGGAGCCGGTGATTCCTTCTGGGGAGGATTCCTGTATAAGGTCAGCACATCGGAGAAACAGCCGGACGAGCTGACACAGGAGGAACTGAAGGAATTTGCACGTTTCGGTAATGCGGTGGCCAGTCTATGCGTGGAGAAAAAAGGTGCGATCCCGGCAATGCCGGAGCTTGCACAGGTGGAACGCAGAATTGCAGAGGAATCGTATTCATAAACCTGTAGCAGAGTTATATCTAAATTGCGAAGCGATTGTGTTTATGAGCATGTCAGATTTATGAAAGGATGGGGTTTTGAAATGAATTTAAAAGATCAGATGAACGGAATTCAGCACGTAGGTGTGCCGACCAATGACATTGAGACAACCATTAAATTTTATGAAGCACTGGGATTTGAGATCGCTTTTCAGACAGTGAACGAGGCTGCCAATGAGAAGGTTGCTTTCCTGAAGCTTGGAAATCTTGTGATCGAGACGTACGAGAACAAAGCTGCAAAAATGGAATCCGGTGCCATCGACCATGTTGCCATTGATGTGAAGGATGTGGAGAAAGTCCACGAGCTGGTAACAGCAGCCGGACTGAATACTACCAATGATGAAGTCCATTTCCTGCCGTTCTGGGAGAATGGTGTGAAGTTCTTTACTATCGAAGGACCGAATAAGGAGAAAGTGGAGTTCAGCCAGTACTTATAAGAAGTAAATAAAGTTGTGCTCATGGGTGTGAAACAGAGTATAATGCAGATGTTTATTTTGTGTTGCATACAGCCTGTCAGATATCAGATGAATTAAAGATCATCGTATGTCTGACGGGCTGTTTTATGTATCAGAAAGAATTTACGCACGGCAAAGATATCTGACGCAGGATTTCACATTCTGATGGGCTGGATTAAGATGCATTATTTTAGAGGAGTGCTATAGGGACATGGGAAAATTTCTTGCATGAAATGGATAATGAGACTACAATGAAATGCAGACGTGCTATAGAAGATCAGGATCAGCAGTAGATGAGATGATTCCTGAAGAATGAAAACGGGAAATGGATTTCGGATATCCGTTCACGTATAATGGAGAATTATGAAAATACATTACAGAATCAAAAATAATACAATAGAAATCATCCGTTGTTACGGTACCGATGACCGGATCGTGCTTCCGGAAGAGATCAATGGTCTTCCGGTAGTCAGTGCGGCGCCGTATGCGTTTTCGGCACACAAGGATGGTGAGGAAGAGGCGGAAGTCTGGGAGAATGAAGATGCATTTTCGTTTGGAGAAGAGAGGCTTCTTGCCGGCGAAGAAGTGCAGGAGATCGTTTTCCCGGATACGCTGAAGGAAATCGGAAGATATATTTTTTATGGATGCAAAAAACTGGAGCGGCTGGAGTTTTCGGATACGCTGATGCAGGTGGGAACCGGGGCATTTACGGGATGCAGCGGGCTGAAGGAGCTTGTGATCCATCAGAAAAAGGGAATCAAATCCTGTGCGAAGGAGATTCTTGGGGAGTTATGGCAGAAGATCGATGTGGATTTTCTGTACGAAAATGGCGAGGCAGGTGGAAAACGTGCGCATATGGTTTTTCCGGAGCATTATGATGAGGCGGTGGAGAATACGCCTGCGAGAATTTTGTTTACGGAGTATCATGGCTCCGGGACCAATTACCGGCAATGCTTCTATAATAAAGAACTGGATTTCGCGGAGTATGACAGCCTGTTTGATATGGCAGTGGTGATGGATAAGCTGGAGGTTCTGGTGGATATGAGCTTCGGACGACTTCGTTATCCGTGGCAGCTCAGTGAAAAGGCGAAGAAGCAGTATGAGGATTACATCCGGGAAAATCTTAAGGATATCGGGGAATATCTGGTAGAGAGCGGAAACTTAAATGGTCTGGAACTGCTTTCCCGGGAAAAACTCTGGAACAGAGAGGGCCTGGAACACAGTATTGATGTGGCTTCCGGAAAGAAGGATATGGAGATTTCCGCGTTTTTGATGAATGAGCGCAGCCGGATGCTGGAGGAAGAACAGAAGGTGGCCGGGGAGACAGAAGATTCAGTTCGACCGGTGAGAAGGAAACAAAAATTTCAGTTGTAAGTTGGAAGTGCCCACTGATAACTGCGGAGTGACTGCACTAACTTTATAACATATGTGAGTATGTGAAAAATAAGTTGCATGTAGATAGATTACGATATTATGAAGTAGTAATGGCAATTATAGTAGTTTCTGAGAGAACTATAATGAAGACAGAATTGTGACAGCAGATCAGAGGGGGTGAGAATTCTGAGTGAAATAGAAATAACCGAAAATAACAAAAATAACTATCTATCCGGTCAGGGATCCAATTCCCAGGAAGCAGCCCAGCGTCTCCAGGACATCGGCAGCAGCATCCTGCGGGCGGCAAGAGACGAGCTGTATCTGGGCATGCGCTTTCTGGATGTGGCGCTGAGCAGCTTTGTTTATCGGATGGATGGCTCCGTCAGTCCATTTGGAACAGACGGGGCTGTGATATACTTCCATCCGGCGCAGCTTGGCGGGCTTTATAGGGAGAACCGGATACTTGTGAACCGGGGATATCTTCACATGGTGTTCCACTGTATTTTCCGACATTTCGGAAAGCCAGGGGCAGACAAGCGCCTATGGAATTTAAGCTGTGACATTGCGGTGGAGCATATGATCGACGGTATTTATCACCGCTCAGTACGATATTCCAGAAGTCTTCTCCGGAGGGAGACCTACCGTCTTCTGGAAAAGGAAAAGAAGACGTTGAATGCGGAGCGGATATACAAGATCTTGAAAGAACAGTTCCTGAAGGAAAAAGAACTGCTGCAGCTGGAAGAAGAGTTCTATGTGGATGATCACAAATACTGGGTCAACCAGCAGCCGAATCAGAAACCCAATCCCCTGATGAGCAAAAAATGGGGAGATATCAGCGAAGGGATCGAAACAGACCTGGAGACTTTTTCCAGGGAGGCAGGAGAACAGGACGGAGATTTTCTGGATCAGCTGAAAATAGAGAACAGAGAACGGTATGATTACCGGGATTTTCTGCGGAAGTTTGCGGTATTCCGGGAAGAGCTGACGGTAGATCCGGATAGCTTTGATCATAATTTTTATACCTATGGGCTTTCTCTTTATGGGAATATGCCGCTGATTGAACCCCTGGAAACCAGAGAAGTGAAAAAAGTTTCGGAATTTGTCATCGTGATCGATACCTCCATGTCCTGTTCTGGGGAACTGGTGCGGAGATTTCTGGAGGAAACTTACGGAATCTTAAGTGACAGCGGGAATTTTTTCCAAAAGGTAAATATACACATTATCCAGTGTGACGAGAAGGTGCATTCAGATGTGAAAATCACCGGCAGAGAAGAACTGCAGGATTACATGGATAGTCTGGAGCTTTACGGCGATGGGGGCACAGATTTTCGCCCGGCTTTTGCTTATGTGGAAGAGCTGATGGAGAAACGAGAGTTTGAAAATCTGAAAGGCCTGGTGTATTTTACAGACGGTTACGGCATTTTTCCGGCAAAGATGCCGCCATACCGGACTGCATTTGCATTTATGGAGCAGGAGCCGGAGGATGTGGATATCCCGGCCTGGGCCATGAAGCTGGTGATCACGGAGGATGAATTACAAGGAGAAGAAAAACCATGAACATAAAACGAGCAAAGCAGGAGATCAGAGATTCCATAGAAGCATATCTTTCAAAGGATGAATTCGGTGAGTACCGGATCCCGGCAATCCGTCAGAGACCGATCCTTCTTATGGGCCCTCCGGGAATCGGAAAGACACAGGTTATGGAGCAGATCGCAAGGGAATGCGGGATTGCCCTTGTTTCTTATACTATTACCCACCACACCAGACAGAGTGCCGTGGGACTTCCTTTCATTGTAAAAAAGAATTACGGTGAGGAAGAATTTTCTGTCACGGAATATACCATGAGTGAGATCATTTCATCCGTTTACGACAAAATGGAAAAAACAGGTCTGAAAGAAGGCATCCTGTTCATTGATGAGATCAACTGCGTATCTGAAACACTGGCACCGATGATGCTGCAGTTCCTTCAGGGAAAAACCTTCGGAAACCAGAAGGTGCCGGAAGGCTGGGTAATCGTCACAGCAGGCAACCCGCCGGAATATAACAAATCCGTCCGGGAATTCGATGTGGTCACTCTGGACCGTATCAAGAAGATTGATGTGGAGGCAGACTTTGATGTATGGAAGGAATACGCCTACCAGCAGGGAATTCATCCGGCGGTGATCTCCTATCTGGAGCTTCGCAGAAAAAATTTCTACAGGGTGGAGAATACCGTAGACGGAAAGATCTTTGCCACAGCCAGAGGCTGGGAGGATCTTTCACGTCTGATCCAGGTTTATGAGATCCTTGGAAAAACCGTAGACCGTGAGGTGGTCAGCCAGTACATCCAGCACAGGATGATCGCGAAGGATTTCGCCAGCTATCTGGCTCTTTATTATAAGTACAGAACGGATTATAAAGTGGAGGACATCCTGAAAGGAAAGTGGGATTCCATTACCCTGGGTAAGATCCGCACGGCCTCTCTGGATGAGCATCTGAGCATTGTAAGCCTTCTCAATGGAAAGCTCAGCGAGCTTTTTACAGAATGCTATCTTACCGATGCCTATCTCACGAAACTGTATGATTATATGGTGTACTTCAGAGAAGATCAGGACATCCTCACAGCAAAAAATCTCATGGAAAAAGCAGAGGCGGATCTTGAAAAGGACAAAAAGAGTGAGCTTCTTACAAAACAGCAGGAGCGTATACAGAAACGTGTTGTGTCATTCTTTGAAAATGCGTCCGGATTGAAATCAGCTTCGGAATCAACCGGATCAGATAAAACCGGATCAGGTTCAGAGCCGGCAGGAGGCAGAAGTGCTGCAGCAGAATCGGAAGTTTTATCGTCAAACAGGAACTATGAGTTTGTGAAAGCCCTCTTTGAATCCGAAACCGAAGCCTACGAAAACCGAACCGACGAAATATCCTTTACTCTTCAGAACGTTTTCGACTTTATGGAAGCTGCCTTTGGGGACAGTCAGGAAATGGTGGCATTTATCACGGAACTGAATGCCAACTACTATAGTCTCTGGTTCATTCGGGAGAACGGTTCCGACCAGTATTACAGGCATAATAAAGGTCTTCTTTTTGACGACCGCCAGAAAATGATTCTGGGTCAGATGGAGGAAGTGGAAAACATTCTCAATAATGGAATAATGTAATATGTCTTACCAATTTATTATTTACTATTGATTAAATTGGGGAATTATCGTATAATATTTACTATAAAAGTCCGGAAAATAGAGAGGGCAAATAGTCAAAATGCACAGACTGGCTGAATAGCTGCAGAGCGATTATATGGTGCAGAACTGCATGATGACTGAGAATGGTGAATATCCACTTGTCTATATTCCGGAATTTTTATGTAAAGGAAGGCAACACAATAATAAAGGAAGGCGGCCGAAACGGACGACATGTTTACAAAGATTACAGAAGAACGAGCATTTGACGGAATATTAGTGCAGATCATAGAAAATATCCGGCGGGGAGAACTGAAGCCGGGGGACACTTTACCTGCGGAACGTGTTATGGCAGAATCACTGGGAGTTTCCAGACCTGCTGTCCGTGAAGTCCTGCGGGCACTGGAGCTGATGGGAATTGTCACAACGGTCCGCGGCGGAGCCAACTATATTACCGAGAATATGGATCAGTGGCTTTCTGCACCACTGGCCCTTCTTTTTCAGCTGAATAACAGCCATGTACAGCAGGTGCAGGAACTTCGTTCTGCGCTGGAGCAGGAGGCTGCGCTTCTTGCAGCCGGGAAGTGTACAGAGAAGGATGCATTAGATCTGCGTTCCATCCTGGCACAGCTGGAGAGCTCAGAGGACGAGAAAGCTCGTGCAGGTCTTGATAAGAAGCTTCATACGAAGATCGGCAGGATCGCAGGGAATCCTATGATCTATAATGTTCTGGATGCGGCAGCGCAGCTGACAGAGGAGATCATTTCCGGTACCCGAGCTTATATTATGCAGAAACATAATTCCGCTCTTGAGGTGGATGACCAGCACAGAAGACTGGTGGAAGCCATTATTTCCGGAGACCGGAACCAGGCGGAGAGGCTGATGCGCGAACATATGGAAACCATTGAGAAATATATAATGGAGATCGCACAGCAGCAGGGTGAGAACAGCCTTGTATTTCATCGCTGATCCACTTGAAAAAAATAAATAAAATTTCAGTAAAAATCCCGTTAATCTGGTAAGACCACTATTGATTTTGGTAAGACCGCGTGCTATAATAGGGGATGTATTGGTAATACCAAAAAGTTTGATATTATGGCAGCATCCCGAAGGCTTCATGAGACGAGACAACATAAGACGAGACAGCTTGAGACGAGACAACATGAGACAAGACAACGTAGGATGAGACAGCACAAGTTGAGGCAGCATGAGGCAGGACAGCGTAAGACGAGACAGCACAGGATGAAGGTTACTGTACCCCTGCAGTATTATATAAAGTATGCTGCGGGTCACAGCGTGGGCAGTAACCTGCCGGACATATCAGGAGAAAGGACTTGCGATTATGGGATATGTAAAATGGAGTTATGACACACTGAACCATTTCTGCGGAGATGTTTTTAAAGCATTTGGCTTTTCTGAGGAAGAAGGAAGCATCATTAAAGATGTTCTTCTGACTGCTGATCTGTATGGGATCGAGAGCCACGGAATGCAGAGAATGGTTCGTTACCATAAAGGAATCGAGAAGGGGACTATTCATCCCCAGGCGAAACCGGAAGTTGTTTTTGAGACACCGATTTCTGCTGTGATAGACGGACATAATGGAATGGGCCAGCTGATCAGCCATTTTGCCATGGAAAAGGCAATTGAGAAGGCGAAGACAACTGGTGTGGGAATCGTAAGTGTACGAAATTCCAACCATTTCGGTATTGCAGGATATTATGCGAACATGGCCTGCCATGAAGGACTTCTTGGAATGGCATGTACCAACTCCGAGGCGATCATGGTACCGACCTTCGGAAGAAAGGCTATGCTGGGTTCCAACCCGATCGCAGTTGCTATGCCTGCAGACCCGTACCCGTTTTTCTTTGACTGTTCGACAACAGTTGTAACCAGAGGTAAACTGGAAATGTATAATAAGATGGGCAAGCCTCTTCCAGATGGCTGGGCACTTGACAAAAACGGTCATGCCAGCAATAATGCACCGGATGTACTTGCAAACATCGTAGCCAAGAAAGGCGGCGGAATCATGCCTCTCGGCGGAAACGAGGAAGTCAGCGGAAGCCATAAGGGATATGGTTATGGAATGCTCTGTGAGCTGTTCAGCTCTATTCTTTCCATGGGCGTTACCTCCGACAAGTGCTGTACGTTCCCGGATAAGACCGGTATCTGCCATGGATTTATGGCGATCAACCCGGCGGCATTCGGAGATCCGGATGCGATCCGCAAGCATTTTTCAGAATACCTTGAGGCACTTCGGGAGAGTCCGAAGGCAGACGGTCAGGACAGGATCTATACACACGGCGAGAAAGAGGTAGCTGCTGAAAAAGACAGAAAAGAGAATGGCATTCCGGTCAACGACAATACCATGGTAGAGCTTGCTGATCTCTGCAGTTATCTGAAGCTTGATTTTGGTTCTTATTTTGAAGGCTATGAGCTTCCGAAGGACAGTAAATTCTTCGATGGTAATTATTAATTCAGGTAATCCTTTTGAAATGAAATATATCATAATTATCCAAGGAGGAAAAGAAAATGGATTATGCAAAAGAGTCATTAAGACTGCACGGAGATTGGAAAGGTAAGATCGAGGTTGTTACAAGAGTGCCGGTTGAGAATAAAGACGACCTTTCTCTTGCATATACACCAGGTGTAGCTCAGCCTTGCCTTGAGATCCAGAAAGATATCAATAAATCTTACGAGCTTACAAGAAGATGGAATATGTGTCTTGTTGTAACAGACGGTTCCGCAGTTCTTGGTCTTGGTGACATCGGACCGGAAGCAGGTATGCCTGTAATGGAAGGTAAATGTGTACTGTTCAAGGCATTCGGCGATGTAGACGCATTCCCGCTTTGCATTAAGAGCCATGATGTAGACGAGATCGTAAATACTATTTACATGATCTCCGGATCCTTCGGTGGTGTTAACCTTGAGGATATCTCCGCTCCGAGATGCTTTGAGATCGAGAAGAAGCTGAAAGAGAAATGTGATATTCCGATCTTCCACGATGATCAGCACGGAACTGCAGTTATCACACTTGCAGGCCTGACAAACGCTCTGAAGGTTGTCGGAAAGAAGAAAGAGGATGTTCGTATCGTTATGAACGGTGCAGGTGCAGCTGCTATCTCTATCTGCAGACTTCTTCTGAAAGCAGGCTTCAAGGATGTTACACTCTGCGATAGAAAGGGTGCCATCTATGAGGGACGTACAGAAGGAATGAACCCGGTTAAGGAAGAGATGAGCAAGCTCACAAACCTTCAGAAGAAACAGGGATCTCTTGCAGAGATGCTGGTTGGCGCGGATGTATTTATCGGTGTTTCCGCTCCTGGAGCAGTTACAACAGAGATGGTTAAGACCATGAACAAAGATGCCATCATCTTCGCATGCGCAAACCCGATACCGGAGATCTTCCCGGATGACGCAAAAGCAGGCGGAGCAAAGGTTATCTCCACAGGAAGAAGTGATTTCCCGAACCAGATCAACAACGTTCTTGCATTCCCTGGAATCTTCCGTGGTGCATTTGATGTAAGAGCAAGTGATATCAACGATGAGATGAAGATCGCAGCTTCCAAGGCTCTTGCAGATCTGATCACAGATGAGGAGCTTTCTCCGGAGTATATCATTCCGAAGGCATTCGACAAGAGAGTCGGACCGGCTGTCGCAAAAGCAGTAGCAGAGGCAGCAAAAGCAACAGGCGTAGCACGTATCTGATCTTAAGCGCCTGACACGAACCAAAACAGCCCTTCATTAAGAAGAATATATCAGACACCCGTACTCTGTAACCCGGTACGGGTGTCTTTTTGTTTCCCGGCAGGTGGTATTACCCTTTGACAAATGTCCTCTCAGTGAGTACAATAGCAAAAGAATATGATAGGAGGTTAAGCACAGCATGAAACCATGGGAAGCTAATATACGAAAAGTAGTGCCGTATACTCCTGGCGAGCAGCCAAATGAGAGCGACATGATCAAACTGAATACAAACGAGAATCCATATTCACCGGCTCCGGGTGTTGAGAAGGCGCTGAAGGCCCTTGATGCCGATACCCTGAGACTTTATCCGGATCCGACAGCAGGAGACCTGGTACACAGTATTGCCGCGTTCTACGGACTGAAGGATGATCAGGTATTTACAGGCGTTGGTTCCGATGACGTACTGGCTATGTGTTTTCTCACATTTTTTAATTCAGAGAAGCCGATTCTGTTCCCGGATATCACCTATTCCTTCTATGATGTATGGGCAGATCTTTTAAGGATCCCATATGAGCGCCCGGTATTAGATGAGGAGTTCCATATCCGTAAAGAAGATTATTTCCGTGAAAACGGCGGAATCGTATTCCCTAACCCCAATGCACCGACCGGCGTGGAAATGCCTCTTTCCGAGATCGAGGAGATCGTAGCAAAGAATCCGGAGAGTATCGTGATCGTAGATGAGGCGTACGTGGATTTCGGAGCAGCATCCGCACTGCCGTTGATCGAAAAATATGATAATCTGCTTGTTGTGCAGACCTTCTCCAAGTCCAGATCCCTGGCAGGAATGCGTATTGGATATGCCTTCGGAAATCCGGAGCTGATCAAATATCTCAATGATGTGAAATATTCCTTTAATTCCTATACCATGGATCGTGCTACTATCGCAGCTGGTGTGGCATCTATGGAGGATAAGGCATATTTTGAGGAATGCTGCCATAAGATCATTACAACAAGAGAGTGGACAAAGGCAGAGCTCAGGAAGCTTGGATTTTCCTTCCAGGATTCCAGATCCAACTTTATCTTTGCCACACATGAGAGCTGTCCGGCCAAAGAGCTTTTCATAGCACTGCGGGAGAAACATATCTATGTAAGATATTTCCCGAAGGACAGGATCGACAATCATCTCCGTATCACCATCGGTACCGATGAGGAGATGAAAAAACTGGTGGAATTCCTGACGGAATATCTGCAGAAATAACAGTTAAGGAGGTATTATGGAAGTACTGGTACAATGGTTTTCACACCACCTTGCACAGTTTATCTCTCCCGAGGGCGCTGTGTTCATCATTTCTATGATCCCGATACTGGAGCTTCGAGGCGGTATTCTGGCAGCCTCTCTGCTGAAGATATCGGCTGCGAAGGCACTGCCGATCTGTATCGTGGGAAATATTGTTCCGATTCCGTTTATCCTGCTTTTTATCCGGCAGATTTTTAAATGGATGAAAAAAACAAAGACGTTCAGAGGTCTGATCACAAAGCTGGAAAATAGAGCTATGGGAAAGAGTGACCAGATCAAGAGGTATGAATTTCTTGGACTTTTGCTGTTTGTGGGAATCCCTCTTCCGGGCACAGGAGCCTGGACAGGTGCACTGATCGCCTCTCTTCTTGAGGTGGATATCAAAAAATCCTCCATTGCGATCCTGTGCGGACTTTTTATGGCAAGTGCCATTATGTATATTGTTTCTTATGGAATTGTAGGAAATGTAGTGCATTGACCGACCGCAGAGAAGGAATGTCTTTCTGATCGAAATCGGATTGAAAATAAAGAAATCCCTTACCGGATCTGTAAAATGATATGTGTTCTGTATTCTGGAAACATATCAGATATTGGTAAGGGATTTTTTTATGTGCTTTTACATATCAGGCAGATGTATACAAAGAAGATCCTTACATAAGTCTGCGCTTCAGCATGTCAGCGTTTAAAGCGTATTTCAGAGCTGTATCCCTGGTGATACGGCCTTTTTTATATAATTCCAGAAGGCTCTGGTCCATAGAACGCATCTGCTCCTGACCGGATGTGGAGATCACGCCTTCGATCTGGTGTACTTTATTGTCGCGGATCATATTGCGGATGGCAGGAGTCAGGCGCATGATCTCGAAAACAGGAATGTTGCGTCCGTCCACATCCGGGATCAGCTGCTGGGAGATCACAGCCTGAAGGACCATGGAAAGCTGGAGGGCGATCTGATGCTGCTGGGATGGCTCAAACACGTCCATGATGCGTTCAATGGTGTTGGCTGCTCCCAGAGTATGCAGGCTGGAAAGGACAAGATGACCGGTTTCCGCAGCGGTCATGGCAGTCTGGATGGTTTCATGATCACGCATCTCTCCAAGAAGGATCACATCCGGGCTCTGGCGTAGTGTGGCACGAAGAGAAGTCAGATAGCTTTCGGTGTCGGTACAGATCTCGCGCTGGCTGACGATACAGCGATCATGGCGGTGGAGATATTCCAGAGGATCCTCCAGAGTGATGATGTGGCCTTCCCGGGTATGGTTGATCCGGTCGATCAGACAGGCCATGGTGGTGGATTTGCCGCTTCCGGCAGAACCGGTAACAAGGACCATGCCACGGGTATATTCGGAGATGTTCATCACATCATCGGGAATGGAAAGTTCTGCAGGATCCGGCAGCCGGAAGGCGATCACGCGGATCACGGCAGCCAGGGAACCACGCTGCTTGTAGGCATTGACACGAAATCTGGAAACACCGGGAATAGAAAAAGAAAAGTCATCATCACCGGTTTCCATAAGACGGGATATATCGCGGTTTTCCGCAAGTCCGTAAATGGTGCGGAGTAAATTTTCTGTCTGATCAGGCATCAGCCTGTCACCACGGTCCAAAAGATGACCGTCGATTTTTTCTGCCAGGGGGCGGCCGGCGATGATAAAGATATCAGAGACACGCCGGTTGGCAGCTTCTGTCAAAAATTCAGGAATAGAGGTATCCATAGGTTTATTCTCCTTTAAATACATTCTGGTGGTTGTCAGGTTGCCAGGATCCGGTAAGCTCTGTGTTCCATTGCAGGATCTGATAAGCAGAAGAGCTTTTTTTATGCGGGTAAAAAATCTCAAGCACTACAGAAAGCTGTTGTGTCTCGGAAATTCCAACGGAGAGGGAAAGGGTGTGGCTGTGGGGATCCCAGCTGAGATCGTCCCTTGTGTCCGCAAGCTTTTGTACCATGGAAAAATATCCGGTCTCATCGGAAGCTTTTTCCCTGTATTGCTCCAGATCATCACGGATTTCTGAAACGGTTTCCGTGGCATCTGCGCAGCCGGTGTAATAATTTTCGGTCTGTTCCATAGAATGTCTGGCTGTGTTAAGACTGGATCTGGAGCTTCCAAGAGTAAGCAGAGCAAGTACACAGAGACACAGTACAGAGAAGATAAGAAACAGGGAAGGAATGCCGACAGTTACAAAAAACGTATGCTTCTGTTTCAATGTACAGCCTCCCTTCTGTAATCATCAACAGGAAAACGCAGGGTGATCCGGTAAAGCTCACTGCCGTTGGAAAGCTGCCGGAAAGAAAGCTCGCCGGATTTTTCTGAAGAAGAAATATCTGTTTCCAGGATCATTTCACAGGCGGCTTCTCCGGAAGAGCAGCTCTGCCAGTTACGGTTATAATACCAGATCAGGCTGGTGTCCTTTTTGATGCCCCCCGGAAGCAGAGAGAGGATTTGTTCATCGGTTCCGTCAGTGCCTTCCAGTACCTCGCCCACGGAGGTTGTGAGAGCCTGGATCTGGTTCCACTGTTCTGCCTGGAGCCGGCTTTTCCGTGCTGCCGCGAAGATCTGGATGCAGGCAGCTGAGGAAAGTGACAGAAACAAAAGGGCAAGGATCATTTCCATCAGAAAAAGGCTGGTACCGGAATTATGTCTTGATTTTTTCATGATGCCTCCTTTTGGGCAGTGCGATGAAGCAGGAATTCCGAGCGGATCCCTGTGGTACTTTCCAGGGAAAAGTGGTAAAAACCATTTTCCATTTCCGAAAACCGGAAATCGGAAAGCTGTGAGATGACGGTCCCTGCATCAGAGCTGGCCTGAGAGCCTTTTGCAGTGAAAAGCTCCATCAGACTGTCATTTTTCAGGTAAATATACGTGATATATTCTTTTCCTTTGATATCGTCCCGGAAACAAAGAGCCGGAATATCATCCAGGGAACCGGAAAAAATCTCATCGCCGCGGTCGTGCTGCCGGAATTTGGTAGTCAGATAAGTTGCTGCAGTCCCAAGCTCGGAATCGGAGTCAGTCTGTTTCACAGTCTGCTGGTAAATCCGGGCGGAAAATAGCAGCATCAGTATAAGGAACAGAACAAAAACACCGAAAAGAAGAAGCGAAAAAAGAGAAGAAACGGAATGTCCGGTGTTCTTCCGGTGATTCATGAGGCATTCCCTCCTTTCGCACTGCCGGACAGAGCAATTACACTGATAGACGGCAGGAGATTGGAACCGTTAGGAACATATTCTACTACGAATTTGGTTTTGTCATAAGTGATATGATAATCCGAGAGAAGCTGGGACAGGCTTTCTGGGTATGTACCTGTGAGGGCATAGGTGCGGATAGCGCCGTTTTTTAGCGCCTGCTCCAGAGCGTTCTGTTCTTTTTGCACAGCCTGGTCGGAGGTGCTGCTGACACCTGCCACAAACAAGGTGCAGGATAAAACCAGAAGCAGCGCCGGAAAGAGAAGAAAAAATGTTCTGAGAAATTTTGTTCTGCGGCTTTCAAAAAGTTTCATACGGTCACCACCTTACATTGCAAAATCTGAGAGGATCCCCAGAAGCGGCATCATGACGGATAAAAGGACCAGCCCCACAAGAAGAGACAGCAGGATCACGATGGTAGGCTCCACAATAGAGACTGCCTGAGAAATCAGATCTATGGATCTTTCGGTGTACTGCCGGGAAAGCCTGCGGAAGGTTTCGTCACTGGAACCGGAATAGAAGGATATCGTGATGAGACGGCCTTCCATGCCGCCGAACAGACCGGATTCTGTAAGAGCCCTGGAAAAGGTTTCTCCGCTATCCAGGATAGAGGAAGCCTTCCGGAGTCTTTCGAGTATCACCGGCTGTGAGATCAGATCCTTTGTAAGCTCCAGGCTGGTTTCCGGGGAAAGTCCGCTCCGAAGTCCCAGGGAAAGGCCCTGGGTCAGACGACTGTAATCCATGGCAACCGGGATCTCACGGAAAAACGGGAGATGGATGGCCATTTTTCGCAGCTGGCTGTGGCCTTTTTCCGTAAGACTGAAAAACAGGATGCAGCCAATGAGGACTGCGGCGAGGATCAGAAAAACAGAAGAATACCGGCTGATCACGTTGCCTGCATTCAGAAGTCCCCGGGAAATCCCGTTCATTTCCATTCCCATCTGGTTAAATACCTGTTGAAATACCGGCAGGACTTTTATCAGAAGGACCAGGATCACAACAGCCATCATGCCAAGCATGAGCAGCGGATAAGTGACGGCAGACCGTATCTGTCCGGAGATTTCTTCCTCCTGTTCATAGTGGGAACTGAGACTTTCCATGATCTCATCCAGGCAGCCGGTTTCCTCGCCGGTCCGGACATAGGCGGTCATGGATGAGGGAAAGACCCCGGATTCGTCAAGAGCCCGGGAAAGAGAACCGTTTTCTTCCACGGAACGGATCAGGGGTGTGAGGATCTGCCGGTCTGCATCGGTCTTGCTCTCGTCACAGAGGATGTGAAGTCCTTCAGCTGTGGATATGCCGGAATGCAGAAGCATTCCCATCTGCCCGCAGAAACTGGATAATTCCCGGGCTGTCAGTTTGTTTTTCATAATAATGTCTCCTTTAGTGGGTCAGCGCGTGAACTGTACCGTATAATTGCTTTCATCACCGATATATTCCTGGATCGCTTCATCACCATCACTGTTGGCGTCAAAGGTGGGATCCATCAGCTTCCAGGTGTCTCCGTCAAAAGATACTGCCTTTGTCACCCAGCCTCTGCCACGGATATAAACATCGATCCATGCATGCTTCACATCACCGGAATAGCCGATCTGAAGCTTGCAGGGAATGTCCTGGCTGCGGAGCATTGCAGTAGTCAGTGCGGCGTAATCGAAACAGATCCCTGTGCCAGTGTTTAAAGTATCATCTACATCAGGAAGATAACCGGCTTCGACAGAATCGGCTTTGTCATAATCGTAGGAAATATGACTGGTAACATATGTATAGAAGGTTTTCAGGATGTCGATGTCGGTCATGTCCTCTTTGACAAGAGAGGCTGCCAGTTTGCAGGCTTCACTTTTGGAAGAAAAGTTCACGTACTGGTTCGGATACAGAAACGGAAGAAATTCATTCTGAAGCTTTACTGTGAGCGTTTCCGTGTAAAGGGCGGCATACTGGTTTCCATCTACCTGCTGATAGCAGGTGATGAGATACTCACCGGAGCCTTCGGAAAAAGGAAGTACCGCCTGTTCATCTGGTTCCAGAAAATAGGAATAGACCACACCGGAGGGAGCGGTAAGCTGAATGTTCATGCGGGAATCATCGGAATCGGATTCTGCAGTCAGATATCCCTGATCCTGATTGGAAATATCCAGGATCAGAGGGGAGCTGCCCAGTGTTTTTTTGCCGGGGGCCTCCGGAGTGAGGACTCTGGCCGGAGAATATACCGGAGGTTCTTCATCGGAGGAAGGAGAATTTCCGCAGCCTGCCAGCAGGATTCCGAAAAGCAGCCATACAGAAAAGAGACGGACTGGTAAAAATTTTGACATAGTTTCCGTTCTCCTGTTATATCTTGCTTTCTTTTTGAACAGTATAGCAGATTCCGTGAAAAAAAGACAGGAGCAGAGCTCAAAATGCAGGGGAAAATGTTGACATTTCAGGGAAAAAAACATATACTATACATATAAGGGCAAACCTGTTGAAAGACAGGGACGCAAAGCCATGGGTCTAAGGTCCGAAGGATGACTATGACAGCCGGTTGCCGCATTAAATTCCGATTTAATGACGTATTCAGATAACATCTATGAACAAGGATATGTGTTTTGATGCGGCCGTTTATTTTGTTAGAATAAGCGGTTTTTTTGATGCTTAAAATCCGGTTTGGGGTGGAAACTGAAACGTCGGCTTTCAGAAAGGTGTGAATGATATGAAAAGAACAGATATTCGTAAAATTTTTACAGGCAGGAAAAAAGCTTTGGCAGGATGTCTCGCAGCTGTTATTGTACTGGCAGGTGGCTTTAATGTCTGGCAGTCGTCACAGGTTCCGGAGTTTCCGGATTTTACAGATCCGGTAATGGAAACTACCATCACAGAGGATGACACTCCACTTGCTTCAAAACCGAAGGTGACTACCAAAACGACTTCAAATACCAAGACAACCAGAAAAAAAGTTAAGCTTAAAAAAGCGGCAACCAAGACTTATACCAAGAGGCTTCCGACTACCAATAAGAAGAGTACGACCACAAAGAAAACAAACAGAAATACAACCGTAAAAACATTAAAGACAGTTAAGACTGCAACAACACAGAAATACACAAAGAAATCAAAAACAGCCGTTCAGACACGGAAAGTGACTACAACCATTCAGACGACCACAACAGTCAGGGCAGCTGCAGGTACTGCCGGCAAAGTGAATGCAGCTTCCACAAAAGAAGTAGAAAACATCAGCATGGACAGCAAATATTCAGTAAGCAATATTGCTTCCATTGCACCGAAGATGGACAGCAGGGTGCTCAATGCCTACAAGAAGCTTGGATTTACTGTAACGGTTGATCCGTCTGTTAACTACGGAGGCTGCTTTAACGCACATTCAAGAAGCATCATCCTTCGTTTTGAGAATGAGACAGTCTACCATGAACTGGGACATTTCCTTGCTTTTGTTGCGGGAAACGTAGACAGAACAAGTGCTTTTGTTGCAGTTTATAACAGCGAAAAATCCAAATTTACAGGTATCAACAGAAGCTATGCAACGCAGAACAGTTCAGAATATTTTGCAGAATCAGTGCTTGAGTATGTAACAAGCCCGTCAACACTTAAGAGACAGAGACCAAAGACGTATGCAGCGATCGTGGAGGCTCTGAATAAAATTACCGATGAACGTGTCCAGAGAGTCATGGATATATACGGACCGTTCTGGAGCTAAAGAAGAAGCATACAGAAACGTTGGATCTGTCCGGGAGATATCTCCCGGGCAGATTTTTTTCTTTTTTGTGAGAAAAGTATAAAAAAAATGTCGATAAATATTTCTTGCAATAGACTCTATAAGGTGTGTATAATGAAACATAAGCTGAAAACATGCTTTCATTCAAAAAAGTGCAGCCATGTCAGGTTGTATCTGATTCCATAAACAACAAATATATAATTTATCAGATTTAAGAATAGAGGATTTAATATGAGAGAAAAGTATGAATCATTGTCTCTGGCGGTGCTGAAGGATCTGGCAAAGGCGAGAGGGATGAAGGGGATTTCTACTCTGAGAAAACCGGCACTGATCGAGCGGATGCTGGAGGAGGACGCCAAAGAGTCCGACAGAGGAAATTCTGAAGAAGTACACAAAAGTACACCGGCAGAAAATACTGCAAAAGAAAAAAGCTATGATTCGGAAAAAACAGAATATCGTACCCGTCCGGCAGGGGAAGGTCTTCAGGAGCAGCGGAAGGAATATCGTAGTGATAAGAATGAGCAGGAACACAGAAACACAAATATCCGCAGAGAGTACAATCGTGAATATAACCGTGAATATAACCGGGAATCTGTAAGGGAGAACGGGAATGTCCCGTCAGAATCTACCCAGCTGGACAGTGGTGAAAAGGCTAACGGGATCCTTGAGGTTCTTCCGGATGGATATGGCTTTATCCGATGCGAGAATTATATGCCGGGTGAGAATGACATTTATGTGTCTCCTTCCCAGATCCGACGTTTTAATTTAAAGACCGGTGATATCATCCAGGGAAATATCCGCATTAAGACTCAGGGAGAGAAGTTCAGCGCCCTTCTTTACGTATCTTCCATTAACGGTTTCCATCCGAGTGAGGGACAGAGACGATATAATTTTGAAGATATGACACCAATCTTTCCGAATGAGAGACTTGTCATGGAACGTGCAGGCGGCACAACGGCCATGCGTATCGTGGATCTGATCAGTCCTATCGGAAAGGGCCAGCGAGGAATGATCGTATCTCCGCCAAAGGCAGGTAAGACAACCCTTCTGAAAGATGTTGCCAAATCTATACTCAGGAATAACAGAGATATGCATCTGATCATTCTTCTGATCGATGAGCGCCCTGAGGAGGTTACCGATATCAGAGAGGCGATTCAGGGACCGAATGTGGAAGTGATCTATTCTACCTTTGATGAGCTTCCGGAACATCATAAGAGAGTTTCCGAGATGGTTGTGGAGCGTGCGCGCCGTCTTGTAGAGCATAAACAGGATGTGATCATTCTTCTGGATTCGATCACACGGCTTGCCAGAGCCTATAATCTGATCATCCCGCCAAGCGGAAGAACCTTATCCGGTGGTCTTGACCCGGCGGCTCTCCATATGCCCAAGAGATTTTTTGGCGCAGCCCGTAATATGCGCGAGGGCGGAAGCCTGACGATTCTGGCAACCGCACTTGTGGATACCGGAAGCAAGATGGATGATGTTATTTATGAAGAGTTCAAGGGAACCGGTAATATGGAGCTTGTCCTGGATCGTAAATTACAGGAGAAACGTGTATTCCCGGCCATTGACATCCAGAAATCCGGAACCAGAAGAGAGGATCTGCTTCTCAGCAAGGATGAACAGGAAGCGGTTTATATTATGCGGAAAGCTCTCAACGGAATGAAAGCAGATGAGGCAGTAGAACAGATCCTGAATACCTTTGCCAGAACCAGGAACAATGCAGAACTGGTACAGACTGTAAAGAAACAGAAATTTTTATAAAGTCCTTGCATTTTAGGGAAAGCTATGTTATACTTAGCAAGCTGTTTAAAATGGAATTCGTCAATTGAATACGAATAATATTAAAATATATAGAGAGGTGAAAATCATGAGAGAAGGAATCCATCCGAACTACTATCAGGCAACTGTAACCTGCAACTGCGGAAATACTTTCGTAACAGGTTCTACTAAAGAGGACATCCATGTTGAGATCTGTTCCAAATGCCATCCGTTCTACACAGGACAGCAGAAGGCTTCACAGGCTCGTGGACGTATCGATAAGTTCAACAAGAAATACGGCCTGAGTAAGTAATTATTGCGAATACAGGAAATGAGAAGGTTGAGGTTGGGAAATCTCAACCTTTCTTTAACTGAAAAATTTTTGATTTGCACAGGAGAGAATGAATGAGATCATCGAATATTGGCGGACAGGCGGTCATGGAAGGCATCATGATGCGTCACAAGGACAAATATTCTATTGCAGTGCGCCGCCCGGATCAGGAGATCGAGCTGAAGGTAGAGGATTATAAATGTATCTTTGGAAATCATGCATTTCTGAAGAAACCGATCATCCGCGGTGTGGTAAGCTTTGTGGATTCTCTTGTGGTAGGTACGAAATGCCTGATGTATTCTGCGGAGATCGCAGGAGACGAGGAAGATGAAGAAACAGCCAGGAAGAACGAGCAGCTTACAGAAGCAGAGCGTTCTGCAAAGAAAGCCAAAGAGGATAAGCAGTTCAAGTGGCTTCTTTACATTACGGTAGCTGTCTCCATGGTGGTTTCTGTAGCTGCTTTTATGTTCCTTCCGTATGTACTGGCCAGTCTGATCCGAGGGGCAGGTGCTTCGGAATTTCTGGTCACCGTAGTGGAAGCTTTTGTGAAACTGGCACTGTTTATGGGATATATGTTCCTGATCTCCAGAATGAAGGATATCCAGAGGACATTTATGTATCACGGTGCGGAACACAAATGTATCAACTGTGTGGAGCACGGTCTGCCTCTGACGGTAGAGAATGTGTTAAAGAGCTCCAGGCTTCATAAGCGTTGTGGAACAAGCTTTTTGTTTCTGGTCATGCTGGTAAGTATTGTGCTGCATTTTGTGTTTGTGGCGGTGCCGTTTTACTGGGTGAGACTGCTGGGAAGACTTCTCATGGTACCGGTAGTTGCGGGGATTTCCTTTGAGATCATCCAGTGGGCAGGAAGAACAGACAGTAAATTTGCGGACATTATGAGTAAACCAGGTCTTGCCATGCAGAAATTCACCACAAAGGAGCCTACTGCAGATATGGCAGAGGTAGCCATCAAAGCAGTTGAGGCTGTTTTTGATTGGAGAGCCTATCTGAAAGAGGAATTTGACCTGGACATCCCATATGAGACAGAGGAGACAGAAAATGCAGACTCTTGAGTCCCTTCTGAAAAAAGGTACAACAATACTGAAAGATAATGGATTGGAAGAAGCCGGGCTGGATGCCTGGCTCCTTCTGGAATTTAAGACCGGAAAGAATCGGGCATACTATTTTGCGCATGGAGACGAATCGGTGTCTGATGAGACCGCAGCAGAGTATCTTACGCTGATCGGCAGGAGGGCAGGACATATTCCTGTACAGCAGCTGACTCATCAGGCTTTTTTTATGGGATATGAGTTTTATGTAAACGAAAATGTGCTGATCCCGAGACAGGATACGGAGACTCTGGTGGAAGAGGCTTTGAAACACCTTGGAAATGTGGAAAAACCGGAGATCTTGGATATGTGTACCGGCTCCGGCTGCATCCTGCTCAGTCTTCTTCTGGAACGGCAGGATGCCTGTGGGACCGGTGTGGATGTTTCGCCGGAAGCACTGGAAGTGGCAAAAAAGAATGCCGGTATTCTAAAGGTGGAGAACCGGGCGGACTTTGTGGAAAGCGATCTGTTCTCGGCACCGTATTTTTGTGAAAAAGGTGGAAAAGATAGTGGGAAATATGATATCCTTATTTCAAACCCGCCTTATATCGCAACAGGAGAAATTGAAACACTGATGGAAGAAGTTCGCCTTCATGATCCGAGGAAGGCACTTGACGGAATGGAAGACGGGCTTTATTTTTACAGAAAGATTACCGCAGAAGCCGGAAGGTACCTGAAACCGGGCGGATGGCTTCTATATGAGATCGGCTGCACCCAGGGGGAGGCGGTCAGTACAATGATGAAAGCAGCCGGTTTTACCGGGGTTCAGATCGTAAAGGATCTGCCGGGCCTTGACCGTGTGGTGCTTGGACAGAAACAGGAGGAAATACATGTTTGATAAACTGGATGATCTGCTGGTACGTTTTGAAGAGCTTCTCAATGAGCTGGGAGAACCGGGAGTAACCGACGATCCGGCACATTTTCAGAAGTTGATGAAGGAACAGAGCGACCTGCAGCCAATCGTTGAAGCATATAAAGAATATAAGAAAAACAAAGAAACCATCGAGGACAGTCTTTCCATGCTGGAGAGCGAGAAGGACGAAGAGATGCGTGAGATGTTGAAGGAAGAGCTTTCCGATGCAAAAAAGAGAGTGGAGGAGCTGGAGCATGAGCTGAAGATCCTTCTTCTTCCGAAGGACCCTAACGACAGCAAGAACGTTATCGTTGAGATCCGTGGAGGTGCAGGCGGTGATGAGGCAGCACTTTTTGCAGCAGAGATTTATCGTATGTATGTGAAATACGCGGAGTCCCGCCGCTGGAAAACCGAGATGCTCAGCCTCAATGAGAACGGCATCGGCGGCTTCAAGGAGGTTACCTTCATGATCAAAGGTGAGGGTGCATATTCCAGACTGAAATACGAAAGCGGTGTTCACCGTGTACAGCGAGTACCGGAGACAGAGTCCGGCGGAAGGATCCATACCTCTACCTGTACGGTAGCGATCATGCCGGAGGCGGAAGAAATTGATTTCCATCTGGATCTCAATGAGTGTAAATTCGATGTGTTCCGTGCATCCGGAAACGGTGGTCAGTGTGTCAACACCACAGACTCCGCAGTACGTCTTACTCATATCCCTACAGGAATCGTGATTTCCTGCCAGGATGAGAAGTCTCAGCTTAAGAACAAGGATAAAGCACTTCGTGTGCTCCGTTCCCGTCTGTATGAGATGGAGCTTGCAAAACAGCATGACGCTGAGGCAGAGGCAAGGAGAAGTCAGATCGGTACAGGCGACCGCTCCGAGAAGATCCGTACCTATAACTTCCCTCAGGGACGTGTAACAGACCACAGGATCAAGCTTACCCTTCATCGTCTTGAGAATATCCTTAACGGAGATCTGGATGAGATCATTGACAGTCTGATCGCAGCAGACCAGGCAGTGAAGCTGACAAAGCTGAATGAACAGGAGTAAGCGCTGATTACAGCTACAGAGTTCAAAAAATTATAATAAATCAGGAGGAAACGAAAATGAAAAAGACAGCATTGGTGATCATGGCAGCCGGTATCGGCAGTCGTTTTGGAAAAGGAATCAAGCAGCTTGCACCGGTAGGCCCGAAAGGCGAGATCATTATGGACTATTCCATCCATGATGCACTGGAGGCAGGATTCAACAAGGTCGTATTTATCATCCGCAAAGACCTTGAAGATGAATTCAAAAAGGTAATTGGAGATCGTATCTCCAAAATTACAGAAGTTGCTTATGCATTCCAGGAGATCGATGATCTTCCGGGCGATTTTACAAAACCGGCAGACCGTACCAAACCATGGGGAACCGGACACGCTGTGCTGGCAGCAAAGAAAGTCCTTTCCGAGCCATTCGCTGTTATCAATGCAGATGACTACTATGGAAAAGAAGCCTACGTAAAGGTGCATGACTACCTGGTACAGGATCATCCGCAGGATGGCCCGATGCACATCTGCATGGCAGGTTTCCGCCTTGGAAATACATTAAGTGATAACGGAAGCGTCACAAGAGGAGTGTGCCATATTGAGGGCGGCAAGCTTGTGGGCGTTACAGAGACACATAACATCTTCAAGACAGCAGACGGCGCAGAGACAAGAAATGACGATGGTACAGCAGAAACGCTGGATACAAAGAGCCTTGTTTCCATGAATATGTGGGGACTGACACCGGAATTTATGGAGATCCTTGAGAAAGGCTTCGTTGAGTTCCTTGGTGGGATCAAAGAGGGAGACATCAAAAAAGAGTATCTTCTTCCTGAGCTTATCGACCAGCTGATCCATTCCGGAAAAGCAGCGGTAGATGTTCTTGAGACAAAGGACGAGTGGTTCGGTGTTACTTATCAGGAGGATAAGGCATCTGTACAGGCTGCATTCAAAAAGCTTACAGATGACGGCGTTTATCCGGAAGGACTGTATCAGTAATAAAGGAGAACATTATGGGTAAATATTTCGGAACAGATGGTTTTCGTGGTGAAGCAAATGTAAAACTTACGGCAGATCATGCATTTCGCGTGGGACGTTATCTCGGCTGGTATTACGGCAGAGATCACAAGGCGAAGATCGTGATCGGCAAGGATACAAGAAGAAGCAGCTACATGTTTGAGTATGCCCTTGCGGCAGGACTTACCGCATCCGGCGCAGATGCATATCTGCTTCATGTAACCACAACTCCAAGTGTATCCTATGTGGTACGTACAGAAGATTTTGACTGCGGTATCATGATTTCCGCAAGCCATAATCCGTTTAATGATAATGGGATCAAGGTCCTTAATGAGAACGGACAGAAGATTTCCGCAGATATTGAAGCACGTATTGAGGCATATCTGGACGGCGAGATCGAGGAACTTCCGCTGGCAACCGGAGAAGATATCGGCTGTACTGTGGATTTTGCATCCGGAAGAAATCGTTATATCGGACATCTGATCTCTATCCCATGCCATGATTTCAAAAATATCAAGGTTGGACTGGATTGCTCCAACGGAAGCTCATCCGCCATTGCCAAGAGTGTTTTTGACGCACTTCGTGCAAAAACCTATGTGATCAACAATGAGCCAAACGGAACCAACATCAACCGTGGCTGCGGTTCCACACACATTGAAGTTCTGAGACAGTTCGTGGTAGATAAAGGTCTGGATATCGGTTTTGCATATGATGGTGACGCAGACCGCTGTATCGCCGTAGACCATCGCGGAAACATCATTGACGGTGACAAGATCATGTATGTGTGCGGCAAATATTTAAGAGAGAAAGGCCAGCTCAACGGAAATACAGTTGTAACAACCGTTATGTCCAATCTTGGTCTTTACAAGTCTCTGGAGCGTGAAGGCATCGACTATGAGCAGACAGCAGTTGGTGACAAATACGTTGCCGAGAACATGATGGAAAACAATTACAGTATCGGTGGTGAACAGTCCGGACATATCATCTTCAGCCGCTATTCCGCTACCGGTGACGGGATCCTGACTTCTCTTATGATCATGGAGGCATGTGTGGATCAGAAGGCCACACTCTGTGACCTTGCAAAGGAGATGAAGGTTTATCCGCAGCTTCTCAGGAATGTGCGTGTTTCCGACAAGAAAACAGCACTGGAGAACGAAAAGGTAAAAGCAGCCATTGAGGCAGCTGCGGAGGCACTTGGCGATGACGGACGTATCCTGGTACGTGAGAGCGGTACAGAGCCGCTGATCCGTGTTATGGTAGAAGCGGGAACGGATGATCTTTGCCATAAATATGTGGACAGCGTTGTTGATGTGATGGAAGCCGAAGGGCTTGTTGTAGAATAAGGAATTCCATGAAAAAAACAAAGACCGTATTGATTCTTGCAGCCGTTACAGGAGTTTTGCTTCTGGGCGGCTGCGGCAGTGAAAAAACAAAAATATATGAACAGGCCGGAAAGGATCTTTCCCAGGGAAGCTACAAGTATGCCCTGGAGGAGTACCAGAGCTCTATCCAGAACGGAGTGAAGCTGGCACAGTCCTATCGTGGGGCAGGTATCGCAAGCCTGCGTCTTGGCAAATATGAGGATGCGGTGAATAGCTTCACGGAAGCTCTGAACTGCGATAAAGTAAGCAAAAGCCTTCGTAAGGATATCCTGTCCTATCGGGCTACTGCAGAGCTGAAGTCTGGAAAATACGAGGATGCCATGGCAGACTGTCAGACACTTGGAGAAGATTTTTCCATGGATGCAGGTAGTTATTTCCTCACCGGAAAGGTTGCCCTTGCCATGGATTCCTACGAAGAAGCTGCATCTAACTTCAAGCAGGCTTATGGAGAAGATTCCACCTATGATATGGCGATCGAGATCTATGAGGCATATCTGGACAAGGATATGGAAGCGGACGGGACCAGATATCTGGAAGCTGCTCTTTCTTCTGAGGCCAAGGATGCCCAGGACCACTGTGACAGAGGCCGTGTCTACTATTATATGGAAGACTACAGCAACGCAAAAAAAGAGCTTCTGGAAGCAACCAAGAAGGATAATACGGAAGCATTGCTTCTTCTGGGAATGGTATATCTTGCCCAGGATGATGTGGAAAATGCCAAGGCAATGTACAAGCAGTATATTTCCGCAGTGGGTGATTCCGCCAAGGGCTATAATGGCCTGGCACTGTGCGATATCCGAAGCGGAGATTATGATTCCGCTCTTGATAACATCACAAAAGGCCTTCCGACAGCTGCCACAGACGAGATGCAGAGCCTCCTGTTCAATGAGATCGTAGCCTATGAGAAAAAGCTGGATTTTGCTACTGCACTGACCAAGGTCCAGGAATATATTGAGATGTTCCCTGAAGATTCCGCTGCAAAAAAAGAGCGGGCTTTCCTGAAAACCAGAACGTCTTCGGAGGGCTGATATGGAATATTTTGAGGAAATACAGGACAGGGTTATCCTGATCGGTGTTCAGGCAGATCGGGGGGATGACATGGAGGAATCCCTGGATGAGCTTGGAGAACTTGCGGCTACGGCAGGTGCGGCGGTTGCAGGCAGGATCATTCAGAATCGTGAGGCCGTACATCCGGGAACCTATATCGGAAAAGGCAAGATCGAAGAGGTAAAAGGTCTTCTCTATGCCCTGGATGCCAATGGTGTGATCTGTGACGATGAGCTTTCTCCTGCCCAGATGAATAATCTGGAACGGGAGCTGGAGTGCAAGGTTATGGATCGTACCCTGCTGATCCTTGACATTTTTGCGAAGCGTGCTGTCACAAGTGAAGGCAAGATCCAGGTAGAGCTTGCACAGCTTCGTTATCGGTCTGCACGTCTTGTGGGACTTCGTTCTTCTCTTTCGCGACTTGGAGGAGGAATCGGAACCAGAGGCCCCGGTGAGAAAAAGCTGGAGACAGACCGTCGTCTGATCCGGAACAGGATTTCCGCACTGAAGCAGGAGCTTTCCCAGGTGGAAAAGCACAGAGAGCTGATCCGTTCCAGAAGAGCTGTGGGAAATCTGAAGACAGCAGCCATTGTCGGTTATACCAATGCAGGAAAGTCAACGCTTCTGAATACACTGACAGGCGCCTCGGTGCTTTCGGAGGATAAGCTGTTTGCCACACTGGATCCGACTACCCGTATTCTGACGCTGGATGACGGACAGCAGCTTCTTCTTACGGATACCGTAGGCTTTATTCGCAAGCTTCCGCACAATCTGGTGGAAGCCTTCAAGAGTACTCTGGAGGAAGCCAAATATGCGGATTATATCATTCATGTGGTAGATGCATCCAATCCTCAGGCGGAGATGCAGATGCATATCGTATATGAAACCCTGAAAGAGCTTGGTGCCCTGGGAAAAAAGACGATCACACTTTTTAACAAGCAGGACCGTGTTTCCGGGGAGAGCTTCCGGGATCTCCGGGCAGACCATACGCTGAAGATTTCCGCACAGACAGGAGAAGGGCTTGAGGAATTTAAGCAGCTTCTTTCAGAGATCCTAGCAGAAGGACAGATTTATATGGAACGGCTTTTTCCTTATTCGGAGGCCGGTCAGATACAGCTGATCCGTGAGTATGGACAGCTTCTTTCGGAAGAGTATACCGAAGGCGGGATTGCTGTAAAAGCAAGAGTTCCGCGGGAAATCTATCCGAAAGTCACATAATGTTAAAATATCTACTCAGTACCATATATAGTACCGTGAACAAAACGGGCACTATATATGGTGCTTTTTATGTTGACGCAAAGAGGCGTGTCTGATACAATAAGCCTACAGCGCTTTGAACACAGATCGTGAAACGGAGTGTGTTCGTAAGCAGGCAAGTGAGGCGGAATGGAATATCCGCTTATAAATAAATGCATGAGGGAGGCATTTTCTTATGTTTCAGGTAGTAAAAAGAGACGGTGAATTAGACGAATTCAAAATGGGGAAGATCACCGCGGCAATTGACAAGGCATTTGATGCCAAAGGCAAGAATTACAGTTCGGATATGATCGATCTTCTGGGACTTCGTGTTACAGCGGATTTTCAGAATAAGATCGAGAACAACCGGATTTCTGTTGAGGATATCCAGGACAGTGTGGAGAACGTACTGATCCAGGCCGGATATTCTGATGTTGCCAAGGCGTATATCCTTTATCGGAAGCAGCGTGAGAAGATCCGCAATATGAAATCTACCATCCTTGACTATAAAGAGATCGTAAACAGCTATGTAAAGGTTGAGGACTGGCGTGTAAAGGAGAACTCAACGGTTACTTATTCTGTAGGAGGTCTGATCTTAAGCAACTCCGGAGCAGTTACCGCAAACTACTGGCTGTCTGAGATCTATGACAACGAGATCGCAGATGCACACAGAAATGCAGATATCCATATCCATGATCTGTCCATGCTGACCGGTTACTGTGCAGGCTGGTCCCTGAAGCAGCTGATCCGAGAGGGACTTGGCGGTATTGAGGGTAAGATCACTTCTGCACCTGCAAAGCATTTAAGTGTACTCTGTAACCAGATGGTGAATTTCCTGGGTATCATGCAGAACGAGTGGGCAGGCGCACAGGCATTTTCATCCTTTGATACTTATCTGGCACCTTTTGTAAAGTCAGACAACCTTTCCTATCCGGAGGTTAAAAAATGTATTGAGTCCTTTGTATATGGCGTAAATACTCCAAGCCGCTGGGGTACTCAGGCACCGTTTTCCAACATTACACTGGACTGGACCGTTCCGGACGACCTTGCAGAGCTTCCGGCTATCGTAGGCGGCAAGGACATGGATTTCAAATATAAGGACTGTAAGAAAGAAATGGATATGGTCAACAAGGCATTTATCGAGACCATGATCGAGGGAGATGCCAACGGACGTGGATTCCAGTATCCGATCCCGACCTATTCCATCACAAAGGAATTTGACTGGTCTGATACCGAGAACAACCGTCTTCTTTTTGAGATGACTTCCAAGTACGGTACTCCGTATTTTTCCAATTATATCAACAGTGATATGAAGCCAAGCGACATCCGCAGCATGTGCTGCCGCCTCCGTCTGGATCTTCGTGAGCTCCGTAAAAAGAGCGGTGGATTCTTTGGCTCCGGTGAGAGCACAGGCTCTGTAGGCGTTGTTACCATCAATATGCCGCGTATCGCATATCTTTCCAGAACGCCGAAGGAATTTTATCAGCGCCTGGACCACATGATGGATATCTCCGCAAGATCTCTTCATATCAAGAGAGATGTGATCAGCAGGCTTCTGGATGAGGGACTGTATCCGTACACGAAGAGATATCTTGGAAGCTTTAACAACCATTTTTCCACCATCGGTCTTGTGGGAATGAACGAAGCGGGCTTAAATGCCTGCTGGCTGAAAAAAGACATGACAGATCCGGAAACCCAGAAGTTTACAAAAGAGGTTCTGGAGCATATGAGAAACCGTCTTTCAGACTATCAGGAGCAGTATCCGGGAGAGCTTTTCAACCTGGAGGCAACACCGGCAGAGTCCACTGCATACCGTCTTGCCAAACACGACAGAAGTCGTTATCCGGATATCAAAACAGCAGGAAAAGAGGGCGACACCCCGTATTACACAAATAGTTCTCATCTGCCGGTTGATTACACTGCGGATATTTTTGACGCACTGGATATTCAGGACGATCTGCAGACTCTGTATACTTCAGGAACCGTATTCCATGCATTCCTTGGGGAGAAGCTTCCAGACTGGAAGGCAGCGGCAGCTCTGGTACGTAAGATTGCAGAGAATTATCGCCTGCCCTATTACACTATCTCACCGACCTATTCCGTATGTCAGGAGCACGGCTACATCAGCGGCGAGCATTTCACCTGTCCGAAATGTGGAAAGAAGGCTGAGGTTTACAGCCGTATCACAGGATATTACCGTCCTGTACAGAACTGGAATGATGGTAAGACCCAGGAGTACAAGAATCGTACCCTCTATGATATTACCCATTCCCAGCTGAAAAAGGTCCACACCAGTGTGATGACCATGAAGGGTGACGAGGTGGAGATCCAGCCTGTGGAATCTCATAAATATCTTTTTACGACCAGCACCTGTCCGAACTGCCGTATGGCAAAGAAAATGCTTGAAGGAGAAGAACTGGAGATCATCGATGCTGAGCAGAATCCCGAGCTTGTCAAGCAGTATGGGATCCGTCAGGCGCCTACACTTGTGATCACTGACGGGGCACAGGTTAAGAAGTATGTGAATGCTTCTAACATTCAGAAGTATGTAGATGAAGAGCTGGATTGAGCTCTTCGGGGCAATTGTAAATTGTAATTAAAATGGCTGGACGTATGTCTGTTTGGATGTGCGTCTGGTCTTTTTTATATATTCTTTTTATTTTTGTCTTTTTGTTCTTAGGTTTTTTGGGGAGATTTTTGTTTTTGGGGAAAGGTGGTTGACATTTCATGGCGGGATGGTATACTTATACATGGGTTTAATGATTGAAAGTGTTACACTTTAATGTATGAATATATACCGCTGTGATACCGCGTGGGGAATCCGGGAATTGTTTCCCGGCGGAAATTTGCGAGGGGGAAAGCACTCAAAGTTGCGAAGCCCGTTTTTCCTCCTCGCGCTCCCCCTTTCCGGGCACGCTTTTTGGAGCGTACGTTGTGGTGTGTGATACGTTATTGATGGGGCGATGGATTCGACTGTATCGGGAATTCAAGGCTGAGCCGATGGATGAGGGCGGACGGGAAAGGCGGCCCGCATAGCGGGCCTGTTCCCTGATATGAGATTTATGTTCTGTGATATTTAACTGAATTAAGTAAGTTCCCTGCAGAGTTGCGAAAAGCAATAAGCAGTGGGTGAGGACTTGCTTGTATCAGGAGAAGTGCAGGCTCTTTCTGATAAACTCCGGAGCAGTTATTCAGTTATGAGCAAGTAGCGAAGCGGATTGCGAATATCCGCTTGAGCTGAAGCAAGAAAGCATATCAGTTACTTATATCGGCACAACCTGCAATATCCAACACCGTAGAATCCATCGCCCCATCAGAAAAGTAACACATTCCATAACGCAGAACAGCGGCGTGGCCGGGAGGGGAGGAGCGCGAGGAGGGGACTATGGCCTTCGCAACTATGAATGCCTCCCCTCCTCGCACCTGCCGCATGCGAAATGCTCCCCCAGGAAAGGGAATCCACAGCCGCATGCGAAATGCTCCCTCCCGGAAAGGGATTCACTTCCAAATAATTTCATGCTAGAATAAAAAAAGAATAATAAGAAAAAGAATAATAAGAAAAACAATAACAAGAAAAGAGGAAAACACATCATGGTAAAACAGAACATCGTCTTCGTAGAAAACACTCCGGGAAGTCTTCAGAAAGTCACAAAGATCCTTGCAGAGAATCAGATCGACATCTACGGGTTCGGCTGTTTCGATGCACCGGAGTTCGCAAACTTCCGTATGGTATGTGATGATCCGGAAAAAGCAGATCAGATCATGGCAGAAAACGGATATATGACCCGTATTACTCAGGCCATTCTGGTGGATCTTCAGGATGAGATCGGCGGCCTTGACAAGCTTCTCAGCGTCATGGGCGACAGCAACGTAAACCTTCATTACATCTATACCTTTTTCCACAGAGGTTTGAAAGTTCCGGTAGCGATCATGCACTGTGAGGATCTCCTTGTTGCAGAAAGCGTTCTTCGTAACAATGGCTTCAAGGTTCTGAATCGTCTGGTAAATCCGGATGGAGTTGAATAAGTGTAAGGATATATTCTGGAAAATGACAAACAGGAATGACGTATTCACGTATTGAAGTTTTGACAGGGTAATGCTACAATAAAAGGGCGTGTCAGGAAACAGGAAAAATGTTTCCGGGCACGCTCTTATTTACATGTACAACGAGCTGTGGCGAGATTCTGATGAGTGCTGTACAGATCGGAGAAGCAGGCCTGCGTTTTATAACATAATGTACATACAATGGAGGAAATCGATGAAAAGAGAAAATTTCAGAAAAGGTATGAAGGATGGAGTTCCCATCGCTCTTGGATATTTTGCGGTATCCTTTACCTTTGGCATGATGGCTGTTGCCGGCGGCTTGAGTATCTGGCAGGCAGTCCTGATCTCCCTGACCAACCTGACATCGGCCGGTCAGTTTGCGGGACTGGACATTATTTTTGCAGGAGGCTCCATGTGGGAGATGGCAATGACCCAGCTGATCATCAACCTGAGATATTGCCTGATGTCATTTTCCCTGTCCCAGAAATTCCGGCGTGAGGAGTCCGGAATCCTGAAATATATCGCTGCTTTTGGTGTCACCGATGAAATTTTCGGGATCAGTGCGGCCCAGGAGGGAAAGGTCAGCGTATTTTATAATTACGGAGCCATGTGCGTGGCAATCCCCGGATGGACTCTTGGAACTCTGGCAGGAGGAATCTCCGGAAGCCTTTTGCCAGATTTTATGCTCAGCGCGTTGAGCGTTGCCATTTACGGAATGTTCCTGGCCATCATCATCCCGCCGTCCAAAAAGAGCAGACCGGTTCTTGGGGTGGTTGCGGCATCCATGGCAGTCAGCACTGTTTTTGCGGTGACACCGGTGTTAAAACAGGTATCATCCGGATTTATGATCATTATCACAACACTTCTGGTAGCAGGCTTGGCAGCTTATTTCTGCCCGCTGGAAGAGAAAGGGGAAGCCGTTCATGAGTCATAATATATATATCTATATCCTGGTGATGGCAGCTGTCACCTATCTCATCCGTATGCTGCCCCTTGCTCTTGCAAAAAATGAGATCAGAAGCCCGTTTATCAAGTCTTTTCTGTATTATGTGCCATACGCCTGTCTGGCAGCCATGACTTTCCCGGCCATCCTGAAAGCCACAGACAGCATCATCTCCGGTGCAGCAGGTTTCCTGGTAGCGCTTATTGCTGCATATAAGGAAAAAAGCCTGCTCACAGTAGCCCTGCTGGCATGTGTGGCGGTGTTTATCGTGGAGAGGGTTCTGGTATTTATTTGAGCAGGGGATATGCGGAAATATAATACGCAGGAGGGAGCCTCGAAAAGCTCCCTCCATTTTCATTTATTCACCTAAAAATCCAAGATCAATCTCTCCGTCAAACACCGTAGTTGCAGGTCCTGTCATATATACAAGGTTTTCATCTCTTTCCCAGTAGATGTCTAAGTCTCCGCCAAGAAGCTGTACAGTAACCGGCTTGCTGCCATCAACCTTGTCATTGAGGATGGAAGCTACTGTAACTGCGCAGGCACCTGTGCCGCAGGCAAGGGTTTCTCCGGAGCCACGCTCCCATACGCGCATCTTTACGGTGTGATGGTCGATCACCTGAACAAACTCGGTGTTGACTCTGTCAGGGAAGCACACGTGATTTTCAAAGGACGGGCCTATCTTTTCCAGGTCAAGGCTGTCCACATCGTCTACGTAGATGATGGCATGAGGATTGCCCATGGAAACTGCGGTTATGTGATATTCTTTTCCCTCGACAGTGATGGGAGCGTCGATAACCTGCTCGGTTTCGGCAACCACCGGAATCTCTTTTGCGGTGAGGATCGGGGAGCCCATGTTGACTTTTACCATGGAGGCTTTGCCGTCACGGATAGTAAGATCCACATATTTGATACCACTTCTTGTGGCAATGCTTAAAGAAGTTTTGTCCACGATGCCGTGGTCGTAGACATATTTGGCAACGCAGCGGATACCGTTTCCGCACATGGCACCCTGAGAGCCGTCCAGATTGTACATATCCATCTCGCAGTCTGCGATCTCAGACGGGCGGATCAGGATCAGACCATCGGAACCAATGCCAAAATGACGGTCGCTGACAAATTTTGCCACTGCGGCCGGATCCTTAACAGTCTCTTCAAAACAGTTTACATATACATAATCGTTTCCGATGCCTTGCATTTTCGTGAATTTCATAATAGTAACCTCCTCTTGTTCCTGAATATTATACTTGTTTTTTCTGTTGGAGCACAAGACTCCCATGGAAAAAATACGCAGGTTTTTTCCATTTGTTGCCTTTAATAGTATAGTATACGGGATAATTGTTATCGAAAAGTGAATTTTCCCTGTGGAATTCCGGTAAATTAGGAGTGAATTTTCGCATTTATGGATTTTATGTGCTTGCATTTTGTCAGAAACATGGTATCATAAAACAAAGTAATATGCATGGAGATGTATAATTATGCTGTACATTACGAATTGGGCTGACAGAAACAGGAGAGGCAGTTAACGTAAAGTACATAGAATTCAGGAGGAAGAAAAATGAAGAGAAAATTTATGGCACTTGCACTTGCAGCAGCTATGACAGTTTCTATGACATCCGCTGTTTTTGCAGCAGATGAGATCAAGAGCGCAGATGATCTGGAGGGTAAGAAGATCGGTGTTCAGCTTGGAACAACCGGTGACGCAGACGCTACAGAGGTTAAAGACGCAACAGTGGAGAGATACAACAAAGGTAATGACGCTGTTATGGCTCTGAAACAGGGTAAGATTGACTGCGTAGTGATCGACAGCGAGCCTGCTAAGAAATTTGTTGAGAAAAACGATGATCTTGAGATCGTTGAGGACATTTTTGACAAAGAGGAGTATGCAATCTGTCTTTCCAAAGATAATGCAGACCTTACAAAAGAGTTTAACGAGGCTCTGAAGGAGCTGAAGGATGACGGAACTCTGGATTCCATTAGAGATAACTATATCGGTGATGATGCAGGTAAGACACCATATGAGACTCCTAAGGATGCAGATCACTCCAAGGGAACTCTTACCATGGCAACAAACGCAACCTTCCAGCCATACGAATACTACGACGGAGATAAGATCGTAGGTATTGATGTTGATATCGCTCAGGCTGTCTGCGACAAGCTTGGATATGAGCTGAAGATCGAGGATATGGAGTTTGATGCGATCGTAAATTCTGTTAAATCCGGAAAAGCTGATTTTGGTGTTGCAGGAATGACAGTAACAGAGGATCGTAAAAAGAGCGTTGATTTCACTGATCCGTACACAACTGCAGAGCAGGTTGTTATCGTAAAGAAATAATTTTGTACAGAGAAATCAGAGGATTCTGAACGGATAAGCTGAGAAACAGATATTCGTTGCAGAGTTCAGTAGCGAATGATCAGGTTCCGGATATCCGGGTATGTTTTCCGGATTTCGGAACCTGTAGTTTTGGAAAGGGTGGAAATTTTGAGTCTTATTGAACAGTTTCAGTTTAACTTTCTGGACGACAATCGTTGGCAGTTCATTTTGTCCGGTCTGAAAAATACCATCATTATTACTTTTTTTGCTGTACTTCTTGGTATTTTTCTGGGATTTGTCATTGCTATTGTCCGTTCCACACATGATAAGACAGGTAAGCTTAAGATCCTTAATGTGATCTGTCGTGTTTATCTGACGGTGATCCGTGGCACACCAACGATGGTACAGCTGCTGATCGTATTTTATGTTATTTTTGCAACCATAGATCCGGGTAAGATAGTCGTTGCCATTATCGCCTTTGGTATGAACTCTGCTGCATACGTGGCTGAGATCGTCCGTTCTGGTATCATGTCTATTGATCAGGGACAGTTTGAAGCAGGACGGAGCCTGGGTCTTAACTATACACAGACTATGATCAAGATCATTCTTCCGCAGGCGGTCAAGAACATCCTGCCGGCTCTGGGAAATGAGCTGATCGTACTTTTGAAGGAGACATCCATCAGTGGTTATATCGGACTTATGGATCTGACCCGTGGCGGAGACATTATCCGAAGCCAGACCTACAGTGCACTGTTCCCGCTGCTGGTAGTAGCTGCAATCTATCTTGTGATCGTTTGTTTCCTTACCTATCTGGTAGGAAGACTTGAAAGGAGGCTGAGAACCAATGAGCGTAAGTAATGAAGTACTTCTGGATGTGCAGGGACTTGAAAAGGCCTATGGCGGCAATCAGGTTCTCAACGGGATCACCACACAGATCCGCAGAGGTGAAGTAGTAGCCATCATCGGACCATCCGGCTGTGGTAAATCCACATTTCTCCGTTCCCTGAATCTCCTTGAGGAGCCGACCGGGGGAAAAATCCTCTTTGAGGGAACCGACATTACAGATCCAAAGGTGGATATCAACCGTCATCGTCAGAAAATTGGAATGGTATTCCAGCAGTTCAATCTGTTTCCTCATAAGACGGTAAAAGAGAACATCATGCTCGCACCGGTAACACTGAATCTTATGAGTAAGGAAGAGGCTGAAAAAACGGCACTGGAGCTGCTGAAGCGAGTAGGTCTTCCTGATAAGGCAGATTCCTATCCGGATATGCTTTCCGGCGGTCAGAAGCAACGTATTGCCATTGCAAGATCGCTTGCCATGAATCCAGACGTGATGCTGTTTGACGAGCCGACATCTGCTCTTGATCCGGAGATGGTCGGAGAGGTTCTGGAGCTGATGCAGGAGCTTGCAAAATCCGGCATGACCATGGTTGTGGTAACTCATGAGATGGGCTTTGCCCGCGAGGTGGCAACCAGAGTTCTTTTCATTGATGAAGGAACGATCCAGGAGGAAAATTCTCCTGAGGAATTCTTTGCAAATCCAAAGAATAAAAGACTTCGTGAGTTTCTTTCAAAGACGTTATAATGACATTATAAATATAAGAATATTAAAAACGGATGCTTTATCCTCCTGTGGAAATGCTGCAGGAGATAAAGCATCCGTTTTTTTATATTCACAGAGCAGCGATGCCGTTATTTCGATGGCTGGTTCAGATCACTGTAGGTCACATCCTCAAAGGGGAGGACGATCCGTTCTCTCCTGGCCGAGGAAAGGTAGATGCCTTTTACCATTTCAAGGGTTTTTCGGCCTTCCAGCCCGTCGATGACAACGGGGAGATCCTCACGGACGGAACGGTAGAAATCACGGATCTGCAGGTGATGGCTGCTTCCCCAGTAATCAGGACCCACATTTGTGGTTTCATAAGTGTTTCGGATCTCGGCATAGGTGCCGTCCAGCTCGTAATAGCCCATGTCCTGCTTCAGACCCAGGCGGCCTTTTTCACCGATCAGCTCAATATTGATCGGGGAATCGGTTCCGTAAATGTTGCATGCATAGAGATTATAAAGACAGCCGTTTTTGAACATGATAGCAGCGTCTGCGGCATCCTCCACCTTTACAAAATGATGAACATAATTATGAACACTTCCGTCGATCCATTCCACATCGGAATCCAGCATATATCGAACACGGTCAATGCTGTGGATCGCCTGGTCTATGAGAACACCGCCACCCTCTTTGTCCCATGTTCCCTTCCAGTCACTTCCGCTGTAATAGTCGAGCGGACGGTTCCAGGTCAGATAGGAACGGGCGGTAAGGATCTTTCCGAAATCACCCCGCTGGATCATTTCACGGAGCTTTTCCACACTTTTTGTGTAACGGGTCTGGAAGATAACGCCCAGCTTTACATGAGTTTCTTCGGCGGTACGGATCATTTTGTCTGCATCCTGAAGACAGGTGGCGATGGGTTTTTCGGTAAGGACATTAATGCCGGCTTTCATGGCTTTGATGGCCATGACCGGGTGCAGGAAATGCGGCAGACAGAGATGTACCACATCAATATCTTTATCCAGGATCTCATCAAAGTCCGTAGTCCAGGAACAGTTAAATTCCTCTGCAAAGGAACGGGCAAGAGCGGGGTCCTTATCGACAGCATATATTAATTCTACTTCGTCGCTGAGACGATGGAATGCATCCGCATAAGAGACAGAAATACGGCCGCAGCCTACAATAGCAGCTTTCAGTTTTTTCATGGCTTCCTCCTTATATCATCCGATAAAAAAATTCGTCAGATCCTGATTTGTAAAAGAATAGTGGATATCAAAAAAGTATTTCATGGCTCCGTTCAGGAACGAATCGCTCTGGAGCTGGGAGTAACGGACGGTCACATTATCTACCATCCTGCGAAAACCTGTTTTTTTCAGGTCTTCCCGCACTTCGTTGAGAAAATATTCGCCAAGAGCAGGGATTTTTCCGCCGAGAACGATCAGAGATGGATTTACGGTACTGATCAGATTACTCAGGGCGATGGACAGCTCCCATGCCATCTCCTTTACCATGGCAAGAGCGGTTGGATCGCGGAAAGTGGCAGCCTTTCCCAGATCTGAGAAGGTGATTTCTGAAAGTGCGCTTAAGGATGGAATCTGTCCGAATTCCGGGATCCTGTTTTTCAGAGCCTGTTCCGAGATCATAACCTCCAGACATCCATGATTTCCGCAGATACATTCCGGACCGTGAGGATCAATGGAATAATGGCCGAATTGGGTAAAAGATCCGCTGGCAGTTCCGAGCATACTCCCTTCTGTGAAAAGGGTGGCACCGATGCCGCGACCGAAATTGAGAAAGGCAAAATTTTTCTCTTTTATATTTCCATAGACCTTTTCTGCATAGGAATAGCAGGCAGTATCATTGAGAAGATCTACCGGGTATCCCGGGAATGCAGTCTTCAGAGATTTAATGATCTGAGTGCTTTCCATGGAAGGCAGATTCAGGGTCGTGGAATATACTTCATTGCTGGAGGCATCGATCATGGCAGACATTACTACACAGATGCCAAGGATACGATCAGGAGCACAGTGTTCCAGAATGGATTCCCGGAAACAGGAGCAGGAGCATGCAACGTGATTTTCATCTTCGGAAAGCTTTCGTGCTTCGTGAAAGACGGAAGTGCCGGCAATGTCTACCAGATAAGCCTCTACAGTATTCTCATGCCAGTTCATGACAACGATGTAGTAGCTGTTCATCCGTACCTGAAGACAGTTCGGCTTACGTCCGATGCTGTCGGATTCTCCGATACCGCTGTCCACGATGAATTCCCTTTCGATCAGTTCGTCTACAAGAGTAGATACGGTTGTCTTGCTGAGCTTCGTCTGTTTGGCAAGGTGTGCTCTGGATATTCCGGGACTGGAATAGATGGAAGTATAGAGCCGTTTCATATTCGTGTTCTTAATAACCTGCTGATTGACAAGTTTCATAGTTTCTTTTCATCTCCAATCCTTTAAAAATAAACGGTACCGAAAAAATGGTAAAGTCTCCGTACTAAATATATCCTATCATAGATGCAGAAAATAATCAACATGTGGCTGTACAAAGAAAATAGTGATTATCATGAAAGGAAAGATAAAGGAAACTGACAATTACAAAGAAAATACAATATAACACAGATATTTTCATCGAGGATTTGCAGAAGAACTGGAATAAATAGTACGGCGAAAGGATTAATTGACTTTATATGTAAAAAATGCACAAATAAACCAAGAAATATTGTTAATTATACAAGAAATGCACATTAAATGGCGAAAAAGCAGGAAAGAATGTTGACAGATACGGCAAAGGGTGCTATCCTAAATCCAAGCTAAGAACGGCAAAAAAGAGAGTTTACAGCAAAAAACACAGATGTTTCTGCAGAAAGCTTTTATTTTTTGGAATATTAGTTAGGTCACTGGACAAATAAAGAGAGGTAGAGAGATGAGAATAGGCGTGATTGGATGCGGCGGAATGGGAACGACTCATTACTTATCCCTGAAAGTCTTATCAGAAAAAGAGGATGATGTTGAGGTAGTTGCCCTGTCTGACTGCAGAAAAGAATTTCTGGACAAGGCGGCATCATACTTTCCGGAAGCTGCCACGTATGAATACGGAATGGAACTGCTTGAAAAGGAACAGCTGGATATTGTACATATCTGTCTTCCAAGCTATCTGCATGCAGAACATGCAGTGAAGGCGCTGGAAAAGGGAATGAATGTACTGGTTGAAAAACCGGTATGTCTGACTGAAGAGGATTGCCAGATGCTTCTTGAAGCAGAAAAAAGATCCGGGAAGAAGGTTATGGTAGGCCAGGTAGTACGTTCCTTTGAGGAATATAAATATCTGAAGGAAGCTTACGACACAGAAAAATTCGGAAAGCTGAAATCTATTACTATGGAACGCATCAGCGGAGATGTGAAATGGGGATTTGAGGACTGGTTCCATAAAGAAGAAAAGAGTGGTTCTGTTGTGCTGGATCTTCACGTGCATGATCTTGATTTCCTGCGTTATATGTTGGGGGAGCCGGACAGCTTCCAGGTAAATGCCAGCAGATTTGAAAGTGGTATGATCAATCATATCATCACGGAGTATGAATTCGGAGATGTTTTTGCTGTAGCAGAAGGTATCTGGGATGAGTCACCGGCAATGAAGTTCCATGCAGCGTTCCGTGCACATTTTGAGGATGCTACGATAGAATTTAACGGTGCCCAGTCACCGAGCCTGACAGTATATAAGAAAGACGGAACTGTGGAGACGCCGGAACTTAAAGCTGAATATGAAGGCGAAAGTGATGTGGCGGGGATCAATGTTTCCAATCTGGGACCATATTATACAGAAATCAAATATTTCCAGGAATGCGTCAGAGAAGATAAACCTGTAGAGGTTGCTCCTCTGATCGAAGGAGTAAGATCCGTACAGCTTGGAATTAAAGAGTGGAATGCGGCAAAAGAGTACGTAGACGCACACGAGAGCAAATAATGAAATTTTCACTGAAGGCAGTGAGAAAAATAAAAAAGCTATTCAAAAGGAGGATATGCAAATGAAAAAAAGAGTGATTTCTATTCTGTTATCAGCAGCAATGATCTCATCAATGGTAGTCGCAGGAGGGGTAACTGCACATGCTGAGGAAAATGTAACACTGAATGTATTTGATGCACATGCTTATGGTCTGGATGAGTATGACGAGATGGTAAAAGCCTTCGAGGAATCACATCCGGGTGTGACTGTTGACGTACAGCATGCAGCTAACGATTATGACACACTGCTTCAGTCCAGAGTAAACTCCGGAGATACACCGGATGTATTTGATGCTGAGGCCGGAACAAAAGCGAAAATGTACTATGATTACGCTTATGACTGGAGCAATGATACAGAGGTTCTGGACAAATTCAATGAGGACGCTGTAAACCTTGGAAAAGATGATGAGGGAAATGTAAAATCTCTTCCATGGACCTATGAGAACATGGGTCTGATCTACAACAAAGACTGCTTTGAGAAAGCTGGTATCGACAAGCTTCCGACAAACATGGATGAGCTGGAAGAGGCATGCAAGAAGCTGAAGGATGCAGGCATCACTCCGTTTGCGCTTGCTTCAAAGGAAACATGGGTATTAGGACAGGTTGCAACACATTTCATGATCGACAAAGACAAAACAGCTGCTGAGACAGTAGATGCGATCAAATCCGGAGAGACATCATTTGCAGATATGCCTAACTGGGAGAACCTTTACAAGTTTCTTGATCTTGCTGTAGAGTATGGTCCGGATAAGCCGCTTGAGGTTGACTGGGAGACATCAGAGAATATGCTTGCAAACGGCGAAGCAGCTATGATCCATATGGGTGACTGGTGCCAGTCTACACTGGATTCCTTTAATCCGGATGCAAATCTTGCATTCCTTCCATTCCCGGTAGGCTCCGGTGAAGATGATGCAACTGTATTATCCTCCTGTAACTGGACTTATATTGTAAACAAAGATTCCAAGAATCTGGATCTTGCAAAAGAGTATTGTGAGTTTATCCTTACCTCCGAAGAAGGCCAGAAATGGATGGCAGAAGGTGTAGGCGCTGTTCCTGGTGCAAAGTCTGATATGAAAGTAACCGGCGCTCTTGCAAATGATGCTAAGACCTATATCGATGCTGGAAAGACAAACGGCTGGATCCACACAATTGCTCCTGGCAGCTACGCAGATGAGTGTGGTCCGTATCTCCAGTCCTACATGCTTGGAGATATGAGCGCAGATGAAGTAACACAGCTTTTCCAGGATTTCTGGACATCTGCAGAATAACAAGGAACTCCAGGAGCCGAAGAGAAACAGATTTGTTGATTTTGGGCTGACGGAATGTAACTGACAAAAGAGGGAGACAGGCAGCAGGTTTGCCTGTTTCCCCAATATAAACCAAAGAAAAATTGAATTTCTGGAGGGGATAGGATTGAAAAACAAAAAAACAAAGGATCTGGCAATTTTTGCATTGTTTGTCTTTCCGGCAGTTGCTTTTGTACTGTTTGCCACAGATATTCCATTTGTAATGAATCTGTACTATTCGGTATTTAATTGGAATGGAATCGGCAAGAACATGGAATTTGTAGGACTTGCCAACTATGTGAAAATTTTTACTGCTGACCCGCTTTTTTGGAAAGGTGTCAGATTTACTCTTAAATTTGCAGTATTTTATGTTGTTATCGTAAATATCGTTTCTCTCACAGTTGCTATCGTAATGGCACGTGAGAACAAAGTGAACAGTCTTGGACGTGCTTTTTATTATATTCCTTATATCATCAGTCTGACAGCGATCAGTCTGATCTGGAAATTTATCCTGGGACCTGGCTTTGAGGCTCTTTACAGTGTTACAGGATGGGAATTCTTTAACTGGAGCTGGCTTGGAACACCGAAGCTTGCTTTTTATGTAGTTGTTGTCATGGCAGTATGGCAGAATCTTGGTTTTTACATGGTCAATTATATCGCAGGAATCATTGCAGTTCCGGGGGAACTTCTGGAAGCGGCAAGAATCGACGGAGCAACATCTTTTCAGGTATTCCGCAAGATCACAATTCCGATGATCATGCCTGCAATCTCGATCTGTATGCTGACATCAATGACATTTGCGTTTAAATTATTCGATATTATCATGGTATTTACAAAGGGCGGACCTGCGAATTCAACTGTTTCCGTTGCATATAACATTTATAAGGAAGCTTTTGTTAACAGCAAATATGGTCTTGCTACTGCCAAATCTCTTGTATTTGTAGTGTTTGTTCTGATCATTACAGCAATTCAGATGAAGATTACCAAGAGTAAGGAGGTTGAGGCATAATGAAGAAGAAACCAAAGAACCTGCGGCAGGTGAATGCACTGACAATTATTATTTTTGTATGTGCGATATTCTGGCTGATGCCGCTGGTATTGATCTTTATAAACTCGTTTAAACCCTACAATGATATGCTGCAGGATTTCCTGGCTCTGCCCAAATCCTGGAGCCTGAAGATGTACATTGAGACCTGGACAAAATTCGGGTTCCCGTCTCTGATCTTTAACACATTGCTTTATACATTCTGTACGGTCATCCTGGTGGTGCTCATTGCGCCGATGGCAGCCTATAAGCTTGCAAGAACAAAAAACAGACTCAGCAAAGTATGCTTTGTTCTGATCATCATGCCAATGATGGTTCCGTTCCAGTCTTATATGATCACTTTGACAAGACTGGTTTCGAATGTGAAGCTGACAGGGACAAGAACCGGATATATTCTGGTAAGTGTAGGATTGTGTATGCCGTTGGCTGTATACATGATCCATGGATTTGTAAAAAATGTGCCTATCGATCTGGAAGAGTGTGCATGTATTGACGGTGCAGGTAAGATCCGTACCTATTTCAGCATTGTACTTCCGCTTCTGAAACCGATCCTTACTACGGTCGTTGTTTTGGATGCACTGGCAACCTGGAATGATATCATCACCAACCAGCTGATCGTTGGCGGAAACACAGTGGCAATGAATATCCAGAATGCACTGTACATGCAGTTTTCAGCACAGACAGCAGACTGGGAGCATGCGCTTCCTGGAATCGTAATGTCTATGATACCGAGTCTTATCTTCTTTGTTGTGATGCAGAAGCATATTGTAGGTGGTATTACTGCCGGCGCAGTAAAAGGCTGATCTTGGTGGTATAAGTAGTATAATATGAGATAATACTGGAAGGAGAACAGAACCTATGAAAGTTGGAGTTTTGATCGAATTTACAAGCAATACAGATATTGATGCAAAATTTGCTGAGTTGAAGGAAATGGGTGTGGACAGCTGCCAGCTGGTATGCTGGGATCGTCCAACACTTCACGATGATGCCATGGCAGAGGTTATCAATAAAGGACTGGAGAAATACGGGATCCATGTAACCGCATTCTGGTGCGGATGGGAAGGTCGCAGAGTCTGGGATTTTTATGAAGGACAGCTGACGCTTGGCCTGATTCCGTCTGATTACAGAGTTGAGAGACTGAAGATGCTTATGGAAGGTTCTGACTTTGCGAAAAAGATCCATGTGACAGACCTGGCAACACACGTTGGCTATATGCCGGAAAATCCATACGATCCGAAATACGAGGAAGTATTGGTTGCATGTAAGGCTATTGTGGAAAAATGCAAGGAAAACGGTCAGAATTTCCTGTTCGAAACAGGACAGGAAACTCCGGTAACATTAAAGCGTGCGATCCAGGATATTGAGAAAGCGGTCGGAAAAGGAAATGTGGGAATTAACCTTGATCCTGCAAACCTGATCATGTACGGAAAGGCAAATCCGGTAGATGCTCTGGAGGTTTTCGGTGAGTATGTTATGGGAATTCACGGAAAAGACGGAAAATATCCCACGGACGGACATCATCTGGGTGACGAAGTTCCTCTTGGTCAGGGAAAAGTAAATTATCCCGCATTTATTGCGAAGTTGAAAGAGATTGGTTATCAGGGAGATATTACCATTGAACGTGAGATTTCCGGTGAGGAACAGAAAAAAGATATCCGTATGGCCAAGGATCTTCTGGATAAATTAATCGCAGAATAAGAGCTGGGGAAAAAATTATGATTATTTATACAGGGAAAGATTATCAGGATGTAAGCAGAAAAGCAGCTAATATCATGTCTGCACAAATTATCATGAAACCGGATGCGGTTCTCGGGCTTGCCACGGGCTCCACACCGGTGGGCATGTATACACAGCTGGTAGAATGGTACAAAAAGGGGGATCTGGATTTTTCCAGGGTGACAAGCGTGAATTTGGATGAGTACAAGGGGCTTTCCGGCGATAATGACCAGAGCTATCGCTATTTTATGGATCATAATCTCTTTGACCATGTAAATATTGACAAAGCACGGACCTTTGTGCCTGACGGACTGGAAGAGGACAGCGATAAGGCATGTGCACAGTATAACGAAATCATCCGGCAAACCGGAGGCGTGGACATGCAACTGCTCGGTATCGGCGGGAACGGACACATCGGCTTCAATGAGCCGGGAGATGCCTTTGAAAAAGAAACGCATTGTGTGGATCTGACAGAAAGTACCATTAGAGCCAATTCAAGGTTTTTTGAAAGCATGGCTGAGGTCCCGAAACAGGCCTACACTATGGGAATCAGGAATATCATGGCTGCAAGAAAGATCCTTCTTGTGGCAACGGGAATATCCAAGGCAGAGGCCCTGTATAATTCCCTGTACGGACCGATCACACCGAGGGTTCCGGCATCTATCCTGCAGCTTCACCCGGATCTTACGGTTGTGGCAGATGAAGATGCACTGAGTATGATTCGCGAAAAAATTAAATAAAAATCCGGAATACAACTGCCGGATCAAAAAAGGATGGCTTCCGATTCCTGCCTGTGCAGGAACGGAGGGCCATCCTTTTTCTTTTTGCTGCTCAGTGGATTTCTTCACCGGCAGTTTTCTGTGCGGTTTTTATTTCATTGTAACAGTATTTGATGATAGATTTTCTGGTTATGATCCCGATGAAGGAGCCCTGGTCATCTACCACCGGCACGAAGTTCTGATTAATGGCGCGATCCAGGAGGTCTTCCATATTAGAATCTGCATGGACTGGTTTGTAGGTGGCACGGCGTGGGATCGCCATGATCGGGATTCCCTCTGTTTCCTTGATGTCGTGAATATCTGCGCGGCGCATGCCCCAGAGGAGATCTCCCTCTGAGATAGTGCCGAGATATTTACCGTCCATGGTGAGGATAGGAATGCAGGAGTACTTGCGGTGCTCCATTTTTTCGAGGGTCTGGCGAAGAGTTTCATCCTCAAAGATGTAGGCTACTTCGCTTTTGGGAATCAGAAAAAACAGAATGTTCACGTTATTACCTCATTTCCGCAAAAATTATAAATAAATCTGTAAGCTGTTTTTAGAGAAGCTGAAGTCCGTGTGTCTCTGCAACATCTGTGATCTCCTTCGGCCAGAGAGAGACATGTACTTCTCCGATGTGTGCTTTACGAAGGAAGAACATACAGATCCTGGACTGTCCGATACCACCGCCGATGGTGTACGGAAGCTCTTTGTTCAGGATAGCTTTCTGGAATGGAAGTTCTCTTCGGTCATCACAGCCTGCTTCGGTGAGCTGGCGGTCAAGTGCGTCCTCGTCAACACGGATTCCCATTGATGAAAGCTCAAGGGCAATGTCAAGTACCGGATAGTACACGAGGATATCACCGTTCAGTTCCCAGTCATCATAGTCCGGGGCACGTCCGTCGTGGCGTTCGCCGTTGGTGAGGGTTTTGCCGACTTTCATAAGGAAGACAGCGCCTTTTTCACGGGTGATCCGATATTCACGTTCCTTCGGTGTGCAGTCCGGATACATGTCAAGAAGCTCCTGAGTTGTGATAAAGAAGATATCCTTTGGAAGGATCTCCTCGATGTAGTCATATTGTACAGCCATGTATTTCTCGGTTTTACGAAGGACACTGTAAATGGTGCGTACGGTTTCCTTGAGAGTTTCAATGGAACGCTCTTCTTTGGAGATGATCTTTTCCCAGTCCCACTGGTCTACGTAAACGGAGTGGATATTGTCCAGATCTTCATCCCGGCGGATTGCTATCATATCTGTGTAAAGACCTTCTCCGTGAGAAAATCCGTATTTTTTCAGTGCGTAGCGTTTCCATTTGGCAAGGGAGTGTACGATCTCGGCGTTGCTTCCTTCGATAGATTTGATATCAAAACTTACCGGGCGTTCTACACCATTAAGGTTGTCATTAAGGCCGGATTCCGGGGCTACAAATGTCGGGGCGGATACTCGGAGAAGGTTCAGCTTCTGTGAGAGTGTCTGCTGGAAGAAATCTTTTACTGTTTTGATCGCAATCTGTGTGTCATGGAGGTTCAGGTCTGCATGATAGGTTGCGGGAATCGTGATTGTATTCATTATCGGCTCCTCCTGATGATTTTTAGGCTTATTGCTCTGTGGGGTATTATAGCAGAAAATGGGTGGAGTGGCAATATAATGAGAGGGGAAGTCTTTTGGGGTATCGTAGAAAAATACTGGGTATTAAATGCCTGGTGTGATATACTGAAAAAAGAATGCTTATGTTTACGATGGAAATATAAATATCCGTTTTAACGGATAGAATGGAGGGAGTTTATGGCAGGTGAAAGGTGTCAGGTTTGTGGGGGTAAGGTTGTAAATGGCAGGTGTTCATTATGTGGGATGCCTTACAGAAATGATGAGGCGTTATATCATCTGAATGAGCCCCGGGAGGTACATTATAAACATGCTTCCGCCAAAGTGAGGGATATGATGCGGCGGTATGGACAGGATGCTGATCAAACAACACAACATAACGGAAACGTAAACCGGAATACGAAGAATACGAACGTGAACCGGAATACGAACGTGAACCGGAATACAAATGTGAACCGGAATACGAATGCAAGCCGCAATACAGATTTGAATCGGAACCCAGCCGGAAGCCGGAATACAGGTGCGCCAGCCGGACGTAGGACTGCTGCAGCAGATAATACCAGGAACAAAACAATGGTGGGCAGGAATCATACGGGAGTTTTAGATCAGGGGAAAAAACAGCAGAAAAAAGATCAGAAAAACAGCGGGGCAGGCTGGATCATATGGATCATAGTGACACTGGCCATGCTGTTTCCTAAATTATGGGATTTCCTTGCAGACTGGATCGGAACGAATTTGTGAGAATATTTCAGCAGTGAGATCATGCAGTGCTAAGTGTCTGTATTTTCGTGTATACAGAAATATCCCTTTTCTTTTCTTCTCAGCTGTGTTATACTCATGCCTAGCACAACATATAGATGAAAAACAATATATAGAGAATATAGGTACTATATATAGTATTTTAGCATAGCGGCTTATATATAGCACAGGGAGGGATGAGCAATGTTATATGTGATCAAAAAAGATGGGACAAGAGAGGAGTTTAATCCGCAGAAGATCGTGGCTGCCGTGAACAAATCCGCAGAGCGTATTCTTTATACTTTTTCAGACGAGGAGAAGGATTTTATCTGCCGTTTTGCCCAGGAGCATGCGGATTCCCTTGGAAAGAATGAGATCGAGATCCAGGAGATGCACAACATCGTGGAGGGGGCTCTGGAGCGTGTGAATCCGGCAGTTGCCAAGAGCTACCGTGATTATCGGAATTACAAGCTGGATTTTATCCATATGATGGATGATGTATATACCAAGAGTCAGGCAATCCGTTATATAGGTGATAAAAGTAATGCCAATACAGACAGTGCCCTTGTTGCCACGAAACGAAGCCTGATCTTTAATGAGCTGAACAAGGAACTCTATCGGAAGTTTTTTATGAACCGTAATGAGCTTCAGGCATGTAAGGACGGCTACATTTATATTCATGACCAGTCTGCACGTCTGGATACCATGAATTGCTGTCTGTTCGATGTGGCAGCTGTTTTAAGTGGCGGTTTTGAGATGGGCAATGTCTGGTATAACGAGCCGAAGACTCTGGATACAGCCTTTGATGTTATGGGGGATATCATTCTCAGTACAGCAGCACAGCAGTATGGTGGCTTTACAGTGCCGGAGGTTGATAAGATCCTGGCACCGTATGCAAAGAAAAGCTATGATAAATATATTTCCGAATTTATGAAATACTCGGATGAGAGCTGGAGTGGCCGCGAGGAGCGAGCTATTGAATATGCTCTTGATAAGGTCCGCAGGGATTATGATCAGGGATGGCAGGGAATTGAGTACAAGCTGAATACCGTCGGTTCTTCCAGAGGGGATTATCCGTTTGTTACGGTGACACTTGGTCTCGGAACCGAGCAGTTTGAGAAGATGTGCACGATTTCCCTTCTTGAGGTCCATCAGGGAGGACAGGGGAAGGCCGGACATAAGAAACCGGTACTTTTCCCGAAAATCGTATTCCTTTATGACAAGGAGATCCATGGTCCCGGAAAGTGTTGTGAGGATATTTTTGAGGCTGGTGTGGAGTGTTCCTCCAAGACTATGTATCCGGACTGGCTGTCTATGTCCGGTGCGGGATACATTTCCAGTATGTACAGGAAATACAAGAAGGTCATCAGCCCGATGGGATGCCGTGCTTTCTTAAGTCCGTGGTATGAGCGTGGCGGTATGGAGCCGGCGGATGAGAATGATACGCCTGTTTTTGTGGGACGTTTTAACATTGGTGCGGTAAGTCTTCATCTTCCGATGATCCTTGCCAAGGCCAGAGCAGAGAGCAGAGATTTCTATGAGGTTCTGGATTTCTATCTGGAAATGATCCGTAACCTGCATATCCGCACTTACGAATATCTGGGACAGATGCGTGCATCCACCAACCCGCTTGCATACTGTGAAGGCGGTTTCTACGGCGGACATCTGAAACCGAATGAAAAGATCGGTAAGATTCTGAAGCCTATGACAGCTTCCTTCGGTATCACAGCATTAAATGAGCTTCAGGAGCTTTATAATGGCAAATCTATTGCCGAGGATGGGGCGTTTGCTCTGGAAGTCCTGAAATATATCAATGACAAGGTAAATCAGTACAAGAAGGAAGACGGTTATCTTTATGCGATCTACGGAACACCGGCAGAGAGTCTCTGTGGCCTTCAGGTAGAGCAGTTCCGTAAGATGTATGGAATCATCGAGGGCGTTTCTGACAGACCGTATGTGAGCAACAGCTTTCATTGCCATGTAACAGAGGATGTGACTCCAATCGAGAAACAGGATCTGGAGGGACGTTTCTGGGAGCTCTGCAATGGCGGTAAGATACAGTATGTACGTTATCCGATCGGATACAACAAAGAAGCTATCCGTACGCTGATCCGCAGAGCCATGGATTTGGGATATTATGAGGGAGTGAACCTTTCTCTTGCATACTGTGACGATTGTGGACATGAGGAGCTGGAGATGGATATATGCCCTGTCTGCGGTTCCAGAAACCTGACCAAGATCGACCGTATGAACGGATATCTTTCCTACAGCCGTGTCCATGGAGATACCCGCCTGAATGAGGCGAAGATGGCTGAGATCGCTGAGCGAAAATCTATGTAAATGCTGACTGTCCGATCAACTGTGGAACAGTGATCGGACAGCCAGACGGTATAAAAAATATCCCGCAGAGCTGCCGGTAAGACCAGCAGCCGTCTGCGGGATATTTTCATGTAAAGTGAAGGTTCACATTTCACTTTGTATTCTGAGTCCGTAAAATGATTATTTAATGATAGTTCCGGTCTTCTCACGGTAGCCGTCTTTTGCATGGGCCATGTCTGTGATGATGGTACGGCGTCCGGTTCCCTTCTCCACAAAGGAAACACCTGCTTCGATTTTAGGAAGCATGGAGCCTGCCGCAAACTGTTTGCCGGCAATATATTTCTTGGCATCTTCTGTGGAAATAGTATCCAGATAAGATTCATGATCCGTATTATGGTCAAGGCTTACTTTCTCGACGCTTGTAAGGATCATCAGAGTGTCAGCGTTCAGTTCTTCTGCAAGAAGTCCTGCTGCCAGGTCTTTCTCGATGATGGCACTGGCACCATTCAGCTGAGTTCCCTGCTCAAGAACCGGGATTCCGCCGCCGCCTGCAGCAATGACGATCTGCTCTGCAGCAGAGAGGACCTTCACGGTTTCGATCTCTACAATCTTCTGTGGCTTCGGTGCTGCAAGGATACGTCGGTACTGGCCCTCGCCCACCTTTGTAACAAAGTTTCCTTTTTCTTCTTCAGCCTCGGCCTCTTCTGCGTTGAGAACACGTCCAATGATCTTCTCCGGCTCTGCGAATGCTTCATCGTATGGATCGATGACAACCTGTGTCAGAACTGTGCTGACCGGTTTGTAGATTCCTCTGGAGATAAGCTCGGCACGAATGGCGTTCTGAAGGTCATAGCCGATATAACCCTGACTCATGGCGGAACATACGGACATTGGTGCAAATGTATAATCAGGATGTGCCTTACCGAATTCATTCATTGCGGTGTGGATCATCCCTACCTGCGGACCGTTGCTGTGGGAGATCACCACGCGGGTTCCCTCCTCTACCAGATCTGCGATTACCTTCGCTGCGAGTTTTGTAGCTGTTTTTTGCTCTGGAAGTGTGGTGCCAAGTGCCCGGTGGCCTAATGCAACTACTACGGTTTTTTCGCTCATAGGAAATACCTCGTTTCTCTTTAAAATTGGAATGAAATCAGTTACTGTATCCAGTAACGAGTATTATATTTTATTATAAAAGACCTATGTGGGAAATGCAATAGAAAATCGAGTGTTTTCCAAGACCGGAAAAACTGTCATTGTTGTTCACTGGTAATATTCCGCGAGGTGTTTTTTGTGAGCGAAGGTCACAGAAAACCCGAGGCATACCGCACGAATTTACGCGATCAGCATAAATTCTGTGCATCTCGAAGTGTGTTACTGAGAACAGTGTGAACAGCAACAAACCGCCTGATTCGGTCAGACGGTTTGCTTCTTACTATTTTTTGAGGGGGGAGATAGAGAGTGGTTTTTCATCTATCCAACACCTATTATATAGAGAAAATATGTTTAAAATATGTCGTTAATCTAAAAGAAATGGAAAATTTATAAAGAAAGTTTAAACAAACTTTATAATTTTTATATCCGGTTGCACATGGTCTGGGAATGTGATACATTGAAAAAGTCTTGATCCTGCATTCTGCGGGATCTGTTCACGCATCGTTTCGATGCAGAAATCCATTTTATTTTATCGAAAAAACACTGATCATGCACCATTTGCCGGGGAGGGATGCCTTTGTCTGTGGAAAAGTAAGTTTCTGTAAAAAAAACATGTGTATAAGAAATGCCAGATCAGGCAGAAATGAGGAAGAGCCATGAAAAACAGAATATGGAAACAGATGAAGAAAGTCGGAATTGTGACAGTGCTGACAGGAGTCATGTTGGGAGGAACAATAGAACCGAAGCTGATCCTGGGAGCAGATTTTTTGTCGGGACAGGTACCGTTTATCGATCAGAGTGTGTTCTGGAAAGATAGAGAATCCGGACAGGCGGAGCTTGGAATCCGAATCCGCGGCTTGAATGAATGGCTGTCCGGGAGAAGGTTTTCGGAGGATAAGGAGAAAAATGAGAAGTGGGACGATGAACTTCAGGAGACTGAAGATCCATCGGTGGAGCAGGAAGAAGAAACAGAACAGGAGCTGCCGGAGGATGACTGGCAGAAAGAAGAAACAGAACAGGAGCTGCCGGAGGATGACTGGCAGAAGGAAGAAACAGAACAGGAGCTGCCAGAGGATGACTGGCAGAAGGAAGAAGAAACAGAACAGGAGCTGACGGAGGATGGCTGGCAGAAAGAAGAGACAGAACAGGAGCTGCCGGTGAATAAGGTTGTGGAAGGAATCGGAATAGAAATGGAGGAAGGATATGAGCACGTGGAGCAGCTGGCATCCGGGGAAACAGTACAGCCGGAGGATGAAGAGCAGGAGAAAACGGGTCCGCTCACACCGAAAGGAACGGCGTCCGGAGAAGAAAATGTAGGTGACGAAGAGGAATATGAGTCTGAGGAGATTCAAAAACTGACGCTGGTCACGTATATTTCGGAGTATTTTGTTCCGGAAACGGATTCTGTCCCGAAAAATATGGCTGCACAGCAGATTTCTGTAAGAAGCCAGAGTGGTGAAGCTACAGAGATCACAAAGCTGAAAATCATGCTGAACGTGGAACAGGACGGGCAGGATGAGATCTTTTTCCGGATCCCGCTGATCCTGCGTCAGGAATACCGTTTTCCGGCAGAGAAAAGCAGTTATCCTGTGACTCAGGAGGAACCGCTTCAGAAGGACTGTACCAGTGCGGGAACCTTTCTCCTGACAGAAGAAAACGGGGAAGAGCTGGTGATCGCAGAGGGGATCTCGCCTATGCTGGACGTGGAGGCTGCAGAGGCTGATATGGAATTGTCGGTAACTGCACAGAATGAAAAAATGAAAGCAGGGCAGACCATCCGTTATCAGGTGGAGATCGCTAATACCGGAAAACTGGATCTTGCAGATATCCGTCTGACCAGCAGCCTTTCCTGTCCTAAGATCCGGCAGATGTGGGAAGATGCAGAAGGACTTCTGACAGAAGGGGCAGTGGCGGAATTTGCGGAATTAAAAGCCGGAGAGAGCAGGAGCTTTTATGTACAGGCGCCGCTTCTGGATGAACAGGAAAAAGATCTGGAGCACCAGGTGGAAGCAGAGGCCAGGGTAAAGGGCAGAGCAGCGGAGGTGATCCGGAAGAACGCCACCACTATAAATAGTCTGGAGGCACTGAAGGCGGATCTTTCTGTAAAGAAAACTGCAGACAAAGAAACCGCTGCACCGGGTGAGACTGTGACCTATCAGATCTGTATCGTGAATACTGGTGAAAAAACGCTTCATTCGGTTGTGGGAACGGAGCGCTTTCAGGCGGCTGGGATCCATGCACAGTTTCTGGAGCAGGAAGGTGTAACGCTCAACAGCAGCCGTACAAAGGCAATGATCCAACAGATCCCGCCGGGAGAGGCAGTTTCTCTTCAGGCCGTGGTGAAGATCCCGGAAAGAACAGCGGATCAGAAGCTTTTTAACCAGGTGACGGTCACAAGCCAGGAAACTGGAGAGCGATCGATGGAGGCCTCCGCTTCTGTCATAGTAAAAGGAAAGGTAACCGTTACGCCGGAAGAAAGGCTTTTTCTGCAAAGTGATGATCAGGATCCGGCTTCCGGTCAGACACAGATGGCAAGAGCAGCGTCTACACATCCGAAGACAGAAGATGATACAAGGACGGATCTGTGGACTCTTCTGGCAGTGACAGCTTTGGTGACTGTGATGGGCGGTATCTGGCTCCGGAAAAAATATGCGGATATTTATGAGAAAAGCTGATGTTACTGAGAACGGAGTGAACGGTAACAAGCTGACATTTTACAAGGCGGCCGTGCCTCAAAGAAACGTTGAAAACAGGGGGGAGGTGTGCTATTCTATATGATATGTACAGAAAACAAAAATAGTATATTTCCCGCCTCCGGTGTGCTGCCCGTCAGAACGGAAAAAGGGAAAATGGAGGAGAAAAATGAATCTTTTATCCTTATTGGAACATCTTGAATACAAATGCCTTCAGGGAAATACAGAGCAGGAGGTTTCTTCTGTTGTATATGATTCCCGCAAAGTAGAGGAAGGGAGCCTTTTTATCTGCATCAGAGGTGCGGTCGTGGATGGACATAAATTTATACCTGATGTTGTGGCAAAGGGTGCGAAGACACTAATCGTGGAAGAAGCGGTGGAGGCACCGGAGGATGTGACAGTGATCCAGGTAGAGGATACCCGTTACGCCATGGCCTTTATTTCAGCAGCATGGTTCGGACATCCGGCAGAAAAGCTCAAAACCATCGGTATCACCGGAACCAAAGGAAAAACAACTACAACCTATATGGTGAAATCGATCCTTGAGAATGCCGGATATAAGGTTGGTCTGATCGGAACCATCGAGGCTGTTATCGGGGAGAAGCATATCCCGGCAGCCAACACGACACCGGAATCCTATATGGTACAGAAATATTTTCATGATATGGTAGAAGCAGGCTGCGATGCGGTCGTTATGGAGGTTTCCTCACAGGGACTGATGCTTCACAGAACCCAGGGATTTGTGTTTGATTTTGGAATTTTCACAAATATTGAACCAGATCATATCGGACCGAATGAGCACAAGGACTTTGATGATTATCTGCACTGCAAATCCATGCTTCTCAGACAGTGTAAGGTTGGTATCGTAAATCGTGACGATGAACACTTTGACCGCATTATCGAAGGCCACACCTGTAAACTTGAAACCTATGGATTTTCCGAAAAAGCAGATCTCCGTGCAGAGGACGCCAGACTCGTTGGAAGAAAGGGCTATTTGGGAATTTCCTATCATGTTAAGGGACTTATGGATTTTCCTGTGGAGATCGATATTCCAGGTAAGTTCAGCATTTACAATTCTCTGACTGCCATTGCCATCTGCCGTCATTTTAAGGTATCCGAGGAGAATATCATCAAAGCTCTGAAGGTGGCCAGGGTCAAAGGCCGTATTGAGATGATCAAGGTATCTGACGAATTCACATTGATGATCGATTACGCACATAATGCCATGGCGCTGGAGAGCCTTCTCGGAACACTGAAGGAATATGATCCGCACAGACTGGTATGCCTGTTTGGCTGTGGCGGAAACCGTTCCAAGCTGCGTCGTTATGAGATGGGTGAGGTTTCAGGAAAGATGGCAGATCTGACAATCATCACTTCGGATAATCCGCGAGATGAGGATCCACAGGCCATCATCGATGATATCAAGATCGGAATGGCAAAAACAGACGGAAAATATGTAGAGATCCCGGATCGTAAAGAGGCGATCGCCTATGCGATCCATCATGGTGAGCCGGGAGATATCATCGTCCTTGCCGGAAAGGGCCATGAGGATTACCAGGAGATCAAGGGAAAGAAATATCCCATGGATGAGCGCGTGCTGATCCGGGAGATCCTGGAAGAAGATCAGAAAGCGTAAATGGATGATCTATGCAGATGTGATCATTGATATTTCTCATGAAAAGCTGGACCGGGATTTTCAGTATCGTGTACCTGAGGAGCTGGTGCAGGCAATAAAACCCGGAGTTGTGGTCACAGTGCCCTTCGGAAAGGGAAATACCCTTCGGAAAGGCTATGTGACCGGGATCTCCGGAACGGCAAAATATGATGCGTCAAAGCTCAAGGAGATCCGGGGAGTGTCCACAGACAGTGAGACAACAGAATCCCGGCTGATCGCACTTGCGGCCTGGATGAAGGAGACCTATGGCTCCACCATGATCCAGGCACTGAAAACAGTTCTGCCTGTAAAAGACAAGGTCCGTGCAAAAGAGAAAAGACTGATCCTTTTTACAGGGAAAAAGGAAGAGGGGCAGGCACTTCTTGGCAAGCTGGAAGGCAGCCGCTTTAAAGCACGTGAGCGGTTCCTTCGGGCAATCCTGGAGGCCGGGAGCCTGGATTATACCTATGCCTCCAAAGAGCTTGGGGCAGGCATTTCCGTTCTTGATTTTTTTGAAAAAAAAGGTCTGATAACTATTGAAAGTCAGGAAATGTATCGCATTCCCGAGGGGCTCGGCCTGGTGAAGGAGAACATGGAACTGAGTCTGAACCAGGAACAGCTCTTGGCGGCAGAGCAGATTTTTCGGGAATGGCAGGAGCCGGACCCAAGGCCTGCACTTCTTTTCGGAGTGACCGGAAGCGGAAAGACCCAGGTTTATATGCGCCTGATCCAGAAGGTACTGGAGGAGGGAAAACAGGCAATCGTGCTGATCCCTGAGATCGCGCTTACTTATCAGACAGTCAGGCGCTTTTATGCCATGTTCGGAGATAAGGTTTCGGTTCTGAACTCCAGACTTTCCCAGGGAGAACGTTATGATCAGTTCAAAAGAGCAAAACGTGGTGAGATCCAGGTGATGGTAGGACCCAGATCCGCATTGTTCACACCGTTTTCAGATCTGGGACTGATCGTTATCGACGAAGAGCATGAACCCACCTACAAAAGTGAGAATACGCCAAGGTACCATGCACGTGAGACTGCCATTGAGAGGGCGCGGATGGAACATGCCCGTGTGGTCATGGGATCAGCCACTCCGTCATTGGAAGCCTACAGTCATGCCTGTGACGGAGAATATCTTCTGGTAAAGTTAAATGCACGTTATGAGGAAAGACCGCTTCCACAGGTATCGATCGTGGATCTTCGGGAAGAATTAAAGAAAGGGAACCGCTCGGTGCTGAGTCTGGAGCTGAAGAGGGATCTGGAGCAGGTCCTTGAAAGAAGAGAACAGGCCATGCTGTTTCTGAACCGGAGAGGATATGCGGGCTTTGTTTCCTGCAGAGCCTGCGGTCACGTTATGAAATGTCCCCACTGTGATGTATCTCTAAGTGAACACAATGGCAATCGTCTGATCTGTCATTACTGCGGCTATGAGACTGTGAAACCGGAAATCTGTCCGTCCTGTGGTTCACCGCACATTGGTGGATTTAAGGCAGGAACCCAGCAGATCGAGAAGGTCATTGAAAAAGAATTCCCGAAAGCCAGGGTACTTCGAATGGATTTTGATACCACAAGGACCAAGGACAGCTATGAGAAGATCCTGGCTTCTTTTGCAAAGCATGAGGCAGATATTCTGGTGGGGACCCAGATGATCGTCAAGGGACATGATTTTCCAAATGTGACCCTGGTAGGAGTGATCGCAGCAGATCTTTCGCTGAATATGGATGACTATCACTGCGGGGAGCGTACATTCCAGCTTCTGACTCAGGCAGTTGGACGTTCCGGCAGAGGGAACCGCCCGGGGCAGGCGGTGATCCAGACATATCAGCCGGAGCATTACAGTATCCAGGCTGCGGCTATTCAGGATTATGAGAAATTTTATAAAGAAGAAATGGGGTATCGGATGCTTCTGGACTATCCGCCGGCAGCCCATATGATGACTGTTTTTGGCGCCTGCCAGGATGAAGAACTTCTGAAAAATGCCATGTATTATATAGAAGTTTTTATCCGCAGGGTAAGTCCGAAGGAAGAGCTTCACATGATCGGACCTGCAGCTGCATCGGTAGGTAAGGTAAAGGATGTTTATCGTCAGGTGATCCATCTGAAGCACAGGGATATCTGTTTTCTCACAGCAGTCAGAGAGAAGCTGGAGAAATATATAGAGATAAATTCCGGATTCCGGAAAATATACATTCAATTTGATATGAATTAAAGGAGAAGAAAAATGGCACTTAGAACAATCCGTGTACAGGGGGATTCTGTACTGACAAAAAAATCCCGGACAGTAGACAAAATGACACCGAGGATCGGGGAACTGATCACAGATATGCTGGATACCATGTATGATGCAATGGGTGTTGGCCTCGCCGCACCACAGGTAGGAATCCTGAAACGTATCGTTGTCATTGATGTAGGCGAGGGCCCGATCGTGCTGATCAATCCGGAGATCCTTGAGACAAGCGGCGAGCAGACCGGTGACGAGGGATGCCTGAGCGTTCCTGGAATGGCAGGACAGGTAACACGTCCGAACTATGTGAAGGTAAAAGCACTTGATGTAAATATGAACGAACAGATCTACGAGGGAGAGGGCCTTCTGGCAAGAGCGTTCTGTCATGAGATCGATCATCTGGATGGAAAAATGTATACAGAACTTGTGGAGGGAGAACTTCACAAGGTAACTTATGATGAAGAAGACTAAAGGCGGGATACTATGAAGATTATTTATATGGGAACTCCTGACTTTGCGGTGGCGCCTCTTGCAGCACTGGCAGAGAACGGATATGAAGTGGAGGCTGTGATCACACAGCCGGACAAACCGAAGGGCAGAGGCAAAACTATGATGCCTACTCCTGTAAAAGAAGAAGCACTGAAACATGGGATCCCGGTACTGCAGCCGGTGAAGGTAAGAGATCCTGAATTTGTGGAAGAACTGAAAAATCTTGCACCGGACATCATCATTGTTGCGGCATTCGGACAGATCATTCCAAAGAGCATCCTGGATATGCCGAGATTCGGATGCATCAATATCCATGCGTCTCTGCTTCCTAAATATCGTGGAGCTGCACCGATCCAGCAGGCGGTGATCGATGGTGAAAAAGAATCCGGTGTTACCATTATGCAGATGGGAACCGGTCTGGATACCGGTGATATGATTTCCAGGATCGTGGTTCCGCTTGCCAAAGATGAGACAGGTGGAAGCCTGTTTGATAAGCTCGCACAGGCAGGTGCAGAGCTTCTGGTACAGACTTTACCGTCCATTTTTGACGGAACTGCAACCCGCGAGAAACAGCCGGAGGAGAGTCCGACACCATATGCTGCCATGATCTCCAAAAAAATGGGACTTCTGGACTTCAGCAAAAATGCGGAAGAACTGGAGCGTCTGGTAAGAGGCCTTGATCCATGGCCAAGCGCTTTTACCTTTATCAATGGAAAAACATTGAAGGTCTGGAAGAGCTCTGTTCTGGAAAAACAGGCACAGGAAGCACCTGGAACTGTGATAGCCGCTGACAAAGGAGGAATCCAGGTGGCATGCGGCCAGAAGGTACTCGTGCTCCATGAAGTGCAGCTGGAAGGCAAAAAACGCATGGAAGCGGATGCGTTCCTCCGGGGATATCAGTTGAAACCAGGAGACATGTTCAGAGATTCCAGGGAGTGATGAGTTATGTACGGATATGGTTATTACGGATGGGGAATGGACCCCACGATTCTTTTACTTGTGATCGGAATGCTTCTTTCTCTTGCGGCATCCGCAAAGCTGCGCAGTACCTTTGCAGTCTATAAAAAGGTACGGAGTCATTCTGGCATCACCGGTGCGGAAGCTGCACAGAGAATCCTGAGAGCAGCAGGGATCACAGACGTACAGGTGGTTCCGATCCGCGGAAGTCTTACGGATCACTATGATCCGAGAACGAAAACGGTTTCCCTTTCAGAAGATATTTATGGAAGAAATTCTCTGGCGGCTGTGGGGGTGGCAGCACATGAATGTGGCCATGCGATCCAGGATGCAATCAATTATGCACCACTGAATATCCGTTCAGCCATTGTACCTGCCGCAAATATTGGTTCCCAGCTTTCGTGGCCGCTGTTTATCGCAGGGCTGATCTTTTCCATTGATCCGCTGGTAACTCTGGGAATTGTTTTGTTTTCACTGGCAGTACTGTTTCAGCTGGTGACACTTCCGGTTGAGATCAATGCGTCTTCCAGAGCGCTTAAAATGCTGGAAAGTACAGGTATCTTAGGTGCAGATGAAAAAAAGGGTGCAAGAAAAGTACTTACAGCGGCAGCGCTTACCTATGTGGCAGCTCTGGCGGCATCCATTCTGCAGCTTCTGAGACTGATTATCCTTGCAGGAGGTAGAGATCGTGATTAGCAGCGGAGTAAATACCAGAGAACTGATTCTTGAGATCCTGTTACAGATCGAGGAGGAGGGGGAGCACAGCCATATTGCGATCCGGAATGCGCTTTCCAAATATCAGTTTCTTCCGAAACAGGAACGTAGCTTTATTACAAGAGTATGTGAGGGAACTCTGGAATACAGGATTTATATTGATTATGTCATCGATTCTTTTTCCAAGGTTTCTGTAAACAAGATGAAACCGCAGATCCGCGAGATCCTGAGAAGTGCGGTATATCAGCTGAAATTTATGGACAGTGTTCCGGACAGTGCAGTATGCAATGAAGCGGTAAAGCTGGCACAGCGAAAAGGCTTTTATAATCTAAAGCCCTTTGTCAACGGGGTGCTCCGTACGATTGCAAGAGAGATCAGTGATCTGGAGCTTCCTTCCAGGGAAGAAAACGAAGTCCGTTATCTTTCCGTGAAATATTCCATGCCGGAATATCTGGTAGAAAAATGGAAAGCAGCCTACGGAGTGAAGACTACGGAGAAGATCCTGGAGGATTTTCTGACAGAAAGACCGATCACAGTACGGTGCCGTACTCATAAGGCGTCTCTGAGAGAAATCGTCACCAGTCTGAAGTCTCAGGGAGTGACAGTAGAACAGGCTCCTTATCTTCCCTATGCACTGAAGATTTCCGATTACAATCATATTCTGACACTTGAAACCTTCCTTCAGGGAAAGATCCTGGTGCAGGATGTAAGCTCTATGCTCGTAGCGGAAGCTGCAAGTCCGAAAAAAGGAGACCATATCATCGACATGTGCGCTGCACCAGGTGGAAAAAGCATCCATGCGGCAGACAAAATGGGGGATTACGGAAATGTGGATGCCAGAGATGTAAGTCAGTATAAGGCAGATCTTATCGAAGAAAACATCCACAGGACCGGAGTGATCAACGTGGAAGCCAGAGTTCAAGATGCAACGGTATATGATCCGGATTCCGAACAGGCTGCGGATATTGTGATCGCGGATGTACCGTGCTCCGGTTATGGTGTTATCGGCAAGAAACCGGAAATCAAATACCGGGCAACTCCGCAGAAACAGGAAGAGATCGTAATGCTCCAGAGAATGATCCTGGATAAGGCTGCAAAGTATGTGAAACCGGATGGAACGCTGATCTTCAGCACGTGTACCATTGCCCGGGAAGAAAACGAAGAAAATGTATTATGGTTTTTAAAGAACTATCCGTACCGGCTGGAAAGCCTGGATCCGTATATTCCGGAGGAACTGCACTGTAAATCCACGAAGCTTGGCTATCTGCAGCTTCTGCCGGGAATACATAAGACAGATGGATTCTTTATTGCCAGATTCAGAAGGAAATAACAGAAAATGACAGATGTAAAATCCATGACCATGGAGGAATTGAAGGAATTCATGACAAAGATCGGTGAAAAGCCTTTCCGGGCGAAACAGATCTATGCATGGCTTCACCAGCGGCTGGTTACCTCCTGGGATGAAATGACAAATCTTTCCAAAAGCCTCAGGGAAAAGCTTTCGGCTTATCCGATCACAGCGCTGACCCAGGCAGATGTAAGGATCTCAAAAATTGACGGAACCAGAAAATATCTGTTCCGGCTGGAAGATGGAAATGTGATCGAGAGTGTTCTCATGCGGTATCACCACGGAAATTCTGTGTGCATTTCTTCTCAGGTGGGCTGCCGTATGGGATGCAGATTCTGTGCATCTACCATCGGAGGACTGACCAGATGCCTGAAGCCGTCCGAGATGCTGGATCAGATCTACCGTATCCAGGCAGATACCGGTGAACGTGTGGCCAATGTAGTTGTGATGGGAACCGGTGAGCCGATGGATAATTATGACAATCTTGTCCGTTTTGTCCGGATCCTTACCGACGAAAACGGTCTTGGGATCAGTCAGAGAAATGTGACGGTTTCTACCTGCGGGATCGTGCCGAAGATGTATGATCTGGCTGAAGAAAAGCTTCAGATCACTCTGGCACTTTCCCTTCATGCTCCAAATGATGAAAAACGGCAGGAACTGATGCCGATCGCGAATAAGTATTCCATGGATGAGGTTCTGGATGCCTGCAGAAATTATTTTGATAAAACAGGCCGAAGGATCACCTTTGAGTACAGTCTTGTAGCCGGTGTCAACGACAGTGAAGAAGATGCGAGACAGCTGGCCGGCCGTATAAAAGGCATCAATTGCCATGTAAATCTGATTCCGGTCAACCCCATCAAGGAACGCTCCTATGTGAGGTCTACTCGACAGGCTGTGGAGAATTTCAAAATAAAACTTGAAAAATACGGAATTAATGTTACTATTAGAAGGGAAATGGGCAGCGATATCGACGGTGCCTGTGGACAGCTAAGAAAAAGTTACATGGAAAAAACAGAAAGCGAGAAGTGACATGAGGATATACTCAGCTACTGATGTAGGGCAGAAGCGTAAGATGAATCAGGATTACGTGTTTGTATCTGAAGGTCCGGTTGGGAATCTGCCTAATCTTTTCACAGTCGCGGACGGAATGGGCGGCCATAACGCCGGTGACTATGCATCCTCACATGCAGTACGGATCCTTGTGGATGAAATCCGTGAAGATGCGGATTACAATCCTGTGAAGGTTATTCGTCATGCGATCGAAGCTGCGAATACGGAGATCAGAAACCGTGCGCAGGAAGACGAAAACCTCCGGGGCATGGGAACCACTATGGTGGTGGCGACTATTGTAGATCAGTATGCCTATGTAGCCAATGTGGGTGACAGCCGTTTATATGTGATCCAGGACGGGATCCGCCAGGTTACCAGAGATCATTCTCTGGTACAGGAAATGGTGAGAATGGGCGAGATCAGCGAAGCGGAAGCACGGAATCATCCGGATAAGAACATCATTACAAGGGCACTTGGTGCAGAGAAAACGGTGGATGTGGATTTCTTTGATCTGAAACTTGAAAAAGGATGTACGATCCTGATGTGTTCAGACGGTCTCAGCAATATGGTTGAAGATGAGAAGATCCAGGAAATCATATCCGATCCGGAAGCAGATATTGATCAGAAGGGCAGTGCGCTCCTTCGGGAAGCAAATCAGAATGGTGGTAAGGATAATATTGCAGTCGTACTGGTAGAGCCATTCACGAATGAGGTGGAAGCATGTTGAAGACGGGAATGATCATAGCCGAGCGTTATGAGATCGTAGGAAAAATCGGAACTGGCGGAATGGCAGATGTCTATAAGGCTATGGACCATAAGCTGAACCGTTTTGTTGCAGTGAAGGTCCTGAAACCGGAGTTTCGGGAAGACACCACGTTTATAAAGAAATTCATAAGTGAGGCCCAAGCGGCAGCGGGTCTTACACATCCGAATATCGTCAATGTATTTGACGTAGGAGATGACGGCGGTGTTTATTACATTGTTATGGAACTGATCGAGGGTATCACTCTGAAGGAATACATCTCCAAGAAGGGGAAGCTTTCCATTAAAGAGGCCACAAGTATCGCAATACAGGTTTCTATGGGTCTGGAGGCGGCACACAGCCATGGTATCGTTCACAGAGATGTGAAACCCCAGAATATCATTATCTCCACAGATGGTAAAGTAAAGGTGACAGACTTTGGAATTGCCAGAGCTGCATCTTCCAATACGATCAGCTCCAATGTAATGGGATCTGTACATTACAGCTCACCTGAGCAGGTGAGAGGCGGATATAGTGATGAGAAGAGCGATATCTATTCTCTCGGAATCACATTGTATGAGATGGTTACAGGAAGAGTTCCTTTTGACGGAGATACCACTGTGGCGATCGCTATCAAGCATCTGCAGGAAGAGATGGTCCCGCCAAGTGTGTATACACCGGATCTTCCGTACAGTTTGGAGCAGATCATTCTGAAATGTACACAGAAAAGTGTAGATCGTCGTTACAGCCGTATGGAGGATGTGATCGCGGACCTGAAACATTCCCTGATCGATCCCCAGGGCGATTTTGTAAAGCTTACTATAGTTGACAACGATGCCAAGACGGTTGTGATCTCAGAAGAAGAGCTTGGTGAGATCAAACATACACCGAAGCAGATCACAAAACCGGAGATCACCACACTTGAGGAAGAAAAATACGACGATAACGATTACGATGATGCAGAGGAAGAATACAGACCGAGATCCGAGCATAGATCCGGAAAGAAAAAGAAGCATCATGGTTCCGGAAGAGGCCTGACTATTGCGGCACTGATTGGCGGGGCAGTCCTTCTGATCGTTCTTGTGGTAGTGCTTGGACGTGCCGCAGGACTGTTTGGAACAGGCAGCAGCGGAACTGCAGACAGCAGCAAGGCAGAGGCGAAGCAGGAATCAGCAGCTGACGGGCTGGCAACCGTTCCTAATCTTGTAGGCAAAACAGAGGAAGAGGCCAAAACACTTGCAAACGATGCACATCTGGGTGTCCAGATGGCCGGTGAGGAGGCATCTGATCAGGAAAAAGGCAGGATCTCCCGTCAGGAGACAGCAGCGGGAACACAGGTTGAAGCCAATACAACTGTGAAATACTGGGTGAGCACCGGAACAGCGCAGGTTACGATCCCGGATGTAAGCAGCGATAAAGGCGTTGAAGCGCAAAGAACGCTTGAAGATTTAGGATTACGAGTGAATGTCCAGAAAGAGTATAGTGAAACTGATGTAAACGATCAGGGTACAGTTTCTGCTTTAGTAGAACCAGGGTATGTTTATAGCGTAGAACCTGCGGAAGGTACATCTGTGCAGATGGGATCAACGGTTACTTTAACAATAAGTCGTGGTCAGGATTTTGGCGCTAATGCGTTAGTGCCAAGTGTTGTGGGAATGACCAAGGATGATGCACTTACTACTTTAGGTAAATTTATTGATATCCAGATAACAGAACAGCAGAGCTCAGAACCAGCAGGTACGGTTATTGCACAGAGCCCAGAAGTTAGTGCAGATGAGGATACAATAGCAGATCCGGACGATCCAATTTATCTTACCATCAGCTCCGGTGACAAGGCTCCATCCACAGACAGCACAGCATCTGCAGACAGTACAGCATCTGCGGACAGCACAGCATCTACAGACAGCACAGTATCCACAACTACATCTACAGCAGATGTCAATGCAAACACAGGCTGGAAATGTACACAGACACTGGATACACCGTCTGGTTACAATGGAGGAGCAATTCGTCTGGAACTGATCCAGGACGTAAACGGTGAGCCTAAGGCATCCACTATCATTGACGGACAGAATATCAGCTTCCCGTATCAGCTTAATATCTCAGGTGCTGAGGGCATTACCTCAGGAACCATCTATCTCTATGAGGAGGTAGACGGGGATTATCAGCAGCTTGGAACCTACACGGTTACATTCAAGAAAGCTGAGTGATCATGCAGGGAAAGATAATCAAAGGTATTGCCGGATTCTACTACGTATATGCAGAAGACGGCAATACATATGAATGCAGAGCCAAGGGAATTTTCCGTAAGGATAAATTCAAGCCTCTGGTAGGTGACAATGTGGATATTACAGTTCTGGATGAAAAGGAACTGGAGGGAAGTGTGACGGAGATCCACAAGCGGAAGAATTCTCTGATCCGTCCGGCTGTGGCCAATGTCGATCAGGCACTGGTGATCTTTGCCATGGATAATCCGAAGCCGAACTTCATGCTTCTGGATCGTTTCCTCATTATGATGGAGAGGGAAGGTGTTCCGGCAGTCATCTGTTTTAACAAAAAAGATCTGGCAACAATGGAAGAGCTGGAATTTCTCTGTGAAACATACCAGAGCTGCGGCTATCAGGTAATCCTGTCAAGTGCCCTGAAGGGGGAAGGTCTTGCAGAGATTGAAGAGGTCCTGCAGGGAAAGACCACCGTTGTGGCCGGCCCTTCCGGCGTGGGGAAATCCTCTCTTACCAATTCTCTTCAGGAAGAGGTTGAGATGGAAACAGGCGAGATCAGCCGAAAGCTGAAGCGTGGGAAACATACTACCCGCCATGCACAGATCATACCGGTGGCGCAGGATACATTTCTTGTGGATACGCCGGGATTTTCCTCCTTATATATTGAAAATATGGAGGAGCAGGAATTGAAGGATTACTTTCCGGAGTTCCGAAGGTATGAAGGACAGTGCCGCTTTCAGGGGTGCCGTCACATACATGAACCGGGCTGCGCCGTTAAGGAAGCCCTTGAGAACAATGAGATCAGCAGACTCCGATATGAAGATTATCTGGAGCTGCACCAGGAATTAAAAGAGAAAAGGAGATACTGAGTCATGGAATACCGATTGTGCCCGTCGATCTTATCAGCAGATTTTAACAGACTGGGAGAACAGATTAAAATTCTGGAAAAGGAAGGCGTTGAATATCTGCATATTGATGTTATGGATGGAGATTTTGTTCCCAGCATTTCTTTTGGAATGCCGGTGATCAAATCGATCCGGAAAGAATCCAACATGTTTTTCGACGTACATTTGATGGTAACAGAACCGGAAAGATATATCCGCGATTTTGTAGAATGCGGAGCAGATTCCATTACTGTACATGCGGAGGCATGTGAGGATCTGGAACGTACACTGGAGCAGATCAGGGCAGCAGGCGTAAAGGCGGCAGTTTCAATCAAGCCATCCACACCGGTAAATGACATCAGCCATCTTCTTGAAGATGTGGATATGGTGCTGATAATGACTGTTCAGCCAGGATTTGGCGGACAGAAATACATGGACGAATGCACGGAGAAGATCCAGGAGCTTCGTGAGCTTATTGATGAGGAAGAGCTGGATGTTGATATCCAGGTAGATGGCGGTATCAATGATGATACACTGGAGACTGTTATGCGTGCAGGTGCAAACCTCATGGTTGCAGGTTCCTGGGTATTTAAGGGCGATGTGGCAGCCAATGTAAGACACATTACAGAAAAAATCCACAATATCAAAAAAGAGCTGGACTGAAAATGATCGATACAATAATAATCAGCGGGGGCAATATCCAGAATGGTTTTGCCCTCGATTTTTTAAAAAAAAGAATAGAAGAGAGCCGAGGAAAGAAAATTACTCTTGTTGCTGCAGATAAAGGGATGGAATGGTTTATGAAAAACCGGGAATTTATTCCGGATCTTGCAGTAGGGGATTTTGACAGTCTTTCCGAAGAAGGCAAAAAATACATGGAAAGCCTGAAGGGACCGGAGATCATCAGGCTGAAGCCTGAGAAGGATGATTCGGATACACAGTCTGCGGTAAATCAGATGATCCGCAGGGGTGCAAAGGATATCCTGATCCTGGGAGCTACCGGCACAAGGCTGGATCATGTGCTGGCGAATCTGGGACTGCTTTCCATGGGGAAAGAAAAGGGTGTCCACATTGCGATCGCAGATCAGTGGAATTATATTACACTTGCAGAAAGCGGAACCATACTGCACAGAGAGGAGCAGTTTGGAAAATATGTTTCATTCTTTACTGTGGGAGGTGATGTGACAGGCCTCACTCTGAGGGGATTTAAGTATCCTCTGAACGGATATCATCTGACAGTAGAAGACAGTGGCCTGACCGTCAGTAATGAGATTTCGGAAGAAACCGCAGAGATTCTGTATGAAAGCGGGCAGCTTCTGATGATCATGTCCAGGGACTGACAGTAACAATAAATGCCTCACAGTTGCGATTTCAGGCTGTGTATGGTAATATGGGACAGGAATGGCCTGAAAAACGGAAAGGCCTGTTTAAAGAGTATCTGAAAAATACTGTAAATAAATATATCGAAAGGACGTATATAGAGAGATGAAATTAGGAATCGTAGGTCTTCCTAACGTAGGAAAAAGTACATTATTCAATTCACTGACAAAAGCCGGAGCAGAATCCGCAAACTATCCGTTCTGTACTATCGACCCCAATGTGGGTGTTGTAACTGTTCCGGATGAGAGACTGAATCTTCTCGGAGATTTTTATAAATCAAAAAAAGTAACACCGGCAGTGATCGAATTCGTCGATATCGCAGGTCTTGTAAAAGGCGCATCTAAAGGAGAGGGACTTGGAAACCAGTTCCTTGCAAATATCCGTGAGGTAGATGCTATCGTTCACGTGGTACGCTGCTTTGAGGATTCCAATGTTGTTCATGTAGATGGAAGCATTGATCCGCTCCGCGATATAGAGACCATTAATCTGGAGCTTGTTTTCTCTGATCTTGAGATCCTCGAGAGAAGAATTGCCAAGGTTACCAAGACTGCACGTATGGATAAGGAAGCTGCCAAAGAGCTTACATTCCTTGAAAAAGTAAAGGCGCATCTGGAAGAGGGACAGCTTGCCATTACTCTTGAAACAGAGAACGAAGACGAGGATGCATGGCTTGCAACTTATAATCTTCTTACTGCAAAACCGGTGATCTATGCGGCTAATGTTGCAGAGGATGATATCGCAGATGATGGGGCGAACAATCAGTATGTACAGGCAGTACGGGAATACGCTGCCAAACAGAACAGCGAGGTATTTGTGATCTGTGCACAGATCGAGGAAGAAATCTCCGAGCTGGATGAGGATGAGAGAAAGATGTTCCTTGAGGATCTGGGACTGACAGAATCCGGCCTTGAGAAGCTGGTGCGCGCAAGCTATCACCTTCTTGGTCTTATGAGCTTCCTGACAGCAGGAGAAGATGAGACAAGAGCATGGACCATCAAGATCGGAACCAAGGCACCGCAGGCAGCAGGTAAGATCCACACAGACTTTGAACGTGGATTTATCAAAGCAGAGGTTGTGAATTATCAGGATCTTCTGGATTGCGGTTCCTATGCAGGTGCCAGAGAGAAGGGCCTTGTACGTATGGAAGGAAAAGAGTACGTTGTACAGGACGGAGATGTGATCTTATTCAGATTTAACGTGTGATCACCAACGTCGTGAAATACCGGCTGTAAGCTGAAAAATTATAACAGGTGATTTTATGGATATGTCAATTCGGTTTCCCGGATTAAATCTGGTTTTGGATTATGTGCCGAGATCCTTTGAGATTTTTGGCTTTGAGATCACGATCTATGGCGTCCTGATCGCGATAGGAATGCTTCTGGGAATCTTTTTTGTGGTACTGGAAGCCAGAAGAAATCATGAAGATCCGGATGCATATCTGGATCTGGCCATCATAACGCTGCTTTCCGGTGTGGCAGGGGCGAGGCTGCTTTATGCAGCTTTTTCCTGGAGCCTTTATAAAAATGATCCGGGACAGCTTCTGAATATACGGTCCGGAGGACTTATGTTTTATGGAGGACTTCTGGGCGGTGTGCTAGGTGGTGCGATCTACTGCAGGATCCGAAAGAAATCCTTCTGTCAGATGGCAGATCTTGCATGCATGGGACTTCTGATCGGGCAGATAATAGGAAAGTGGGGAAGCTTTTTTAACAGAGAATCTTTCGGGGAATATGCAGACAACATTTTTTCCATGCAGCTGCCGCTGACTGCGGTACGGGCAGGAGAGGTCACCACGGCTATGCGTGAAAAGCTTCAAACCGTGGACGGTGGTACCTGGATTTTGGTACAGCCCCTGTTTTTCTATGAAAGTCTCTGGTGTCTGCTTGTGCTTTTGGTGCTTATGATGCTGCTTCGCAAAAAAGTATTCCAGGGAGAGATATTTCTGAGATATCTGGCGAGCTATGGTCTGGGAAGAGCAGTGATCCAGTGGTTCCGCACAGATAAAGTACTGTTTCCGGGAACCGGCGTGGATGTTTCGCTGGTGATCTCGGTAATACTTTTTGTTTTTTGCACCGTGGTAGTTGCAGTAAAACGCGTGATGTCCAGAAAGCGGGCAAAAGTACGGATGAGAAGGATCGAGAAAGATCAGCAGGCAGAGAAAGAAGCTGAACAGCAACGGGAAAATGCAGCAGAGAATCTGGAAACAGAGACTGTACAGGGAGAAAAAAATGGACCAGAACGAGATACAGCAGAAAGAGGAAGCTCTTCGGAAAGCGTCACTTTTGCAGCAGCTGCAGGAGGAACGGAAGAAGCTGGACAGCCAGATCAGGAGCAGGAGCGATCTTCTGAAGAATCTGGAGGCCAGCCAAAAAGTTGACCGTATTCTGGAATTATATTACGGAAACTGAGATCAAACAGATACAGATGCTTTTGTCTGATGGATCAGAGTATAGGATAAGATACCGGCATTTGGATGATAAGAGCAGCAGAACACTGCCCTGCAGGAAAACGTCTTCTGCGACGTTTCCGGCAGGGCAGTTTTTGTGCTGTGCAGCAGGAATATATCAGTACATCTTTCGGAAATCCAGAGGAGTTGTGCCTGTGACTTTACGGAACATGGCGATAAAGTGGCTGGCGTCGGAAAATCCGGAAGCGCCGGCAACATCCTGGATCTTCATATCCGGTCTGGAAAGCAGAAGCTCACGGGCGCGGCTGATGCGGTACATGGTAACGTATTCGTAAACCGAGCAGCCCATAAAACGGCGGAACAGACGGGAAAGATACTGCGGAGAGACAAAAACGCTCCGGCTCAGCTGCGCTGCAGTGATATCCTGCTGATAACCGGTTTCGATTTCTTTTATTACCGGGATCACATATCTCTGGTAGAGAGGATTATCCTGTATCTTCGGAGAAGCTGCACAGTCTGTAAAATTCATAAGAAAGTTGTAGCAGTCGGAAGAAAGAGATTTCATATCCGGTGTGGGCTGATGATATTTACGCAAGGTAGAAGAAATCATTTTCCGGATACTGGCCCCCTGTTCCTTTTCGACAAGGATCACTTCCTGGTTGTCTGTCATGTAAGGGATGCTGCCTGCCAGTGTTCCTGTGAAGGTGGCAAACATTGTGGTCCAGGAAGTAGACTCTCTGTGATAGGAATGAGGGACACCAGGAGCGATGAGGATGCCCTCGTTGGCTCCGAGAGTGTAAAATTTTCCACGGACTTCAATGCGTCCGGTACCCTTTTCAGTCTGGAGGTAATGATAATACGGATATCCGTCCGGACGGAAGATATTAACCTGATTCCAGTGGTTCCCAAGAGATTCAAACATGAAGGGAGCACTGACCGGAGTATTTCTGAAATAGATCGACATGATATTCACCTGTTTCTAAATGTTATATATTTTGGCGAAACATATTATACCATAATCCGGTGGATTATACTATAATGATCATAGCATAAAAAAACGAAGGATCCGGCAGAAAAACAGAAGCCGCCGGACAGGAGGAAAAAATGAAAAGATTTGATCATTCTCTGTTAAAAGATCCCCGGTATTTCAGCGATGGAAGAATGGATGCTCATTCAGATCATACGTATTATCGCTGTGAGGAAGAGAGAGAAGATGGAAAAACTTCTTTCCGTCACAGCCTGAATGGTCTCTGGAAGTTCCATTATGCACGGAATTATGCATCTGCCATCCCAGGTTTTGAGGAAGAAGCATATTCCTGCAAGGACTGGGAGGATATTTATGTGCCGGCACATATCCAGATGGAAGGATATGATGCACCGCAGTATGCCAATGTCCAGTATCCGTGGGAAGGCCATGAAGAACTTCATCCGGGACAGATTCCGGAACGTTTTAACCCGGTGGCAAGCTATGTGAAATATTTCCATGTGCCGGAGAGCATGAAAGGAAAAAGAGTATTTGTTTCATTCCAGGGAGCAGAGAGCGGACTGGCTCTGTGGCTCAATGGAAAATTTGTGGGATACAGTGAAGATTCCTTTACTCCGTCAGAATTTGAGCTTACGGAATATCTGAAGGACGGCGAGAACAAGCTGGCGGCACAGGTGTTCAAATGGACAGCCAGCAGCTGGTGCGAGGATCAGGATTTTTACCGTTTTTCCGGAATTTACAGAGATGTTTATCTGTTTACGGTACCGGATGTCCATGTATATGATCTCAGGATCCGTGCCATTCCGGATGAAACTCTCAGAAAAGCCGAGCTTGAGATCGTGACCAGTACCTGGGGAAAAGGAAAAATGAAGCTTACACTTTCCGGAAAGGGAGAGGTTCTTTTGCAGGAGGAAAGATCTCTGAACGGAGAGGATACCTGTACCTGGGAGATTCAGGATCCCCTTCTCTGGAGTGCAGAAGAGCCGAATCTCTATGATTTGGAGCTGGAGATCAGTGATGAAAGCGGAAAGCTCCAGGAGATCATCCCGGAGAAAGTTGGTTTCCGCCGTTTTGAAATGAAGGATGGTATCATGACCCTTAACGGAAAACGTATCGTATTCAAGGGTGTGAACCGCCATGAGTTCAGCTCCGTCACAGGAAGACATGTGTCCCGTGAGGAACTGCTCAAAGACATCGTGATCATGAAACAGAACAACATCAATGCAATCCGTACCTGTCATTATCCGGATGCATCTCCGATCTACCGTCTCTGCGATGAATATGGTATTTACATGATCGCAGAAAACAATCTGGAGTCTCACGGAACCTGGGATATAGCAGAATTTACCGGAGATTACACGGATATCGTTCCGCACAACAAACCGGAATGGCTGGGCATGATGCTGGACCGTGTAAATTCCATGTATCAGCGTGACAAGAACCACCCGGCGATCCTGATCTGGTCCTGTGGAAATGAATCCTTTGGCGGAAAAGATATCTTTGAGATGTCTGAGTTTTACCGCAAGAATGATCCTACAAGACTGGTACATTATGAGGGGGTTATCCATGACCGCAGCTACAATGCCACCAGTGACATGGAAAGCCAGATGTATCCTTCCGTAGAAGCGATCCGGGAGTTCCTTGCAAAGGATGACAGCAAGCCGTTTATCTGTTGTGAGTATACCCATGCAATGGGAAATTCCTGCGGCGCAATGCATAAATATACAGATCTTACAGATACAGAACCGAAATATCAGGGTGGCTTTATCTGGGATTACATTGATCAGTCTATTTACAAAAAAGACCGTTACGGAAAAGAATTCCAGGCATACGGCGGAGATTTCGGTGAACGTCCTACGGATTATAATTTCAGTGGAAACGGTATCGCATACGGCGGTGACAGAGATGCTTCTCCAAAGATGCAGGAGGTAAAATTCAACTACCAGAATATCACTGCGCAGGTAAGTGAGGATTCTGTTAAGATCATCAACAAAAATCTTTTTGTAAATACGGACACATTCCGATGTGAAGTGACTCTTGCAAAGAACGGTCATGTTCTCCGCACAGAGACACTGGATACAGCGGTGGAGCCTTTAAGCCAACAGACCTACAGACTTCCATTTGGAAAACAGCAGCGCCCGGGCGAATATACGGTAACCGTAGCCTTCCTTCTCAGAGAAAAAACACTCTGGGCAGAGGCAGGACATGAGGTTGCTTTCGGCCAGCATGTTTATCAGGTGGAAGGAATACCGGAAGCTCCTGCGTGTGGCGTGGAGCTTGTGAGAAGCCTTCATAACATCGGTGTCCGCGGGGAAAATTTCGAAGTGCTGTTCTCCGTTCTCAATGGTGGCCTGGTTTCGTATAAATATGCAGGAAGAGAAATGATCGAAGCGATCCCGAAGCCCAACTTCTGGAGAGCACCTACAGATAATGATTGCGGAAGTCTGATGCAGATGCGTTATGCACAGTGGAAGATCGCCAGCATGTACGCAAGTCATAAGGATTACCGAAAAGGCATGTATGGTCCGGCCAATGCTCCGGAGACAACGGTTCACGAAAACAGCGTGGAGGTTGCTTTTACCTACATCCTGCCAACTACGCCTGCCAGTGAATGCCGCCTTGCCTATGAGGTAACCGGAGATGGAAGAGTAAAGACAACGCTGACCTATGATCCTGTAAAAGAGCTGGGCGATATGCCGGAGTTCGGAGTACTCTTTAAATTCAATGCGGATTATGATCATGTTCAGTGGTACGGCCTGGGACCGGCAGAGACTTATGCAGACCGGAAGCATGGCGCAAAACTCGGCATTTATGAGAATCTCGTGACAGACAATATGGCACGCTATCTTGTGCCGCAGGAATGCGGAAACAAAGAGGAAGTACGCTGGGCAAAGATCACAGACAGAAAGGGTAGAGGAATGCTCTTTGAGATGGATAAAGAAAACGGCCCGATGATGTTCTCAGCACTTCCATATACTCCTCATGAAATGGAAAATGCCATGCATCCCTATGAGCTTCCGGCAATCCATTATACCGTTGTCCGTGCTGCAAAGGCGCAGATGGGTGTTGGAGGAGATGACAGCTGGGGTGCCCGCACGCATCCGGAATACCTCCTGGATACCAATGGAAAGATGAAATTTTCCTTTGCGTTCAAAGGTCTTTAAAATGTCATAAAATAACAGAACATAAAGTCAGAAAAAAGCTTCCGGCGACTGTCCGGAAGCTTTTTCGTTTCATAATAATGCACAGAAAATAAACAGGTTGAAAAAAAACCTGTGGATATTTCATGAAATGAAAAAAAACTTGGATATGCACTTGTTTTTTCATGGTAAATAGTTTAAAATGATTACATAAGTGGTAGAAAGTGGTGAATAGTGGTAGCGAATGGGGATGAGTGGCAGAACACACCATTTGCGCCCTGGAAACACGAAGGGGAGAATCGTGTTTCACGAGAGTAGGTGGGTTTCATGTTCATGGGCGAGTATAATCATACGATCGACGCGAAGGGGCGTCTGATCATCCCTTCCAGGTTCAGGGAACTCTTAGGGGAAGAGTTCGTACTGACAAGAGGGTTGGATGGTTGCCTTTCTATTTATCCGATGGATGAATGGGTTGCCTTTGAAGAGAAACTCCGAGCATTACCACTTACAAATAAAGACGCAAGAACCTTTTCACGTTTCTTTGTAGCCGGAGCTACAGCATGTCAGCTGGATAAGCAGGGAAGAATCCTGGTGCCGCAGACGCTGCGCCAGTTCGCTGGTCTGGACAAGGATGTGGTGCTTACGGGTAATCTGAACCGGATCGAGGTTTGGAGCAAAGAGAAGTGGAGCGAGAACTGCAATTATGATGATATGGACAGCATTGCGGAAAGCATGCAGAACATAGGAATCGTCATTTGAGCATAACGCAGGTAGAAATCCCACAGGAGACGGATATGGAATTTAAGCATAAATCTGTATTACTCGATGAGACCATTAACGGCTTAAGGGTAAAGCCGGATGGAATCTATGTGGATGGCACTTTAGGAGGAGCGGGACACGCCACAGAGGTGTGTAAGAAACTTTCTGCCAAGGGGAGATTTATTGGCATAGATCAAGACCAGGATGCGATAATTGCTGCGAGTGAACGGCTGTCAGCCTTTAATCAGGTGACAATCATTCGCAGCAATTATTGTTACATGGCAGATGAGCTGAGATCCCGTGGCATTGAGAAGGTGGACGGGATCCTGCTGGATTTAGGAGTGTCATCTTATCAGCTGGATAATGAAGAGAGAGGTTTTTCTTATCGGTACGATTCTCCTCTGGACATGCGAATGGACAGAAGACAGAGCCGTACAGCCGGTGATATTGTCAACGGCTATGAGGAACGGGAACTGTATCGTATTATCCGTGATTACGGCGAAGACAAATTTGCCAAAAATATAGCGAAACACATTGTGGCTGCCAGAGAGCAGGCACCGATCCGGACAACCGGAGAACTGACAGAGATCATACGGGGTGCGATCCCCATGAAAATACAGGCTACAGGAGGACATCCGGCCAAGAGGACTTTTCAGGCAATACGTATTGAGCTCAACCGGGAGCTTGACGTGCTCAGGGATTCCCTGGACGGCATGATCGATCTCCTGGATGACGGAGGAAGGATCTGTATCATTACATTCCATTCTCTGGAAGACAGGATTGTCAAGACCATTTTCCGAAAAAATGAAAATCCCTGTACCTGCCCGCCGGATTTTCCGGTCTGTGTATGCGGAAAGAAATCCAAGGGGAAGGTGATCACAAGGAAACCGATCTTACCGGGAAAAGAGGAAATGGAAGAGAATCCGAGATCCAAAAGTGCGAAGCTTCGTATTTTTGAACGGAAAATGTAGTTGAGAGATGGAAGGTAGGCAAATGGCGAAGACAGGAAGAGGGACTACAGCCAGAAGAAATCGAAATACCGTCAGGAACAGCAGAGAAATGTATGTTCAGGGAAATGCGGTAAAACGGTTGCAGGAAGTTCCTCAGAGGACTGATCTGCCCGAGATACAGGAAAGGCGACGGCTGGCTCAGAAAAGAAAACAGAAATCCGCAGTACCTGTGACACCGGCAAAACAGATGGTGAGCAGACAGGCACAGCGGAACCGGGAAAAGGCAATGGCCATGAACAAGGGGTTCGTTCTGTTTCTTACGGCAGTTTCTATCGCAGTACTTTTTACCTGTATCAATTATCTTCAGGTAAAATCCGAAATCACGGCGAGTATGAAAAATGTTGCAAATCTGGAATCTGAGCTTGCACAGCTGAAAGAAGATAACGATGCATATTACAGTCAGGTCACTTCTACAGTGGATATCAGCGAGATCAAGAAAAAAGCTATCGGCGAGCTTGGAATGAAATATCCTTCGGAGGATCAGATACAGACCTATACCACTGAAGGAAACAGTTATGTGAGACAGTATCAGGATGTGGACACACACAAGTAGCAGAAGTACAGTTTTTAAGCAGGTGATCGATTGAGTACAAGAAGGCGCAGGCCGGTAAAAAAAATAAATTACAGTATGAAGAAAAAGCTGGCAGTACTATTTTCCTTAGTGTTGCTGGCTTTAGTCGGTTTGGTGGCAAGAATTACCTATATCAATGCCACCAGCGGAAGCAAATATCGAAAGCAGGTGCTGAGCCAGGCTCAGCAGAAATATGAAAATCAGACACTCCCGGCAAAAAGAGGAGATATCTATGACCGGAACGGGAATATCCTGGCAACCAGCAACAAGGTCTATAATGTGATCCTTGACTGTCTGGAGGTCAATAAGGATCAGGATTCCGTGGAGCCTACCATCAAGGCGCTTGTAGAAGTTCTGGGACTTGATGAAGATGAGATGCGGAAGCTTCTCACCGACAGCGGTACAAAGGAAAGTCAGTATCAGATCGTAAAGAAACAGATCTCCATGGACGACAAAAAAGCCTTCGAAAAATACGAAGATCCGGGAGACGACAGTGAACTGACTGCCACGCAGCTGAAAGAACGTTCCAGGATCACAGGTGTATGGTTTGAAGAAGATTATCTCAGATCTTATCCGTTTAATGAGACTGCCTGTGATACCATTGGATTTACACTTTCCAGAGATGTGGCGGATGCCGGACTGGAAGGATATTACAATGCGACACTTACCGGCGTGGATGGAAGACAATACGGATACATCAACAACAATTCCGACGTAGAACAGACGATTATCGAACCGACGGATGGCAAAAGCATTGAGACTTCGCTGGATCTGGGACTTCAGCAGATCGTGGAAAAATACGTAAATACCTTTGAAGAAAAGATGGGAGCCAAAAATGTAGGCGTGATCATCGAGGATCCGAAAACAGGAGAGATCCTGGCAATGGATGGCGGTGACCGTTATGATCTGAATAACCCGAGAGATCTTTCAAACGTGTATTCCCAGAGTGAGATCGATGCCATGAACGATGAGGAGACCGTAGATGCGCTGAACGGAATGTGGAGTAATTTCTGCGTGACAGATGCCTACGAGCCGGGATCGGTTGTAAAGCCTATCGTTATGGGCTCCGCACTTGAAATGGGAGCGATTTCCGAGAGCGATAATTTTGTCTGTGACGGCGGACAGTCTTTTGGAGCGGAAGGTGCGACTACTTTCATCAAATGTGCGGTATGGCCGGATGCTCACGGGACAGAAGCTCTTTCCGATGTCATTGCCAATTCCTGCAACGATGGTATGATGCAGATCGCAGCAAAGATGGGAAAAGATAATTTCCTTAAGACACAAAGCGTTTTCAATTTCGGAACAAGAACCGGTATCGATCTTCCCAATGAGGGAAGCGGTGTGATCCATACCAGCGATACCATGGGAGAAACGGAGCTTGCATGTTCTGCTTTCGGACAGGGATATACACTGACCATGATCCAGGAGATCAATGCAATGTGTTCTGTTATCAATGGAGGATACTACTATCAGCCTCATCTGGTGACGAAGATCAAGGACAGCAGCGGCGGAATCGTAAAAACGATCTCTCCGACACTGATGAAGCAGACGATTTCCGAGAAGATATCTGCAGACATCCGTTCCTACATGGCAGCCAGCGTAGACCATGGTACCAGCCGTACCTCCAAGGTGCAGGGCTACAGCTCCGGTGGTAAAACCGGTACTGCCGAGAAGCTTCCGCGAGGCAATGGCAAGTATCTGGTATCTTTTATCGGATTTGCACCGGTAGATGATCCGGCACTTGTGATCTATGTAGTTGTGGATGAGCCGAAGGTAGATGATCAGGCAAGCAGTACGTACGCACAGTACATTGCACAGGGAATCCTTTCCGAAGCACTTCCGTATCTGAATGTACAGCCGGATGAGGCAGAGGATGGAGAAGTTCCGACTACAGAGCTGTGGGAACTTTTTAAGGGAATCAGCGATTCTGCAACAGGAACCGGCGCAGACGGGCAGAAGGAGGCCATTTCCGATGAGAATGTACCAAGTCCGCCGGAAGATGAGTCGGAGGACAGTGATACCGAAGATAATAACGATATGCAGAGCGAAGGTCTTACCAACGAGGAGGCCGGCCTGGAATAGATAAAAAGAATACCCTCTCAGGGGAACGTCATATATTACAGTGACGACCTCTGAGAGGGATTTTTTTATGATCCGGACCATGGTTTATCACAGGAAAAAAATATGGATGGTTTTTCTGATCTGCATAATGCTTCTTCTGGGACTTGTGGGAAGACTCTGGTATCTTATGAACGTCCGGGCAGAATATTATTCAAAAAAGGCGGAGGATCTTCATGAGAGGGAACGTGACATAAAAGCAGCCAGGGGAAAGATCCTGGACATCAGGGGAAATATTCTGGCAGATAACCGGACAGTCTGCACAGTATCGGTGATACACAGCCAGATCAAAGATCCTGAAAAAGTGATCCGTGTACTGTCCGGAGCATTGTCTGTAAAAGAAGAGGAAATCCGAAAAAAAGTTGAAAAAATTTCTTCTATTGAAAGAATACAGACAAACGTGGAAAAAAGCATTGGAGACAGGATCCGAGAATATGACCTTGAGGGAGTGAAGGTAGATGAGGATTATCGGAGATATTATCCTTATGGATCTCTCGCTTCAAAAGTACTGGGATTTACCGGAGGCGATAATCAGGGGATCATTGGTCTTGAAGTGAAATACGATGAGATCCTGAAAGGAGAGCCCGGGAAGATCCTCACAGTTACGGATGCACGTGGTGTGGAGATCGACGGAACCGGAGAACGGAGGAAGGAACCGGTGTCAGGAAATACTCTGCGTACCAGTCTGGATGTTAATATCCAGGAATATGTGCAGCAGGCAGCCGGTAAAGTCATGGAAGAAAAACAGGCGGAGAGAGTTTCCATACTGCTTATGAACCCTCAGAACGGAGAAATCTATGTCTGTGTCAATGTGCCTGAATTTGATCTGAACGATCCGTTTACTCTGAATACAGAAGAAACAGCAGCAGAGGGAGAAAAGAAGCAGGATCTTCTGAACCGGATGTGGAGAAACCCCTGCCTGAATGATACCTATGAACCTGGCTCGACTTTTAAGATTATCACTATGGCAGCAGGGCTGGAGGAAGGAGTGGTGTCAACAGAGGATCGTTTTTTCTGTCCGGGCTATAAGGTGGTGGAGAACCGGCGGATCCACTGTGCAAAGAGAACAGGACATGGTGCGCAGAGTTTTGTAGAAGGTGCCCAGAACTCCTGCAACCCGGTATTTATTGAGGTGGGCCTGCGGCTTGGAGCAGACCGTTATTACAAATATTTTAAACAGTTCGGACTTTTGAAAAAAACAGGAATAGATCTTCCGGGAGAGGCAGGAACGATCATGCATAACCCCAAAAATATGGGGGAGGTGGAGCTTGCCACGGTATCCTTTGGCCAGTCGTTTCAGATCACACCGATCCAGCTTGCAACAACCGTCAGTGGGATCATCAATGGCGGAAACCGGATCACACCTCATTTTGGGATCAGCGTGGAAAGTGCGGACGGAACAAAGGTGCGGACACTGGAATATCCGGTGGAAAGCGGGATCGTGTCCGGTGAGACTTCCCGGACAGTACGTAAGATCCTGGAAACTGTAGTTTCAGAAGGCTCCGGAAAAAATGCCGGGATCAAGGGGTTTTCCATTGGGGGAAAAACAGCTACCTCTCAGACACTGCCCAGAGGCTCCGGCAGATATATTTCTTCATTCCTGGGGTTTGCCCCGGCAGAGGATCCGAAGGTCCTGGCTCTTTGTATCATCTATGCACCTCAGGGTATGTATTATGGCGGGATCATTGCCGCACCGGTGGTACGCAGTATTTTTGAAAATGTACTTCCCTATCTTGGAATCGAGAGGACAGTTACGGAAACTCCATCCGGGGAAAACCGGGCAGATGGGGTTGATTAATGAGGATAAAAGCCTTATACTGTTGAAGAAGTATAAAAAAACGAAAGAATTAGAGGTGTGAGGATGGAGTTTCATGTTGTGATCCCTGTGCTGATCTCATTTGCGATCAGCCTTGTATTAGGACCGATTGTTATCCCTTTTTTAAGAAGACTTAAAATGGGACAGACAGAGAGAGAGCTGGGTGTGCAGTCTCACCTGAAAAAGAACGGTACCCCTACTATGGGTGGAGTGATCTTTCTCATTGCAACAACTGTAACATCACTGTTTTATATCAGAGATTATCCGATGATCATCCCGGTACTTTTCCTGACACTGGGATTTGGACTGATCGGATTTCTGGATGATTATCTGAAGGTAGTCCTGAAGCGTTCTGACGGACTTTTGCCATGGCAGAAAATGGCACTGCAGATCGTTGTGACAGCTGTATTTGCTTTTTATCTTGTAAATTATTCCAACGTATCCCTGACTATGAAGATCCCGTTCTGGAGCGGACATTATCTGAACCTGGGATGGTTTGCGGTTCCGGTACTGTTCTTTGCGGTGATCGGTACAGTAAACGGAGTCAATTTTACGGATGGACTTGACGGACTGGCTTCCAGTGTTACCCTGATCGTGGCAGTATTCTTTACGGTGGTTTCCCTTGGAATGAAAAGTGGTGTGGAACCTATCACCTGTGCAGTTGTGGGCAGTCTTATGGGATTCCTTCTGTTTAATGTATATCCTGCCAAGGTATTTATGGGAGACACCGGTTCTCTGGCATTGGGGGGCTTTGTGGCTGGTGTAGCTTATGCCATGCAGATGCCGCTGTTTATCATCCTGGTCGGACTGATCTACCTTGTGGAGGTATTGTCTGTTATGCTCCAGGTATCCTATTTCAAGGCAACACACGGAAAAAGAATTTTCAAGATGGCGCCTATCCACCATCATTTTGAGCTTTGTGGGTGGTCCGAGACACGGGTTGTTGCAGTGTTCTCTGTTGTAACTGCTATTATGTGCCTGATCGCTCTCCTGGCATTATAAGGAGGAACAGAAAAATGGATTTAAAAGGAAAAAAGGTTCTCGTTTTCGGAGCCGGAAAAAGCGGCATCGGAGCAGCTGATCTGCTTGGAAGTGCAGGAGCACAGCCGGTGATCTATGACGGAAACGCAGATCTTGATAAAGAGGTAGTTTTACATAAAACAAACGGAAAATACACCCCGGAGATCTGGGCCGGAGATTTTCCTGAGAGAGCGCTGGACAGTCTTGATCTCGTAGTGCTAAGCCCGGGAGTTCCCACAGACCTTCCACTGGTAAAGAGCTTCTATGAAAAGGGCCTTCCGGTATGGAGCGAGGTGGAGCTTGCCTACCGTACAGGCAAGGGAGAGGTTCTTGCGATCACAGGAACCAACGGTAAGACAACAACTACAGCACTCCTCGGAAAGATCATGGGAGATGCCCGTGAATCTGTATTCGTTGTAGGAAATATCGGAACTGCATATACATCCAAATCATTGGAGATGAGGGAGGATTCCGTAACTGTTGCGGAGATCAGCAGCTTCCAGCTGGAGACCATTGACCAGTTCCGCCCGAAGGTAAGTGCGATCCTCAACATCACAGAGGACCATCTGAACCGTCATCATACCATGGAGGAATACATCCGTGTAAAAGAACTGATCACCAAAAATCAGGGACCGGAAGATGTATGTGTTCTGAATTACGAGGATGAAGTCCTTCGCAAATTCGGTGAAAATATCGTTCCGAAGGTGGTATATTTCTCAAGTCTTCGCAAACTGGATAGGGGAATCTATCTGGACGGAGACCAGATCATTCTCAAAACAGAAAAAGAAGAGATCCCGATCGTAAAAACCGGAGAGCTTAAGATCCTGGGACGTCATAATCACGAGAATGTAATGGCAGCAGCAGCCATGGCATATTATGCGGGAGTTTCTGTGGAGAGTATCCGCAAGAGTGTCTGTGAGTTTGTGGCAGTTCCACACAGGATCGAGTATGTGACAGAGAAAAACGATGTTGCATATTACAACGATTCCAAGGGAACCAACCCGGATGCGGCCATCAAGGGGATTCAGGCAATGAACCGTCCGACTCTTCTGATCGGCGGCGGCTATGACAAGGAATCCAGCTATGATGAGTGGATAGAATCCTTCGACGGAAAAGTCCGTTATCTTGTTCTCATCGGTCAGACGAAAGAGAAGATCAAAGCAGCAGCAGAACGTCTTGGATTTACAGATATCATCCTCTGCGAGGATCTGAGGGAAGCTGTCCGGGTCTGTGCGGAAAAAGCCAATCCCGGAGATGCAGTTCTGCTTTCACCGGCATGTGCGAGCTGGGGACAGTTTGATAATTATGAGCAGCGCGGTGACATGTTCAAGGAATATGTGAAAGCACTGTAATAATCCGAAAAATACATACATAAGCTGAAATAAAGACCACTGTGGAGGCCATGCATGAAGGCAGGACAGAAACAGACCGGAAAGACAGATACCGTTCTCTGGGTACTGGTTCTGATTCTGGTGGTTTTGGGACTCGGGGCGCTTTTTTCGGCAAGTGAATATAATGGCAGAGTACGTTTCCACGACTCTGCCTATTATTTTAAAAAGCAGCTCTTTGCCACGGCACTGGGGCTGCTTGTTATGTATCTGGCATCACGGGTAGATTACCGGCTGTTTGTAAAGCTGGCGCCGGCTGCCTATATTTTTTCACTTTTTCTGTCTGCTGCAGTCCTGCTTTTCGGACAGGAGATCAATGGATCGAAGAGGTGGCTGAACCTGGGGCCGCTTTCCTTTCAGCCGTCGGAGTTTTCCAAGGTGGCAGTGATATTGTTCCTGGTATGGCAGATCAGCAATACAAAAAGCAAAACAACCGGATTCTGGTTTATCTGCAGGACTATGATGACTTTGCTTCCGGTAGCAGGTCTGGTGGGCTCCAATAACTTAAGCACAGCGGTGATCATTCTAGGGATCGGTGTGCTGCTGATCTTTGTGGCCAATCCCAGATATCTGCAGTTTCTCGCGCTTGGAGGTGCGGGGACAGGATTTATTGCGGTTTTTCTTGCCGCGGAGAGTTATCGTCTGGAACGCCTGGCAATCTGGCGGGATCCGGAAAAATATGAAAAAGGATTTCAGACTATACAGGGCCTGTATGCAATCGGAAGCGGAGGGATCTTTGGCAAGGGGTTCGGGAACAGTCTGCAGAAGCTGGGATTTGTCCCGGAAGCCCAGAATGATATGATATTTTCTATTGTGTGTGAGGAAACGGGGATACTGGGAGCCTTTCTGACACTTTTTCTGTTTGGCATTCTGATCTGGAGGCTTTGTATTCTGGCATTAAACTGCCGGGATCTGCAGGGAACGCTGCTGTGCGCCGGGATCATGGCACATATGGCGATCCAGGTGGTCCTGAATGTTGCAGTAGTAACGAATACGATTCCCAACACCGGGATCACTCTGCCCTTTGTAAGCTATGGCGGAACTTCTGTTGTTTTTCTTCTGGGGGAAATGGGGCTGGCCTTAAGTGTCAGCAGTCACAGACATGGAAGGATCACATAGAATAACAAGTAAGAGGCCCTTTTAGGAGTGGAATACTTGAATGAGATCGATGAGATCATCGTGACCGGAGGCAGGCCGCTGCATGGAAGCGTCCGGATCCAGGGGTCAAAAAATGCGGCACTTCCGGTTATGGCAGCAGCACTCTTAAGCACCGGGACCAGTGTACTGCGGGGATGCCCGAGAATCAGTGATGTATATTTGATGGAAAAGATCCTGAAATATCTGGGGGCAGAAACCTGGTGGGAAGGTCAAGATCTTTATCTGGACTGCAGCCATGCGGACGGCACCATGATACCGGAGTGTTATTCCGGAAAAATGCGTTCTTCCGTGATCTTAATGGGAGCAATGCTGGGGCGGAGCAAAAAGGCACAGACAGGATATCCCGGAGGCTGTGTGATCGGAAAGCGGCCGGTGGATCTTCATATCCAGGTTTTGCGCCGCCTTGGGGCAGCTGTGGTGGAAAACGGCGGGATGATCCGGGCATCCTGTGGAAAACTCCGAGGTGCAGAGATGTTTTTTCAAAAAAGAAGTGTAGGCGCTACAGAACAGGGCATTCTGGCAGCGGTCCTTGCAGAGGGGAAAACAGTTCTTAACGGCTGTGCCTGTGAACCGGAAATTTATTGGCTTTGCCATTATCTTACCGGAATGGGGGCAAAGATCCGGATTCATGAAAAAGGCTGTATCTGTATTGAAGGAGTGGAGAAGCTTGAAGCTGGCGATGACTGCATTCCACCAGACCGTATTGTCGCCGGAACCTATCTAATGGCAGCGGCGGCAACCAGAGGAGAGATCATCCTGGAAAATCCGCCTCTGGAGGAAATGGGTGGAATCCTGGATGTATATCGGAAAATGGGTGGACAATGCCGCAGGGTAGGTGGTAAACTAATAGTCAACGGAAAAAATACAGGTTTTCCCCTGGAGCTTCTGGAAACAGAAGTTTATCCGGGATTTCCTACAGACCTGCAGTCTCCTGCGATGGCGGTACTGGCCACGATCCCGGGAGTGAGCAGGATCCGCGAGAAGATTTTTGAAGACAGATATAAAACAGCTTCATGGCTCTGTAAAATGGGAGCACAGATCCAGATCCGGGATGGAGTTGCTGTGATATACGGAGGGCAGCCCCTGACCGGTTGTACTGTGGAAGCAGAGGAGCTTCGCGGTGGTGCGGCACTTGTGATCGCAGCACTTGCCGCGCAGGGGATTACCAGGATCCGGGGCTGTTGTTTCATAGAAAGAGGCTATGAACATATCTGTGAGGATCTGACCGCACTGGGCGGTCTGCTGATAAAGGACAGAGGAACTTTATGAAAACATCAAAAAAAAAGTCACTGAAAGCAGTTGGCGTACTTCTTGTCCTGCTGCTGGCAGGAATTATTTTCTTTTTTACGTATTATCAGGTAGATGAAGTGCAGGTGATGGGCAGTAGCCATTATTCTGAAAAACAGATCAGGAAGATGGTACTCAGGGGACCGCTGGCATCCAATTCTGTTTTTGCACCGCTTCTTTATACTAAGCAGAACACAAAAGATGTTCCTTTTGTAGAAGGCTATACCGTAACAAGGCTGAACCGGCACACCATCTGTGTCAGTGTGAAGGAGAAGGATATCGTTGGTTGTATCCCTTATCTGGACAGTTATATTTATTTTGACAGAAACGGTATTTTTGTGGAAGGGTCCACGGAACGTGACGAAAAAATCCCGTTTTTTGACGGGATCAAAGTCAAAAAAGTGATCCAGAACGAGAAACTCCCCATCAAGGATGAAACGGTGATGAACACGGCAGTTGCTCTTTCTACTATTTTTGCAAAAAATGATAAGGTTCCGGATCACATTGAATTTGAAGATGACGGACAGATCAGTCTTGTTTACGGGGATATCACAGTTAAACTTGGAAAGGATGAATATCTGGAAGACAAAATGACCAGAGTTCTGGCTATCCTTCCGATGATTTCCGGAAAAAAAGGAATTCTCCATGCAGAAAATGTAAATGATAATTCAAAGAACATTACCCTGGAGCAGGAACAGGATGAGAGCCAGACTTCCGCAGAAAACTGGACCGGTGGCTATGATGAGGAGGGAAATTATACCGGAGAAGGCGAATATGACGAAAATGGTAACTATGTAGGACCGAAACCGCAGACGGATCTGGAGTATGCGCAGGAAAACTGGGTGGGTGGTTATGATGAAGAGGGAGATTACACAGGCAGTGGTGAGTACGATGCCAACATGACCTATGTAGGCGAAGCCCCCACAGAAGAAACCATGGCAGAAAAAGGAAACTGGAAGGGCGGTTACCGGGAAGACGGCGGCTATGACGGAGTCAGTGAATATGACCGTGATGGCAATTACGTAGGTACTCTGGAGGATTATCAGGCCTCGGCAGAAAGCTCTGGAGACAGAACAGACTCCGAAGATCCAGATGCTCAGAGTACGGATACCAAAGATCCGGAAAATGAAGAAGATTCTTCAGACAGCAGCCTGGACAGCATCGGGAAAGAGGCTGATCACAGCAGTGATCTGGGAGACGGGTCTGAGGATTATGATGAAAATACGTACAGCGATTACAGTGATGAGTACGATTATGAGTAAAGATAAAAAAAGCTTTCTTAATGTATAGTACCGGTATTTGGGCATTTTGCCAGAGATTGTTTTGTAAATGTTTCGGTTAATAGAAACAGTGCCGAAATTTAGTGAAAAAAGTATAAAAAAACAAAATTAATGGTTGATTAATTACCGAAAAAAATATATGATATAACTATGTGTATATGTAGCTTGGAATAGATTATTACACTGAATCGGATATCAGGTAGAAATAAAGGAGGAAGTACATTGTTAGAGATAATGACGAATGAGGCTGAGTCTTCTGCGAAAATTATTGTAATTGGAGTAGGTGGCGCAGGTAATAATGCGGTAAACAGAATGGTGGAAGAGGCCATTGGCGGAGTTGAGTTTGTAGGTGTTAATACCGATAAACAGGCTCTGACACTGTGTAAAGCTCCGACTGTACTTCAGATTGGTGAGAAAATTACGAAAGGTCTCGGCGCCGGCGCACAGCCGGAGGTTGGACAGAAGGCAGCTGAGGAGAGCATTGAGGAAGTTAAGAAGATCATCGAGGGAGCGGACATGGTTTTCGTTACCTGTGGTATGGGAGGCGGAACCGGAACCGGAGCTGCTCCTGTGATTGCCGGTGCGGCAAAAGAGATGGGTATCCTGACTGTCGGTGTTGTTACCAAGCCTTTCCGTTTTGAAGCAAAGACCCGTATGAACAATGCACTTGCGGGAATCGAGAATCTGAAGAAAGCAGTTGACACTTTGATTGTCATCCCCAATGACAAGTTACTTGAGATCGTTGACAGAAGAACAACCATGCCGGAAGCACTGCGTAAGGCTGATGAAGTTCTTCAGCAGGCAGTACAGGGTATCACAGACCTGATCAATCTGCCGGCTCTGATCAACCTTGACTTTGCAGATGTGCAGACAGTCATGACGGACAAGGGAATCGCTCACATCGGTATCGGTGAGGCAAGAGGCGATGACAAGGCTATGGAGGCTGTACAGCAGGCGGTATCTTCTCCGCTTCTTGAGACAACCATCAAGGGCGCTACTCATGTGATCATCAACATTTCCGGAGATATTTCTCTTATGGATGCCAACGATGCTGCAAGCTATGTACAGGAGCTTACAGGTGAGGAGGCAAACATCATCTTTGGTGCTATGTATGATGATTCTGTTGCAGATTATGCAAGAATTACAGTTATTGCTACAGGTCTTACAGACAATAACCTTCAGAACACACCATTTGGAAACAGAGCTTCCAATTCTGTATTTGGAAACACCAAAAAAACAAGCCAGTCACAGCCAGGTGGTATGAACCTTAACATGCCAAGCTTCAGCCTGCCGACTATGAATTCCACACAGTTTGGAACAAAGGCTCCTACAAGCACTGTTCAGAAAAAGGATATCCAGATCCCGGATTTTCTTAAGAACAGATAATAAATGAACATGATAAGATCCGGCAGAGGTTCCATCTGGAACGTTGCCGGATCTTTTTGACTCTTCGATCAAAAGAAACAGGAATGACTGCTCTGTATGGAAACAGGAGTTCCGTTCAGGATATCAGCATTCGCAGTGAAAAGTATCACATTTTGTATCACAGCAGCGATGAGCATTGGCACCGGATACATTGATGGAAGCTGCGGTGCATTTGCAGTGCTCATTGTAGGTACAGTTGTGTGCTTTGCAGTCGATGTTAACGGTCTCACACCCATAGCAGGGATCTGCGGCATTTTTTACAGAACCTTCTTCCTGAGCACGGAAGCTTTCACAGGCGGTATCATCTGCATAACGTGCATCTGCTCCTTCAACATTGATGGCTCCCCGGGAACAGAGAGAATTTTTGTTATAGTAGCAGTTGTGTGCGGAACATTTAAGATTTGTCATAAAAGTGTCCTCCTGATAATTATGATTTTACCGGAAACCGTCAGCCTGCCGGAATGCGCACCCTGTCTGATCGTCAGCACTGCGATAAAGCCTGACAGATTCCGATGTTGCATAGTATGTCCGAAAGAAGAAAAAATCATACTCAAAAAAATACATAATAATATAAAAAAACAGTTGACAAATAGCAGACACCATGGTATCCTCTTAAAGTACGTAGCGAAAAGAAAGCAGAGTTCACTCTCACCTCAGCGCTGAAGATAAGCGACTCAGGTCAATATTGCACAGTACTGCGAACGGATCAACCATCGGTGCGCAGGTGTAATTGTTTGAAGTGTGGACATCTGTCTGCGCTTTTTTTGTGCGGCTTTAGCTACATTAATGAGAAAAAAATAATTCTATCATGTTCATGGAGGTGTACAACAATTAGCGGTTTAATGATTAACGAACAGATCAGAGACAGAGAGGTACGCTTGATTGGTCCGGACGGAGCTCAGCTTGGAATCGTGTCCGCCAGAGAAGCGATGGCGAAAGCGCAGGAGGCAGGACTTGACCTTGTAAAGATTGCCCCACAGGCGAAACCGCCGGTATGCAAGATCATTGATTACGGTAAATACCGTTACGAGCTTGCAAGAAAAGAAAAAGAGGCCAGAAAAAAGCAGAAAACCATCGATGTCAAAGAAGTGCGTCTTTCCCCGAACATTGATACGAATGATTTGAAGACGAAGGTAAATGCAGCAAGAAAGTTCCTTAGCAAGGGTGACAGAGTTAAGGTTACACTTCGTTTCCGCGGAAGAGAGATGGCACACATGGCCAGCAGTAAGCATGTGCTTGACGACTTCGCAGATCTTCTGTCCGATATAGCGACTGTAGAGAAGGCTCCGAAGATAGAAGGCAGAAGCATGACTATGTTTCTGACTGAGAAACGGTAGATATCTCAGTCTTCACGGCAACAGCCGGGCAGAACGGGATGCTATATAAAATTTAGAAGTACCAAATCAAGGAGGAATTCATAATGCCAAAAATTAAAACTTGCAGAGCAGCAGCAAAGCGCTTTAAAAAAACAGGTACAGGAAAATTAGTAAGAAATAAAGCCTACAAGAGCCATATCCTTACAAAGAAATCTCAGAAGAGAAAGAGAAATCTGAGAAAATCTACTGTTGTTGATTCTACTAACGTAAAGAGCATGAAGAAAGTATTACCATATTTATAAGATAGAGAAGACGAACAGGAGGAGAATTAAGAAATGGCAAGAATTAAAGGCGGATTAAACGCAAAGAAAAGACATAACCGTACATTAAAACTGGCGAAAGGCTACAGAGGAGCCCGTTCTAAACAGTATAGAGTAGCAAAACAGTCTGTAATGAGAGCTCTTACAAGTTCCTACGCAGGAAGAAAGCAGAAGAAACGTCAGTTCAGACAGCTCTGGATCGCTCGTATCAACGCAGCAGCAAGAATGAACGGACTTTCCTACAGCAAAATGATGCACGGCCTTAAGGTTGCAAACATCGACATCAACAGAAAGATGCTTGCAGAGATGGCAGTTAACGATGCAGCAGGCTTCACAGCACTTGCTGAGATCGCTAAGAAAGCAATCGCATAAGTAAAGTATTAAGAGACGAAGAAGTCCAGGGAGTTTTCCCTGGATTTTTTTGCGTGAAAAAATTCAGACAATTTGCCGAAAAACAACACAAGCTGTACAGCGGACAAGTGTCCGTGTTGTGCAATCAGACGAAAAACAGCAGATAACAAAATTTGTCCTTGAAATAAAAAATATGCGATGCTATAATTTTACCATTAAACATTAGTAACGCGACAAAGCGCAGGAGGAGAGATTATTATGAAGAATTGGAAGAAAGTAATCGGCGTTGCATCAGCAGCAGCGATGACAGCAGCTATGATGATGCCTGCATCAGTTTTTGCAGCAGATGAGACATTTAAGATCGGTGTGATCGGACCGATGACAGGTGATTACGCACAGTACGGTACTAACGTATACAACGCAGCAAAGATCGCTGCAGATGAGATCAACGAGAACGGAGGTTTCAACGGATATAAGGTTGAGATCCTTGATGCAGGTGATGACCAGGGAGATCCGGAGAAGGCTGTTAACGCATACAATGACCTGATCGATAAAGGAATGCAGATGCTCTGTGGAACTGTAACATCCGGTTCCTGTATCGCAGTAGGAGCTGAGGCAGCTGAGGATACATTCCTCTTCACACCATCCGCAACAGCACTTGACTGTATCACAGCAGGAACAAACGAGTTCCGTATGTGCTTCACAGACCCGGCACAGGGAACAAAATCTGCTCAGTACATTTCCGAGCACAAACTTGCAACGAAAGTAGCAGTACTTTATGATTCTGCTGCTGACTACAACTCCGGTGTACATGACGCATTCGTTGCAGCAGCTGCTGATGACGGACTTGAAGTAGTTGCAGATGAGGCTTACACAACAGACAGCAACACAGACTATTCTGTACAGCTTGCAAAGATCAAGAAGAGCGGCGCTGAGCTTCTTTTCCTTCCGAACTACTATTCCGACAATGCGCTGATCCTTCAGCAGGCATCTGAGGCAGGAATGGATATTAAATTCTTCGGTGTAGACGGTATGGATGGTATCCTTAACGTAGAGAACTTTGATAAATCTCTTGCAGAGGGCGTTATGCTCCTGACACCATTCTCAGCAACATCCACAGATGAGAAGAGCCAGAACTTCGTAAAAGCATACGGCGATGCTCACAACGGTGAGATCCCGAACCAGTTTGCGGCAGATACATATGATGTACTTTACGCAATGCAGCTTGCAGCTGACGATGCAAAGATCACACCAGATATGGAAAATGCAGACATCAGTGCAGCAATGAGCGCATCCATGGCAAACATCGAGCTTGACGGACTTACCGGAAAAGCAAAATGGACCGAGGATGGTGAGTGTGATAAAGAGCCGAAAGCATTCGAGATCAAAGACGGTGCTTATGTAGAGATGAAATAAGTAATTTCTGTTAACGTTAGGGGTCAGGGGACGGTCACCTTTAGTGGGAACCGTCCCCTTTTTCCCTTATCAATAAACAATTAAAAGAGGTGCGTTATGAGTTTTATATCTTATTTGAAAGACGGCATCAGTCTTGGCAGTATCTATGCGATCATTGCACTTGGATATACTATGGTTTACGGTATTGCCAAGATGCTGAACTTCGCACACGGAGATGTTATCATGGTAGGAGCTTATATCATCCTTACCTGTATCACAAGAGGCGGTATGTCACCGATCCTTGCAGTGATCCTTTCCGTGGTGATCTGTACACTGCTTGGTGTTGTCATTGAGAAGGTAGCTTACAGTCCGCTTAGAAAAGCTTCCTCAAACCTGGCCGTTCTGATCACGGCTATCGGTGTCAGTTATCTGCTTCAGAACCTGGCACTCCTGATCTTTGGCGCAGACGCCAAGAGCTTCGTGTCAGTTATCAAGGTTCCGTCCATCACACTGTTTGACGGAGAACTTACCATTAAGGGAATCACTATCGTGACCATTCTTGCATGTATCATCATCATGGTGGGACTTTCTTTCTTTGTAAAAAAGACCAAACCTGGACGCGCCATGCAGGCTGTTTCCGAGGACAGGGATGCAGCACAGCTGATGGGAGTTAACGTTAATGCAACGATCTCCCTCACATTTGCCATCGGTTCCGGACTTGCGGCCATTGCAGGACTTCTGCTCTGCCAGACATATCCGACACTGACTCCATACACAGGAGCCATGCCTGGTATCAAGGCTTTCGTAGCTGCTGTATTCGGTGGAATCGGTTCTATTCCGGGAGCTATGGTAGGCGGTATCCTTCTGGGAATCATCGAGATCTTCGGAAAGGCTTATATTTCTTCCCAGGTTGCAGATGCGATCGTATTTGCTGTTCTGATCGTCGTGCTTCTTGTAAAACCTACCGGACTGTTCGGCAAGAACATCCAGGAGAAAGTGTAAGGTGGCCGATATGAAGAATATGAAGAACAAAACAACAAGAAACAATATGATCAATTATGGAATCGTCATTGTACTTTTTATCATTGTGCAGGCGCTTTCCTCGACGGGAAATCTTTCCAGACTGCTTATGGGACTTCTGGTTCCTCTTTGTGTTTATACCATCGCATCCGTTTCGTTGAATCTGGTAGTTGGTTTTTCCGGTGAGCTGAGTCTTGGACATGCAGGCTTTATGTGCGTGGGAGCCTTTTCCAGCGCCCTGTTTTCTCAGGTGGCTGCAGATTCTATCCCGCAGGTTCCGCGCTTTATCCTTGCGATCCTTGTAGGTGCGGCAGTTGCAGCCCTGTTCGGTGTGATCATCGGTATCCCTGTACTTCGTCTCCGCGGGGATTATCTTGCCATCGTTACACTGGCATTCGGTGAGATCATCAAGAACCTGATCAACGTGCTTTATATTGGTGTGGATGACAAGGGTATTCATGTTGCAACCAGTGCGGCAGGTCTTCATCTGGAAGCCGGCGGAAAGCAGATCCTCAAGGGTGCCCTTGGTATTTCCGGAACAGCAACCCTTTATAAAGATATCAAGAGTTACTTTTTCCTGATCGGTGTGCTCCTGCTCCTTCTGACTCTGTTTATTGTACAGAACCTGGTAAATTCCAGAAGTGGTCGCGCAATTATGTCAACCAGAGATAATCGTATCGCAGCAGAATCCGTAGGAATCAATATCACCAGATATAAACTGCTTGCATTTACAATTTCCGCAGCCCTTGCAGGAGTGGCAGGCGTGCTGTATGCACATAATCTTTCTCTTCTGAAGGTATCTGTATTTGATTACAACATGTCCATCCTGGTACTGGTATATGTGGTACTTGGCGGGATCGGAAATATCAGAGGATCGATCATCGCAACCATTATCCTTTATGCGCTGCCTGAGCTTCTCCGCGGATTTGCAAACTACCGTATGCTGATCTATGCCATCGTGCTGATCATCATGATGCTCTTTAACTGGGCACCGGCAGCAAGAGACTGGAGAGCACGTATGGTAGAGAAATTCAAAGGCAAAAAAGAGAAAAAGGAGGTGGCCTGATCATGGCAATGCTGGAAGTAAATAATCTGTCTATCCAGTTCGGCGGTCTTCGTGCTGTTGACGGCTTTAATATGACCATTGAGAAGGGACAGCTCTATGGACTGATCGGACCTAATGGTGCCGGTAAGACAACAGTATTCAATCTTCTCACAGGAGTGTATAAGCCTACAGAGGGAATCATTAAACTTGACGGCCAGGACATCACAGGAAAAAGCACCATTGAGATCAACAAGGCCGGAATCGCAAGAACTTTCCAGAATATCCGTCTTTTCAAGGATATGCCGGTTCTTGACAATGTAAAAGTAGGACTTCACAATCATCATCCATATTCCACACTGACCGGGATCTTAAGACTGCCGAAATATTACAAGGTAGAAAAAGAGATGAATGAACGTGCAATGGAGATACTGAGGGTTTTTGATCTGGATAAGGAAGCGGATACTCTGGCAGGAAACCTGCCTTATGGTAAACAGCGTAAGCTGGAGATTGCCAGAGCTCTTGCCACAGAGCCGAAGCTTCTTCTCCTGGATGAGCCGGCGGCTGGTATGAACCCGAATGAGACACAGGAGCTGATGGATACTATCCGTTTTGTGCGGGAGCATTTTGATATGACTGTTCTTCTGATCGAGCACGACATGAAACTGGTGGGCGGTATCTGTGAGGAACTTACAGTTCTGAACTTCGGTCAGGTACTGATCCAGGGTGAAACATCTGCAGTGCTGAAAGACCCGACGGTTATCACTGCATATCTGGGAGAATAAGGAGGAACGAGACAATGGCAATGTTGGAAGTAAAGGACCTCCAGGTCTATTATGGTGTGATCCAGGCTCTGAAGGGAATTTCTTTTCATGTAAATCAGGGAGAGGTTATTGCGCTGATCGGTGCCAATGGCGCCGGAAAGACAACCACACTTCAGACACTTACCGGAATTCTTTCTCCGAAGTCCGGAAGCATTGTGTTTGAGGGAAAAGACCTCACAAGAACACCGGCTCATAAGATCGTAGAGATGGGGATGGCGCATGTTCCGGAGGGAAGACGTGTATTTGCGGATATGTCCGTTTATGAGAATCTGCTCCTTGGAGCCTATACAAGAAAGGACAAGGCAGAGATCGCAGAGAGTCTTGCAAGTGTATACAAGAGATTTCCGCGTCTGGAAGAACGTAAAGGACAGCGTGCCGGAACACTTTCCGGTGGTGAGCAGCAGATGCTTGCCATGGGACGTGCACTGATGAGCAGACCAAGGATCATTTTGATGGATGAGCCGTCCATGGGTCTGTCACCGATCTTTGTAAATGAGATTTTTGACATTATCCGTGAGGTGAGCGAGAGCGGAACTACGGTACTTCTTGTTGAGCAGAATGCAAAGAAGGCACTTTCCATTGCAGACCGTGCCTATGTTCTGGAAACAGGAAGCATCACTATGGATGGAAAGGCTGAGGATCTTCTGAACGATGAGGCTGTTCAGAAGGCATACCTTGGAGAGTAGGGGGAAAGACATGGATAATTTCGTAATTACCATTGCAAGACAGTATGGAAGCGGCGGACGTACCATCGGAGAGGAGCTTGCAAAGAAATTAGGGATTTCTTACTATGACAAGGATATCATCCGCATGGCATCTGAGGAGAGCGGCATTCATGAGCAGCTTTTTGGAAGGGCAGATGAAAATGTCAGCACAAAGCAGAGATTTTTTGCAAAGTCCGGAATCTACAAGGGTGAGCTGATCCCGCCTCAGAGCAAGGATTTCACATCAGATGAGAACCTGTTTAATTATCAGGCAAAGGTGATCCGGCAGCTGGCAGAAACAGAGTCCTGTGTGATCATCGGACGTTGTGCAAATATGATCCTGAAGGATTATTCCAATGTTCTTCGTGTGTTTGTTTACGGAGACTGGGATTTCCGTATCCGCGAGGCAAGCAAGAAGCTCAGCGGAACCACAAAGGACATTGAGAAATTCATGCATAAAGATGACAAACGCAAAGAAGATTTCTGCAAACGATTCATGGGTGTTGACTGGACAGACATGACGAAATACAATCTGTGCCTGGATAACGGTACCCTTGGCTATAAAAAATGCGTGGAAGAGATCGAGAGTGCACTTGAGATCCTGAAGAAATAAGACATATATCAGAGAATACTCCCCGGGAAAGAAGAGCAAAAAGTCTTTTCTCGGGGATTTTTTCATATATTGTGGAAAAGTATATTTGATCCGGCGGGAAATATGGATAAGCGAAAAAAATATTTCTGTGTAGTGGCAGTGGTATTGATCCTGCTCAGCGGATATGGAAAAATGTCAGACAGTGCATTTCAAATGCAGGTGACCAGAATGATCGCCGGTGAGGGGATGCTCCGGCTGGTGGCGGCACAGTACGGACACAAAGCAGCAGAACCGGTGGCTGAGACAGCCTCTGACAGAAGCGAAAAAGAGGATCGACCACGTGTGGCTCTTACCTTTGATGACGGACCGAATGCAACATATACACCTCTGCTTCTGGATGGCCTGCGGAAGCGTGGAATCCATGCCACATTTTTTCTTATGGGAAAAAATATCCGGGGAAATGAGGAGATCGTAACGCAGATGCAGAGAGACGGCCATCTCATCGGTAATCACACGTATGATCACGTGCAGCTTGATAAGCTTCCAGGTGATCAGGCCTGTCAGCAGATCATAAAGACGAATAATGAGATCTACGAGATCACCGGAGAGTATCCCATGTATCTTCGCCCGCCCTACGGTGCCTGGCCGAAGGATCTGGAGCTCTGCGTGACCATGCTGCCGGTATTCTGGGATGTGGATACCCTGGACTGGAAATCAAAAAATGTCCGTTCTGTGGAAAATATCGTAAAAAGACAAGTGAAGGATGGCTCCATTATCCTGATGCATGACAGCTTTTCTACCTCTGTGGAAGCAGCCCTGGAGATCGCGGATATGCTTACGGAAGAAGGCTATGACCTGGTAACTGCAGATCAACTGCTTGTAATGTAACTGTGATCTGCCGAAAAGGCAGAAACGATTGCTTTTTTATGTGCAAACAGGTAAAATTATAAAAATAAGGAATCTGTCCGTATGCCGGAAACAAATGAAACGATCGTTGCCGGATACAGATCTATGAAAAGAATACGGATCGTGAATATCCGCTTTTTACAGAAAATACAGGAGTGAAAACCATGGATTTATTTGAATACGCAAAGTCAAAAACGCTGGATCAGGAATCGCCCCTTGCATCCAGGCTGCGTCCGCGAACGCTGGATGAGGTGGTGGGGCAGCAGCACATTGTAGGAAAAGATAAATTGCTGTATCGTGCTATAAAGGCGGATAAGCTGACATCAGTTATCTTTTACGGCCCTCCGGGAACCGGAAAGACCACCCTGGCAAAAGTCATCGCCAATACTACAAGCGCCAGCTTTACGCAGATCAATGCAACCGTAGCAGGGAAGAAAGATATGGAAGCAGTTGTAAAACAGGCACAGGACGATCTCGGCATGTATGGGAAAAAGACCATTCTGTTCATTGATGAGATCCACCGTTTCAACAAGGGACAGCAGGATTATCTTCTTCCTTTTGTTGAAGACGGAACCATCATTCTTATCGGGGCCACAACAGAGAATCCATATTTTGAGGTAAACGGAGCGCTTCTTTCAAGATCGATCATCTTTGAACTGAAGTCCCTGGAGATACCGGAAATAAAGGAACTGATCCTGCGTGCGGTTAACGATCCGGAACGTGGAATGGGAAGCTATGGGGCGGTGATCGAGGAGGATGCTCTGGAATTTCTGGCAGATATGGCAGGAGGAGACGCCAGAAGCGCTTTAAATGCCGTAGAGCTGGGAATCCTCACCACGCCCCGGGATACAGACGGTAAGATCCATCTGACCCTTGAGGTGGCTTCTGAGTGTATCCAGAAGCGTGTGGTGCGCTACGATAAGAACGGGGACAATCATTATGATATCATTTCCGCCTTTATCAAGAGCATGCGAGGCTCCGACCCAGATGCGGCAGTCTATTATCTGGCAAAAATGCTCTATGCAGGAGAAGATGTGAAATTTATCGCAAGAAGAATCATGATCCTTGCCTCTGAAGATATCGGAAATGCAGATCCCCAGGCCCTCTGCGTGGCGACGGCAGCAGCACAGGCAGTGGAACGTGTGGGAATGCCGGAGTCCCAGATCATTCTTTCCCAGGCAGTTACATACATGGCCTGTGCACCCAAGAGCAATTCAGCAGTAAATGCCATACAGGAAGCCATGCGCTGCGTGAAGGCGAAGAAGACAACCGTTCCGGTGCATCTGCAGGATGCCCATTATGGTGGCCACGAAAGTCTGGGTCATGGTATCGGATATAAATATGCCCATGATTATCCGAACCATTATGTAAATCAGCAGTATCTGCCATCAGAAATCGAAGGAGAACATTTTTACGAGCTCAGTGATATGGGATATGAAAAGAAACTGAAAGAGCACATGAAGAAGATCCACGAAGAAGCGAAATAAATGAATATAAGTAAAACGGAGGAGCCTCTCAGAGAAGCTCCTCCATTATTTTGTCATAAACATTCTGGTATTTATAAGGCCAGCTTTCGCATACAGACTGTGCAGCAGCAAGATTTGGAACATTGATGCTGAGATCAACGATGCTGACACCGCTTTCAATGATACGCAGACGTACCGAGTAGCTGCCCTCTTTGGTGGGATAGTAATCAGCAGGAGTCAGGAGATGTTCTTCGATCTTGCAGTGGAGGGAATTGAGATATTCTTCCACTTCTTTCTTGATGTCAGAAGAAAGTTCTTTGGAAAAATATTTCAGAGTGTTTTTTCCCTCCGAGGTCAGTCGATAGTAACTGCGGTTGGACTGTGAAGACATTTCCACCAGATCTGCCTCCACAAGTTCGGAAACTGCCTGCTGGAGCTGAAAATAATTGGTGTATTTCCGGTCCAGGATAAAATCGGTGATCTGGGAATTTGTGAGATCCCCATCGGAATTCTGCAGCATATATAAAATAATAAGCTTATAGGTTGTAAAAGGTGATGCCATAAGAATCCTCCTTTTTACTGGCTGCGGGAAAGGGCTTCGAGAGCTTTTCCCTGAAAACTTGCTCTTTCTTTCATCCGGTGATGAAGAAGATTTAAAACTTCACGTTTGCGGCTGGCCCATAAAGGTGCGATCAGCAGATCCTTCGGTCCGTCGCCGGTGACCCGGTGGATCACGATATCCGGTCTGAGATGTTCCAGGCAGTCAATGACAAGGTCCAGATACTCGTCCCGTTCATAAGTACGGAAAAGACCAGCTTCATGATCAGCGGCAAGATCTGTACCACGCAGTACATGAAGAAGCTGCAGCTTGATTCCCTGGATATCCATGGCGTTCAGATAAGCCATTGTTTCCAGGATATCCTTCCGGCTTTCGCCGGGAAGCCCCAGGATGGTGTGGACGATTACTTCGATGTCGCCTGTACGGAGATTTTTCAATGCGGTATCAAAACAGGACAGTGGATAGCCGCGCCGTATATATCTGGCGGTATCTTCATGGATAGTCTGGAGTCCCAGCTCCACCCACACCGGTTTGATCTGGTTCAGGGAATAAAGAAGCTCCAGTACATCATCTCCCAGACAGTCCGGTCTGGTACCAATGGACAGTGCCACGATATCCGGATGAGAGATGGCTTCTGTGAAGATCTTATGCAGGTGTTCCACAGGAGCGTATGTGTTTGTATATGCCTGAAAATAGGCGATATATTTATGAATCGGGCGTTTGGAAGAGAGACTTTTGATCTGTGTGTTGATCTGCTCTGTAATGGAAAGAGCGGCGTTTGCTGCAAAATCTCCGCTCCCGCCCTGGCTGCAGAAGATGCAGCCTTTTTTGCCCAGGGTGCCGTCACGGTTGGGACAGGACATGCCGCCGTTTAATGCAACCCGGTAGACCTTTTCGCCGTATCGCTCCCGGAGCATATAGTCCAGAGAGTGATAAGGCTTGTCGTTCCAGCGTTTCATTATGCCTCTTTCAGTTCGTTTTTCTCTTCGTCATTTTCTTCGTCTTCATCTTTAGGTATATAGTTATCGAAGATCTTTACAAAAATCTTTGATTTCCAGTAGGCCAGCGTGGAAAATCCCATCAGAATAAAAAGCATGATCAGGATGGATGTAAACTGTGCGTAGCTCACATAAGCAAAAAGCCACATCAGCAGGAGCGGAGACGCAGAGATCACAAGCATCAAAAGTGTCAGCGGAAGATGGCGGACGGACATCAGGAATGCATTTACAAAGGTATTCTTGATGGAATTAAAAAATTTGGAAAGGATCGGATAAATGTACAGAAGGATCATCGCATAGATCAGTGCAAATGCAATGAACAGACTGAAAAGTCCTTTGTACATAGCTCCGCTTCCGGCTCTGGCGATCCGAAGATCGATAAACAGAACAGCAGCGGTGAGGAGCATGATGATATTGATGATGGTCGCCTGTTTGAAATTCTGTTTGAATGAGCGGAAAAAGCTGCGGGCAATATAAGATTCTTCGTCTCTTGCCATCTTCAGTGTGACATAGTAGAGAGCTGTTATGGAGGCGCCTGCGGTGACAACCGGAATACAGCAGAGGATGCACAGAAAATTCAGAAGAAGCAGATCTGCTACGCGTCCCATGAACACGAAGAATTTGTTGTCCATGTTGAAAAAACGATTCATTTGATAAGTCTCCTTTTCTTTGGGATATTATTTTAAGTATACCCAATCACAGCAGAAAAAGCAAATCCCAAATGTTTTCCGAGACTGTGGAAACAGGAAAATCATGTGTCCGCCATAGAAAGACAAAATAGTGAAATAGTTTATTAAATTTCCCTAAAAGACTTGCTTATCACGAATTAGAGTGTTAAAATATCAGTATTGTATTAGACGAAATTTATGTATTTTAAAGGAGCGTAACAATGAGCAAAAAAATCAGGACGGAGGCTGTGGATCATCTTTTTGAAGCGATCCTGTGCCTGAAGGACAAGGAAGAGTGTTATACATTTTTTGAGGATGTGTGCACCATCAATGAGCTGCTTTCTTTATCTCAGCGCTTCGAGGTAGCCAAGATGCTTACCGATAAGCGTACATACCTTGATATTTCCGAGAAAACAGGAGCTTCCACAGCTACGATCAGCCGTGTGAACCGTTCCCTGAACTATGGAAATGATGGTTATGAGATGGTATTTGCACGTATGAAGAAGGATAACGGGGAGCAGGGCGGCGAAGCAGAATAAGGCTTACGTCCATACCGTGGTGATAACGGATAATGCTGTAACGAAAAAGAGACAGGCGATCACACGTCTGTCTCTTTTTTTCGGTGCGTCCGGCGACGCACGTTTATGACCGGATGTAAGCTCCGGATATTATTTGTCTTTTTTTGAGGAATCAGTATCTTTTGAGGAATTCATGTGGTCGATCATGTTTTCGATGATCATTTTTTTCATATATACGTCGAAGCTAAGAAGACAGATGAAGGAAAACTGGTGAAGGAATTCCTTATCCTCCGGGTCGGCGTCCTCAAAGATCTCTCCGGCACTTTTGAAACGGCGCATAAGATCCTTTTCCAGGTAACGGATCTGTGACTGCTCCATACTGAAAACCTCCCGGTAGATGTAAGTCATGTCCTTTTCTGTAACGGACTTGAAGTATTTCTCGGTGATCGGTCCCAGAAGGGTCTGGATATCACTGATGGAGAGGATATTTTTAAAATAGTAGATAAAGATCAGCATCAGCAGATGCTCCCGGGAATACCGCTTTTTTTCCGGCGGGGGAAGGAGCTTGTTCTTTGCGTAATTGTTGATCATGGTCTTGGTCAGGATCTTGTCATCATCATGACGTTTGGTGGAAGCGAGATTATCTTCCATAAAGGTCGTGACCTGATCCATGTAAAGATCGATATTGGGAATTTCATCGGGTTTTATATAATCAAGCTCAGCAATTTTTGCAAAAATGCTGTTCATCATTTCTTTTTCGTTTTCTGTCATTGCATTATCACCTCTGCTCCTTATTATATAGTTTTAAATACTACTTGTAAAGAAACTTTTTTCAGAGAGGTGGGTTTACCGGAAAGTAAAGTCATGATAGTATATAAAGATACTGTTCATATGGAAAAAGAAATGGAGATCAAAATGAGTATACATGATGCTTTGGACACATTGAATCCTATGCAGCGGGAAGCTGCCGTACATACAGAGGGACCGCTTCTGATCCTTGCAGGAGCCGGTTCCGGAAAAACAAGAGTGCTGACCCACAGGATCGCCTATTTAATGGAAGAAAAGGGGGTAAACCCATGGAATATCCTGGCGATCACCTTTACCAACAAGGCTGCCAGTGAGATGCGGGAACGTGTGAATAAAATTGCGGGAATGGGTGCGGAGAGCGTATGGGTCTCCACCTTCCATTCCGCCTGCGTGAGGATCCTGCGCAGACATATTGAGGTGCTGGGTTTCAACAGTAATTTTACCATTTATGATGCCGACGACCAGAAAACAGTCATGAAGGAAATCTTCCGGAAGTTTGATATCAATACCAAGATTTACAAGGAACGCGCTGTTCTTGCTGATATTTCCCATGCCAAGGATGAACTGATCACACCGGAAGAGATGGAGCTGAATGCGGGCGGCGATCCGGATGCACGGAAGATTGCCGGTATGTATAAGGAATATCAGTCTATCCTCCGGGGAAACAATGCGCTGGATTTTGATGACCTGATCGTGAAGACTGTGGAGCTTTTTCAGCATAATCCGGATATCCTGGACTATTATCAGGAACGTTTCAAATATATTATGGTGGATGAGTATCAGGATACCAATACTGCCCAGTTTAAATTTGTAAGTCTTCTTGCTGAGAAATACAAGAATCTCTGTGTGGTTGGTGATGATGACCAGTCCATCTATCGTTTTCGTGGAGCAAATATCGGGAATATCTTAGGATTTGAGAAGGTTTTTCCTGAGGCTAAGGTGGTGCGCCTGGAACAGAATTACCGTTCTACCCAGAATATCCTCAATGCAGCCAATGAGGTGATCGTCAACAACACAGAGCGTAAGGAAAAACGCCTCTGGACAGAGAACGAAGAGGGAGATAAAGTACATTTCCGTCAGTTCAACAACGGATTTGAGGAAGCGGAGTATGTTGCAGGAGAAATCATCCAGGGGCGCCGCAACGGGAAATTCCAGTACAAGGATTGTGCAGTACTTTATCGGACCAATGCTCAGTCCCGTCTCTTTGAGGAGAAATTCCTTCTGGCAAATGTTCCTTATAAGATTGTCGGCGGCGTGAACTTTTATGCCCGCAAAGAGATTAAGGATCTGTTAAGCTATCTGAAGACCATTGACAATGCCAGTGATGATCTGGCTGTGCGCAGGATCTTAAATGTGCCAAAAAGAGGGATCGGACTCACCAGCATCGGCCGGGTCCAGGACTATGCGGATATGATGAACCTGAGCTTTTACGATGCTCTCCGCGTGGTGGAGGAAGTACCGTCCATTGGCAGGGCAGCAGGAAAGATCAATGATTTTGTATCCTTTATCCAGGGACTGAAAAGTAAGGCAGAGGCCTATACAGTCCGTGAAACCCTGGAAGAGGTTATTGAGCTTACCGGTTATGTGAAGGAGCTGGAGGCAGAGAAAACGGAGGAGGCCCAGGCGAGGATCGAAAATATTGATGAGCTGATCTCCAAGACAGAATCCTTCCAGGAAGCCATGGAGGAGGCCGGACAGCCGGCAACACTTTCTGCATTTCTGGAGGAGATTGCACTGGTGGCAGATATCGATTCTGTTGATCCGGATCAGGATTATGTGCTGCTGATGACCCTTCACAGTGCCAAGGGACTGGAGTTCCCCAATGTATTTATCGTAGGAATGGAGGACGGTGTTTTTCCGGGATATGCTTCCATCTGGTCCGGTGATCCGTCGGATATAGAGGAGGAGCGAAGGCTCTGTTATGTGGGAATCACCCGTGCCATGAAAGAGCTGACCTTAACCTGTGCAAAACAGCGGATGATCCGTGGGGAGACTCAGTATAACCGTGTGTCACGTTTTGTAAGGGAGGTTCCACGGGAGCTGGTAGATCTTGGACATACCATTCAGGAAAAAAAGCCCAAGGTAGATGATATCGTATCTCCGAAAAGCGCCTATGCCCAGATGAAAATGAATTTCCAGGCAAAGAGCACCCTGCAGAAAAAAGATTTCACAGTGAAGAAGGCGGACAGCCTGGACTATGGTGAGGGAGACACGGTCCGTCATGTGAAATTCGGAGTCGGTATCGTAAAAAATATCGCAGACGGCGGCAGAGACTACGAAGTGACGGTAGACTTTGACAAAGTCGGCGTGAAAAAAATGTTCGCCGGTTTTGCCAAGCTGAAAAAGATCTGAGAGGGATCTCTCCGGGCAGACTATTTCTGCAAAAAACTGTAAAAATCCGGCCTCAAGGTTGTAATTGGAAAACCGGTATGTTAGAATTAATATCAGCGTAATTGAATTACTGTGAAGTGAACAGTATCACCGGCACATATGCTGCCGGATACTGTGAGAGGGAATCGGGTAAAAAGCCTGAGCGGTTGCGGCCACTGTATACAGAAGAAGGGATTTCACATGCCATTGCAGAAACTTATGTGAGAAGGCGAAATCCCGATGTCAGAGAGATTCTGGAGAAAATTCTGATACATCATTCATGATCGGCTAAAAGATGAATGGTGTATCAGTTTTTATTTTGCGGAGTTTTTTCTGAGTCTGTAAGTCAGGAAACCTGCTTGACAGTATGTAAGTGGGAGCTTCCGTACAAAGTGTTCCGTGCAGATTTTATGAAGCCCCATCTTTTCGGTTACCCATAGGCAACAGAAGATAAAACAGGCGAAAAGAGAGGAAATGAAATGAAAAACAAGTATGTATCCACAAGAATCATGGCAATGGTAATGGCAGCGGCAATGACCGTATCTGCAGCTCCGGCTGTTTATGCCGCAGAGAGAGCAGACTCCGAGACCATCAAGGAAGACAACCAGCCGGCAGCAGAAGACAGTACAGAGTCTGCAGACACCGAAGATTCTTCCGCAGAGGCAACCAAGACAGAATATCCTCTGACCATCACAACCTATGATTACGATGGAAACGAAATCGAAACCACTTATGAAAAAGCACCGGAAAAAGTCCTTGCTGTATATCAGGGAAGCATTGAGACTATGCTCGCACTTGGTCTGGAAGACCACCTGGTAGCTACCGCAGGTCTTGATAATGAAGTTCCGGAAGATCTCAAAGAAGCATTCTCAAAAACAAATTATCTTGACGAATTTACCCCATCCCTTGAAACTGTAACAATGCTGGAGCCGGACATGATCTTATCCTGGAGCTCTCTTTTCTCTGATAAGAATCTGGGAAATGTAACAGACTGGATCGACAAAGGCTGCAACACCTACTACAACACCAATACTCGTCCGGACGGCGACAGAACACTGGAAAATGAATTCACAGATATCTTAAATATCGGAAAGATCTTCGATGTACAGGACAAAGCGCAGGCTATCGTTGATGATGCAAAAGCAGTGATCGACAAAACTCTTACTGCAACTGCAGATGTAAAAGACAAACCAAGCGTAATGGTATTGGAGCCTCTTGGAGATGACATCACAAACTATGGCGTAAAGAGCCTTGGCGGAGATATGGTAACACAGTTAGGCGCAACTCTTGCAAACCCGGATGCTTCCACCGTTGGAAAAGAGGATATCATCGCAGCCAACCCTGACGTGATCTTTGTGGTTTACATGCCATATGCAGGAGATGATCCGGAAACTGTTAAGAACAGCCAGCTTGCAGTGATCCAGGATGATGAGTCCCTGAAGAGTCTTGACGCAGTAAAGAACGGACGTGTTTACCCGATCATGCTCAGTGAGATGTATGCAAGTGCAACACGTACCCAGGACGGAATCGAAACTTTTGCAAAGGGATTATATCCGGACGTAAATCTTGACTGATCGGAGAAAATGCAGTGAAAGAAACAGCTTCACAAAGAAAAAAAGATAAGGTGCTCAGAACATCCATGTATGTGGCAGTTCTCATCGGACTTGCAGGATTCCTTATTTTTTCCATACTTGCAGCCATCACTTTTGGAAATGCGGATCTGTCACTGAAGGATGTATACAGCGTTATCGCTTATAAATTGTTTCATATAAAAAGTCTGTCCGCCTATGCGGAAGGCGCAGTTCATGATGTTGTGTGGCTGATCCGGCTGCCCAGAGTCCTTCTGGCTCTGGCAGTTGGAATGGCTCTTTCCGTGTGCGGCGTGGTGATGCAGGCTATCGTGCAGAACCCGCTGGCAGACCCGTATGTGCTGGGTATCTCATCTGGTGCATCTCTGGGTGCCACACTGGCCATCATGCTTGGAATCGGAAGCTTTCTTGGCGGAAACTCTGTGGGAATCACTGCTTTCATTGGCGCGATGATCACTTCTTTTGCGGTGATCGCCATTGCAAACATGGGTGGAAAGGCAACTTCCGCAAAACTGATCCTTGCGGGAATGGCGGTCAGCGCAGTCTGTTCTGCTTTTTCCAATTTTGTCATTTATATTACCAATGACAAAAATGCGGCAACAGAAGTTATGAAGTGGAGCATGGGAAGTCTTGCCGGAGCAAGCTGGACCAGAGTGGGTGTAATGCTTCCGGTCACGCTGGTGTGCGTGGCTGTTTTCTGGACGCAGTACCGGAACCTGAATCTGATGCTTCTGGGAGATGACGTATCCATTACCCTTGGAACAGATCTGCACAGACTGCGGACTTTTTATCTGATCGTTGCTTCTGCTATGATCGGATTTGCCGTGTACTGTGCCGGTGTGATCGGATTTGTGGGACTGGTGATCCCTCATGTGGTCCGGATCCTTTTTGGAACAGATCACAGAAAACTGCTCCCCTTAAGTGCGCTTCTTGGTGCATCGTTTCTGATCTGGTGCGATGTGGCATGTCGTGTGATCCTTAAAAATTCCGAGATGCCCATCGGTGTGCTGGTATCCATTATCGGTGCTCCCTGCTTTATTTATCTGCTTGTGCGGAAATCCTATGGATTCGGAGGTGCCCGGTAATGAAGATCACCACAGAAAATATTCAGGTTGGCTTTCACGCCAGACAGATCCTGAAGGGAATCTCCATGGAATCCCAGGATAAGGAACTGGTAGGAATCATCGGACCAAACGGAAGCGGAAAATCCACTTTGCTGAAATGCATTTACCGTATTCTGAAACCAGACGCAGGAGCCGTGTATCTGGACGGCGAGGAGCTTCATTCCATGAGTGTTCGAAGCTCTGCGAAAAAAATGGCCGTGGTGGCACAGCACAATTATTATAATTTTGATTTTACGGTCCGCGAGGTGGTTCTTATGGGGCGTGCGCCTCATAAAAAGACTCTGGAACGGGACAATGCAAAAGATTACCAGATCGTGGATGAAGCGCTGAAAACCGTACAGATGGAGGCGTTTGCAGACCGTACCTTTTCCACTCTTTCCGGAGGAGAGCAGCAGAGGGTGATCCTGGCAAGAGCACTTGCCCAGCAGACTTCTGCACTGATTCTGGATGAGCCTACCAATCATCTGGACATTACCCACCAGATCATGCTGATGGAGCTGGTGAAAAAACTTAATGTAACCGTGATCTCCGCTATTCACGATCTGAATATTGCAGCAGCATACTGTGATAAGATCTATGTACTGAAGGACGGAGTTCTGGAAGGTTACGGAACGCCGGAAGAAGTCCTGACCCCGGAGCTGATCCGCAGGATCTATAAAGTAGAAGCGGAGATCGTTTACGACAGCCGCGGAAAGATGCATATTTTGTTTTTATGATTCTGGCTGTGAGGCGGGATGCATAGAGGGAAAAAGATGAAAAAGATTGGGATTTTGACATGCCTTAATTCCAATGATGTGTGTACCAGGGCAGGATGTCTGTCTGCATTTCGGGAAAGAAGAGATTTTTTTTCCGGCTATCCGGAAGATACGATTCTGGCAGCTGTGATGACATGCAACGGATGCAAAGAAACCAATGCAAAAGAACCTGCTGAAGATGAGGGGATTTTGGAAAAGGCAGACCGGCTGGTCAGTGAAAAGATCAGCGTCATCCATGTCGGGGTATGCCGTCTGAATGAGGAAAAAAAGGAATGTCCGCGGATAACACAGATCTGCGGTCTGATAGAAGAACGCGGGATCAAAGTGATCCGAGGAACCCATAAAGAATAAGAGAAAACCGCCGTATCTTTCCGGAAATGCCGGAAATACGGCGATTTTTTTACAGAATGTTTCTGCGAAAATTTGTGTAAGTTCTGGTAAAACCAGACATATGGTGGTATAATAAGAACATTAAAAAAAGGCTCGGGTGCAGCGACCTCAAAAACGCTGCGCTGTAGATTTACTGACAGAAAGTACAGCCGAACAGAAAGAAAGGATGGTGCAGTGTTATGAATTTAAATACAACAAAACTTGAAGAACTGCTCGCAACACTGAAGAAAAAAGAAGAAGAGAAAGATAAGAACACAGTCCTTTGGGTACTGGCGATCATCGGTGCTGTTGCAGCTGTTGCCGGTATTGCGTTTGCAGTATACCGTTTCTTCGCTCCGGATTATCTGGAAGATTTTGAAGAAGATTTTGATGATGACTTCGATGATTATTTCGAGGATGAGGAAGAGTAAGAACTTTCACTGCAGAGGCTGTTTTGAGCAGATCAGAATGGCTGTCTGTTATGTATGAATATGAGAAGCGGATAATTGAAGCCCCGGCGCGATACCGGGGCTTGATTTTTGAAGACGGACCGTGAAACGCTGTACTAGTTATAAAACAGAAAGAGGATTTATGAAAAAAGGTGAAATTTACGAAGGTATTATAGAAAAAGTGGAATTTCCAAACAAAGGTTTTGTTTGGGTTGATGACCAGAAAGTAATTGTAAAAAACGGAATCCCGGGACAGAAAGTCAGGTTTATGATCAATAAGAAACGTTCCGGCCGGGCGGAAGGACGTCTTCTGGAGGTTCTGGAGAAATCTCCGCTGGAGACAAGAGAACCTGCCTGTCAGGAGTTTCCGGCATGTGGCGGCTGCATGTATCAGACCATGAGCTATGAGGCACAGAAGGAGATGAAGGAATGTCAGGTGAGGGAACTTCTGGATGGGGCAGTAAGAGAAAGTCTGGCTAAGATCGGGAAGAACGGTAATGTGACAGAAGAAGCTGAGGCTGCAGATCGTTTATATCACTGGGATGGGATCTACGGCAGTCCCATTGAGTTCGGGTACCGCAATAAGATGGAGTTTTCTTTTGGGGATGAGTATAAGGATGGGCCGCTGTCCCTTGGACTTCACAAAAAGGGAAGCACTTACGATATCCTGAATACGGATGACTGTAAGCTGGTTCATCCGGATATGACAAAGATCCTGGTCTGTGTGCGGGAGTTTTTCCTGGAGCGTAATGCCAGCTTCTATAAAAAGCTGCAGCATGTGGGGTATCTTCGACATCTTCTTCTTCGAAGAGGCGTTACAAGTGGTGAGATCCTGGTCCATGTGGTAACAACCACCCAGGAAGAATATGATCTGGAGCCTCTGAAAGAACAGCTTCTTGCACTTCCGCTGGAAGGGAAGATCGTGGGGATCATGCACATTTTAAATGATTCTTTATCTGATGTAGTGCAGAGCGACGAGACGAAGATCCTTTACGGAAAGGATTATTTCTATGAAGAACTTCTTGGATTGAAATTTAAGATCAGCACCTTTTCCTTTTTCCAGCCAAATTCCCTGGCTGCGGAGATCCTGTATTCCAAGGTACGGGAATATGTAGGAGATACCAGAGACAAGGTGGTATTTGACCTTTACAGTGGAACCGGCACCATTGCCCAGCTTGCGGCGTCCGTTGCCAGCGAGGTGATCGGTGTGGAGATCGTGGAAGACGCGGTAAAAGCCGCCAGAGTAAACGCTGCACTTAACAACATCAATAACTGTCGTTTTATTGCCGGAGACGTGCTGAAGGTTCTGGACGATGTGCCGGAGAAACCGGATGTGATCATCCTTGATCCGCCAAGAGATGGTGTTCACCCCAAAGCCCTTCCAAAGATCCTGGCTTACGGCGTAGACCAGATCGTATACATTTCCTGCAAGGTTACAAGTCTTGTGAGAGACCTCCCGGCATTTTATGAGGCAGGATATGAGATGACCCACGCCTGTGCAGTGGATCAGTTCTGCCAGGGGGTTCATGTGGAGACTGTGTGTCTCTTGAGCAACCGGAACCGGATGACACGATAGAGATCGACTTAGACTTAGGTGAGCTGGATGCAACCAGTGCAGAGACGAAGGCAACCTATCAGGAAATCAAAGATTATGTGCTGAAGGAATTTGGCTTGAAGGTTTCAAATTTATATATTTCTCAAATCAAAAGGAAATGTGGAATCGAAGTAGGAGAAAACTATAATCTGCCAAAGACAGAAAATCCAAAAGTGCCACAGTGTCCGAAAGAGAAAGAAGATGCTATCAAGGCTGCCCTGAAATATTTTGCGATGATTTAAGGATATCGCTGATTTCAAGGAGGAATAACACATGAAAAGCACATTTGAAAAAATGGGTGGAACCTACACACTGGGAGCAGACGGAATTTACTATCCGAATCTTGTCAGTACAGATGAAGAACCGCATTATGGAAAATATGGAATAATGCGGAAAACGTATCTGAAAGAGCATTGTCCGGCAATGTATTCACTGTATATGTTGGAAGACAGACTGGTGGAACATCTGAATCTTGTGGATGATGAAGCGCAGGAGAGAATGGAAGTTCTGGTGCATCAGATGATGGAGAGGCAGGGCATTACGGAAGAAATGAAAGCTCGTGACCAGATGGAATGGGTTAGGGCGGTAAATGGTATTCGTAATATGGCAGAAGAGATTGTGTTAAAAGAATTGATTTACAGGTAAATAAAGAGCTGAACAGGTAGGAAGAAAACTCCTATTTGTTCAGCTTCTGCATTTGTAAGGGTTCAAAGAAGAATCAAATTACAATTCCATATCAGGTGACCATTTCTAAGTTCCGGAAGGTTGTTTTTTTCTGCCATGGTTATAAGTTACACAGATTTAATTACTTCATAGTATGGCTTAAAAAATATCCGAATATAACTTCACAGAAATAATTATAATGGAGAGATTATTTGATATATTTGTGCTAATATTCTGCAATTCTACTGCTAGTCGATTGATTTATGCGTACTCCCATTATAATATGTGTGCAGGAGGTGGATGTATGTATCAAATTAGTAATGAAAAATTCGGTTTATTTGTAACCGAATTAAGAAAGAAAAAGAATTTAACTCAAAAGGATTTGGCTGAAAAATTATATGTATCAGATAAAACGGTCAGCAAATGGGAACGTGGTCTTAGTATGCCTAATGTCGTATTACTCATACCAATAGCTGATATATTAGATGTTACCGTTACAGAATTGTTACGTGGAGAAAAAATAGATACACAGAAAAATATTGATACAAAAGAAGTCGAGGAATTGGTAGTAGGCTCTCTCGATATGGCTGTTAGGAATTCTATTCATCAGCATAGAAAAAACTGGATATTAGCATATTTGCTATGCTTTTTAATATCTATTACAGAAATTATTATGTTAGTCGTATCTGGGAATTCAATAGCTGAGATGAAAGATGATATATTGCTGGTTACAGGGTTAATGCTTTTATTTGGTGCATGGTTTTGTTTCTTTGCCAAAGACATATTACCAACATATTATGATGCAAACAAGATAAATTATGTTTCACAAGGAATTTTTAGAATACATCTAGTTGGTTTATCCTTTAACAACGGAAATTGGATGTACATCTGTACAACTTTAAAAATTTGGACACTTGCAACGGTTGTTCTATATCCTCTTGCAGGTATTATAATAATCAATTGTCTCAATATAGCTTTATGGGATATTTTAAGTAAAATTTTCTTAATTATGATATTAGGTGGTATGGTAGTTTCGATTTACATTATCGGGAAAAAATACGAATAATTAAATTACCTGTTATCGTTGTGGATATTACTAATTTACAACATTCTTCATGGGAAATAAGGAATGATGCAGAAGAGATTGTGTTAAGCGAATTAGCATACATTTAGAACGTGGAAAGCTCCTTCGGGAGCTTTTTTCTGGTTTTTGCTGGGTATCAAGAAAGTATATAGAAAATGCATTAATCATATGGTATGATTTGAACAGAAGATAGAATCTTAGGAAGCAAGAAGATTTTTGAGGAATGTAACTTAGAAGTTATAGAATTAAGTTAATCGTGCCATATGGCTTGATTATAAACGCAAAGATAAAAACGCAACGTACATCTTTGATGTGCCAGAGCCGGTAGGTAGCCCGGCCGTCCTATATAAATAGGGTAAGTAACCTGCCCCTCCGGGTTGTCCATTCTTTGTTCAATCAATTTTAGGAGGGATTCTTATGGACAAAGTAAATGGAAAGCTGACAGTATTTTTTGAAGAGCCGTTTTGGGTGGGAATCTTTGAACGCATCGAAGATGGTAAACTATCTGTGGCAAAGGTAACATTTGGTGCAGAGCCAAAAGATTATGAAGTACAGGAATATATTCAAAAGTGCTATTTCAGTTTGAAATTCAGTTCGGTTGTTGAAACTGTTGTAAAGGATATCAAAAGAAATCCGAAACGGATGCAGCGGGAAGTAAAGAAGCAGATGCTGGAAATAGGCATTGGTACAAAATCGCAACAGGCGTTGAAATTACAGCAGGAACAGAACAAGCAGGAACGCAAAGAGAAAAGACGCAAGAAAAAAGAGGCAGAAGAGCAGCGAATGTTTGAACTGAAACAGCGAAAGAAAAGAGAAAAGCATAAGGGACATTAAAGTCCCTTGGCCTTTTACTCAAATCGAAAAGTGTTGAATAAAGCTTTCGGGAGGTGTTTCTATGAAGAAAAAAGTACTTGCAATTATGTTAGTCGCCATGTCAATCATGTTGATTTCAGCGTGCGGAAAAAAAGAAAAATTGTACGAAATTCCTGATTTATCGCAGTATAAGACAGATTATGTAGGAGATTCTTCAAATGTTATAAATATTGTAAGCGGTCAAGAGTATCCAGAGGGATACTCATATGACAGTATAGAGATACAGTCTGAAACAGAGCCTTATGGATTAACAGTTTTTCTAAAAGATGAACCGTCGGCAGTCAAACTTGAAGATCAATTGCAGGTTAATGCAGATATGACATTTGACTTGATTGGTAATTTGGGAACAATTGATTATAAAACAGCAGATAGCAAAGAAATTATTGCATCATATGAACGGTGATATATTTTTAGTCAACTTTTAGACAATTTGAAGAACGGAATATAAAAAGGCGTATGGAAGTTTTAAATCCATACGCTTTTTTGAAAAAAACTCATTTTTGAACAAGAGATTTGTAAGAACATATTATCTATTCAAAGACGGTTACAATTCCATATCATGTGATTTTTTCTTAGATTGAGCAGGCTGATTTCGCCGTATTTCCCGTTTCCTCTGATATTCCAGTTCCCATGCACGATGGGAGAAGACATCAGGATCTTCCACATTGAGATAATCCATCTCATTGGCTGCAATATCACGACGGTGATAGTCATAATATTTACCGAAAGTACCTTTGAGCTGTTCGATCAGCTTATCCCGAAAATCAGGACGTATCTGGATTCTGGTGTCCAGCAATTCTGTGTATTGTTCTGGATCAGGACGAAATTTTTCTTCCCGGAAAGCAGCGGCGTCTTTTTCAAGCTGTTTTTTAAGGGAGATGTCCTGAGAATCAAGAATATCAAGATTGTTATTCATCTGGTCATATTTCTTGGATAGATTCATCATATCTTTATCAGTAGAGCATTGTGCCTGGAAGATTAGCTGCTCTTTCCTTGATTTCAGTTCTTCAATTTCTTCGGTAACAGTTGTAAGCTGCTGATTCAATTTTATATGCTGGATGGGATTCAAAATACTGGTTTTATCCTTTTGCACATTCAGTTCTTTCCGTTCCGTAACTTTAGCTTTGAGTTTCTTTTTAACGGTGTTGTATTTATTCAGTATTGGATTAAAATGATTCATCCAATCATGAATTACTTCTTTTTGCATCTCATTGTGTAGCAAATGATATTGTGTAAAGATCATATGATTTCGGATAGTTTCCATTGTTTCTGCAATTACAGGAATAGAATTTTTGACAGCCTGAGCCAGTTTCTCTACCTGAGCTTTTAATTCCCGGAGCATTTTGTTATCTGCACGAATTTGACGATTGATTTCACAACGGTCAGCGATCATTCCTTTCTTTTCCATGTTTTGAGCAATATAGCCTTCATGGATGGTCGGCTGTTCGGTGATTCCCTGATCTGAAAAGCTGCGGTGATCAATGGATGCATTTATCTGATTGCGGGCAAGCATTTCATTTACAGTATCTGCCCAGTTTGCTCTCCAGATACAGAGTTGCTCATCACTGTTCCATTGTTCAGAAATGGGATTCTGCCTGCCATAGCGGCTGCTTTTTGGATGCTTGTCAATGCGGTCATAGCCTTTTTCCTGTGCGGCAGATGCGGTCATATAAATCTTCTTTTTTCCAACTTTATATCTGTATTGCTTTTCCCAGCCATCTTTTTGAGCAGCTTTGAATTCAGTAGCTGTAAATCCTTTTTCTTCTCCATTTTTTATGCAGAGATATTCTTTTTCTGTTTTATACTGCCATGTTCCGTTTTCATTCAGTGGACGGACGGTAAGCAGAATGTGTGCATGAGGATTGTGTCCATCTGTATCGTGAATAGCAAAGTCAGCACACATGCCCATATCCACAAAATTCTTTTGAATAAAATTTTGAAGAAGAGAAACATTACTGTCCTTATCTAATTCAATGGGAAGTGCGACAACAAATTCCCTTGCCAGTCGGCTGTCTTTTGTCTTTTCAGCAGCTTCCACAGCATTCCAGAGTTGTTCACGGTCTTTCCATTCTGGTGGAGCCATCGGTGGGAGCAATACTTCCTGATAAATGAGACCATGCTTTCTGGTATAGTCATGCTGAATACCATCGTAATCATTGTACATCCGGCTACAGCTCATATAAGCAGAAGCAGCAACAGCAGACCGACCGGAACCACGACTGACGACTTTAGCTTGCATATGATAAATTGCCATATCTGGCACCTCCTTTCGATGTTGCCTGCAACAGCGGATAAAGCCCTCGGCAGAGCGCACGAGCCTGACCAACGGGAAGGATACCACGTCAATAAAATGTATAAGACAATTTTTGATGAAATCAATTCCATCGGTGAAGACACAGGAATATTGCCTCAAATTATTATTGTAGACCATGTGGACGGGAAAAACTTGGAGTGCAAAGAAGAATTTGAAAGATATATTCGGTGTAATTGGAGAAATGATACAGGTCTGATTTAAATACAGTATTATAAAAAGGAAAGCAATGTATTTATACTGTGAAGTCTGGAAAGTGTTGATTTTAAGCCATTTCTGGATATGTGGGTTGATTCAGAGATATGGTTTTGTGACGTTTTTATGACAAACGCCAGAAAATATGGAGAGCTCCGTGACGTTTTGAGTTGACTTTTTACCGGTAATAGCATATGATAATAACAGCTAAGGAATGTGGTGAGATTCCAAGTGGCAAAGTGAAAGCCCCTCAGAGTTGCAGCTCTGGGGGCTTTCTTGCTCGTTAAGGTGAGTTATTCCGTTTAGGCTGTTGCTGCCTATCGTCTACCGTCCAGCCGTTTGCATATGTAGTAGCTAACTACGCTTGCTATAACGGAGACAAGGAATGAGGTGAGAATTTCTTCCATCGTGGACACCTCCTTTCTGCTGGAGGTTCGACAGCTCTTTTAGTATAGCATGGTTTAGAACAATTTGGAACATAAAAAGATTACCCGGTGCAAATTAATGTACCGGGCGTTTCTTACGAATTAAAAGAATTTTTTCGGGACTTTCCCGAAATCATTTTATGACCGGAGTAGATAGCCATAATCATACAGAGAAGAGAGCTGCAAGCAAAATATTTGTGAGCCGTTTTCATGTTTTTATAGCCGGTATAAAAGGTTCCAATCATGGCTGCCAATGCACCAAGTGACCAATATTTATGTGTTTTCATTTGAATATACCTCCTGCGTTTTTTTATATAATACCTCTTTTTAGAAAGCATGAAAACAGGAAATTTATAAATTCTGTTCTTTCTCAATCTGCTGTTCCTGTTCGTAGCTCTTTCCAAGGATCATATCAATATTGGCAGACACGGTACGAAATTCCCGTTCATAATTCCGGCGGTTAGAAAAATCTTCCCGTTGCATATTTCGCGATTCAATAAGTCGGTCTTTTTCAGCATAGAGGGCTTTCATGGAAGGCAGTTTATTTCCGACAGATTTTTCTTTCAGTGTTCGGAGAGCTGTATCATAAAGAGAAAGCTCTGCCCGGTGTTCTTCGTAGAATTTATCCTTATTGCGGCTCTTGCGGTAGTCGGCATACACATTTTTATATGCCAGATATTGTCCGGTAAAATGTATTTGCTCGTTCACATCTTTAAGTTGCTGTTCTGTATCCTTTAAAGATTTTCTGGCGGCACTGGTCTGATCGGATGCCTGATCAAGTGCAATATGGAAATCTTCAAGAGAGTCATATCCACATTCCTCTCTGTCTTTTGGGTCAAAGCTGATAATATGGGACCATTATTTTTATCGTATTTCCATAAACGATTTTTATATCATAAAGCAACTCACACTCAGCTACAAAATCAGCAAGTTTCTGCAAAAGTTTTGCCTGGTTTTTTGTTACTGCCTTCTTCCAGACGAAAGTATACTTATTGGCACTGGCTTCAATTTTTGTACCATCAATAAAAATGGTTTCTCCGGGAAGTTCTCCCATATCAAACAATGCATTAGACATTTCTGCAAGGATACGTTTAGAACAGGGAGCAAAATGGATACTTCTAAATCTTGCAAATGTTGCATGATCAGGAGTTGGGGAACCTTCTAGAAGAAACATAAAATTGATATCTCTTTTACAATTTAGGATAAAAGCGGGAATCCTCGGCAATTCAATTACCGAGATGAAAGCGTAAACTGTGCATATCTGCACTCATAATAAACAGAAATAACAAAACGGTTTTCGTTCAATTTTCTCCTATAAAAGCTTTCTATAAAAAGCTGTATCCAGCATTATAAAAAAGAAAGTATGTTCGATATTTTATTGCAGAATTTTCGATATCATGGTATACTATATGCATGAAAGAAAATCTTATACATTACCGCACTTGTGTGTGCAATATTAATTACCATATGGTATGGTCGGTAAAATACCGGCGGAAGATATTAAATGCGGAGATCGAGGCATATCTGCAGGAACTGGTGCAGGAGATCGCAGAGGATAAGGGCTTTACGGTCCATCTGTTTGAATGTGGGGAAGGAGACCATGTACACTGTTTTGTGTCAGCCCCTCCGAAATTGTCCATAACTGCGATCGTGAAATACCTGAAGGGGATATCCGGCAGGAAACTTTTCGAACGTTTTCCGGAAATAAGAAACCAGCTTTGGAAAGGGGAGCTGTGGAACCATTCCTATTATGTGGAAACGGTCGGATCTGTATCGGAAGAAAATATCCGCAGGTATATCGAACATCAGAGCAAAGCTTACTGATACGATGGAGGAGAGGAAATGCTGCTGTCAAAGAAAACATCCATAAAGGTCAGCCGGGAATATGCGAACCTCATCGGGCATATGTGCTATGCAGCATCCAAGCTCTGGAATGTCTGTAATTACGAGCGTCAGCATTACAAAGAAACCGGGATGGAGCAGTATCCGGACTGGTATTATCAGAAAAAAGCCCATAAAGAGGATCTGTGGTATAAACAGCTCCCGTCCCAGACCGCCCAGGAAGTCTGTAAGCTGCTGGACAAGGCATGGAAATCTTTTTATGCCCTGAAAAGATCCGGAGGGATCGAGACTCCCAGACCGCCGCGGTTTAAGCAGAAAAGTATCCCCATTACCTATATGCAGATGGGAATCGCGCATGAAAGGGATACGGGCAGAGTCCGCCTTTCCCTTCCAAAGGCATTAAAAAAATATATGGAAGAAACATATCAGATCCATGAAAGATTTCTTTACCTTGAAAATAAGATCTTCAGGGACATGGGTCGGATCAAACAGATGCGGATCTATCCGCCGGAGAAGGGAAATTGTAAAATCATAGTTGTTTATGAGGTCCCTGACCAGGAAGAACTTCCACAGAACGGACATGAACTGTCTATTGATCTGGGGCTTCACAACCTTATGACGTGTTATGATTCTGAAAATGGGAAGACGTTTATCCTGGGCAGGAAGTACCTTGCGTTGGAAAGATATTTCCATAAGGAGATTGCAAGGGTGCAGGCCCGGTGGTATGGGCAGCAGTCCGGAAAGGGAGTAAAACATCCGGTCACATCAAAACATATCAGGAAATTATATAGGAAAAAACAGGATTCGGTAACAGATTATCTGCACAAAGTCACAAGATATCTTGCAGAATACTGCCGGGAACGAGGGATCACTTGTGTTGTTGCAGGGGATATCCGGAACATCCGGAGAGAAAAAGACCTGGGACACAGGACAAACCAGAAATTTCACAGTCTGCCGTATAACAGGATCTACACCATGCTGGAATATAAGCTGAAAATGTATGGGATCCGTTTCGTAAAGCAGGAAGAAAGTTATACGAGCCAGTGCAGCCCACTGTCACCGGAAGTAGGGAAAAGATATGCAGAACCGTCCAACCGGAAAGAGAGAGGACTGTACAGGGATGGAAACAGAGTTTATAACGCAGATGCCGTAGGCGCATATAATATCCTGAGAAAATATCATTCCGTGTCCGGAGTGAAAAAAGAACTGTCCGTAACCGGACTGAAAACACCGGAAATAATAAAAGTAGCTGTATAGCTCTAACGAGCAGGCAGTAGTGGTGTCATGGATGCACCCTGAAAAAAAGGCGGTATCCCGCCTTAATTCAGATGCTCTGGTAACTCAGTTACCGAGTAATTCACTTCCATGGAACGAGAGGAGTAATCCCCGTTCATGTAAGAATAAAGCACAATCTTCAAAAGTGTTCTGGGCGATACAGAATTTATTCTTTCGAGGTCTGGCAGTTATTTTTTTGCACAAGAAAATGAGCTACGCACTAATACTTAGTGCGACAGCCCATTATTTTACCAGAACAATTTGGCGTTCGCGTTTGTGACGGTTTTTTCTATATTCTGTAGGAGAAATTCCGTGGTATTCTTTAAATACTTTTGAAAAATAAGAAGGCGAACTGAATCCACAGATCTGACTGATATAGTCCACGGACCAGTCAGAAGTAAAAAGAAATTCTTCACTCTGGGTGATGCGAAAATCCAGTATATATTTTTTCAATGGAACACCCATCTGCTTTGAAAAGATTTCTGAGAGATAGGATCGATTCAGATTCAGTTTGTCTGCAATATACTGAACTGTCAGGTCTCGTCCGTAGAAATCTTCTACAATAGAAATTGCTTGCTGTACATGACTTTCTGAATTCTGACGACTTTTTCTTTCGGGAAGCTCTTTGGAGTTCTCGATAAAAGTACCAACTTTTGAAAGAAGAAGGAGAAGAATGCCATTGGTATACAGATCATTTTTTGTACTATCATTTTTTATGGAAATCAGAATCTCAAGGAGATCCTTGATTTCCTCAAAGACTTCTGTAGAAAGTCCTTTTGTGAGGGACGGATAACCGAATCCAAGACGATGAATGAAGTATGGAGCGAGTTTGCCATTGAAGCCAACCCACGAATAAGTCCATGGATTCTCCTTATCGGCCTGATAGAAGACCATCTGATCCGGTTCAATCAAAAAAATCTGTTTTTCTTCAATAAGATATTCTGTTTTATTAACAACAAGACGTCCCTTCCCGGAAAGAACAAAATGCATGAGATAATAGGGTCTTGTTCCAGGTCCGTAGGAATGAAGCGGCAGACATTCTGAATGACCGCAGAAACGAAGTTTTATATCATTCCAGATGGTGTCTCTGTACAGATTCAATTTTTCTAATTCCATAGGATCTCCTTTCGGTAGTTTGTATATTTATATTCGATAGATACAAAATTCTTGCTTTTATTAAACTACAATTTCCGACAAAATTTATAAGTTACCCAACAAAAGTGACTAACATGGTAATAAGATTATAGTATATGATATCAATGTAGACAAGAGAAAGAAAAGACAAAAATAATCTAAAAATTCAGACAGGAAACGAATCGATTCAAATTCACAGAAAAGTAAAAAGCTATAGTTATTAGAAGAAAGAAGTCAGTTTGTAAAAGGTGACCTGTATTTTGTGCACCCTAAAATAAAATGGAAAGGTAAGGAAAGAGATATGTTAGAATTTGCAAAAACACCACCAAAAGGATGGAACAGCTGGGATGTATATGGAGCGTCTGTTACAGAAGAAGAAGTAAAAAGAAATGCAGATATTATGGCAGAAAAGCTTAAGAAATATGGATGGAACTATGTGGTTGTAGATATTCAGTGGTACGAGCCAGGAGCTGAGTCAGCAGCATATCGCAAGTTTGCGGATTTGAAGATAGATGAATATAGTCGTGTGCTTCCGGCTGAAAATCGTTTTCCAAGTTCAGCAGATGGAGTTGGGTTTGCACCACTTGCTGAATATGTACACCAATTAGGGTTGAAATTCGGTATTCACATTTTAAGGGGAATACCAAGACAGGCTGTTCATGGAAGAATGCATATCAAAGGAACGGATAAGACAGCAGATCAGATTGCAATAAACAGTATCTGTCCATGGAATTCAGATATGTATGGAGTGGATATGTCAATTCCAGAAGGACAGTTATATTATGATTCGCTTATGGAATTGTATGCTTCTTGGGGAGTTGATTTCATTAAAGTTGATGATATCGCATATTCAACGATTTACAGAGATTCACATAGAAAGGAAATTGAAGGGATTCGAAAGGCTATCGACAAAACGGGACGGGACATTGTACTTTCCCTTTCGCCGGGACCGGCAAGACTGCAGGATGGAAGTTTTCTTCAAAAAACTGCAAATATGTGGAGATTGACAGATGATTTCTGGGATGAGTGGGAATTGCTGTATGATATGTTTGACCGCTGTAATTATTGGTCACCATTTATTCGTAAAGGAAACTGGCCTGATTGTGACATGCTTCCATTGGGGCATATTGGAATACGCTCAGGTGAACGTGGAAAGGCAGACCGTATGACCTGCTTTACAAAGCCAGAACAAAAGACAATGATCACATTGTGGTCTATCTTTCAGTCACCATTGATGTATGGCGGAGAACTAGCTGATTTGGATGAGTGGACGCTCTCATTGTTAACAAATACAGAGGTAAACGAGATGCATCGTACACTGGATGGACAGAGACAAGAGTACAGAGACGATGAATGGATTGTCTGGTCAGGAGAAAACGAAGAGAATACATATATTGCAATATTTAATGTATCGGATAAAAAGAAAGAAATTCCTGATAAATTAGCAGAAATATATATCAAAGAGGATGCAAAAGAAATCTGGTCCGGCAAAAAAGCAACTGAAGCAGCAGAAGAAGTAGATAGTCATGGTTGTGTGTTGTATCAGATGAAAAGAATGTGATGAATGTCGTATAGGAGGAATGAAGTGATGGATACAATAGGAAAGAAACTTGCCCTAAAAGAAAAGATGGCTTATGGCTCCCCTCCGCAGCAGCTGGCGCTGTCTGCGGAAGGGATCATCTTCCCGTTGTTTTTATATCGTGATATTATTCAGCTTTTATCTCTCCATCATACTGATAGACTCAATTCCGACACTTCCGCCGCGGACAACTTCGATATGTTTGAACTCTTCTTTGATAAGCTTGATGACCGCGTCATTTTTGGTTGCGGTCTGGACGAATTCCAGAAGGAGGCTGTCTTTTCCATAGTCGATGACACGTGCCTTGAAAGTCTCAGCAATCTGGAAAAGTTCCGCTTTATCTTCCGGGGAGCAGTCCTTTACCTTGATGTAAAGGATCTCCTTCATTCGAACGAACACGTCTGTAAAATCAATAACCTTGATCACCTCGATCATACGGTTCAGCTGTTTTTTGATCTGCTCAAAGGTTTCATCATCGCTGACTGTGGCGATGGTCATTCTGGAAACTGTGGGATCCTCCGTAGTTCCAACCGTAAGACTGTCCAGGTTATAGGACTTTCCGGAGAAAAGACCAGAAATCTTGGAAAGAACACCGACCTGGTTTTCAACGTAGAGAGAGATCCATCTTTTTTTCATTCCTTTATCCATCATTCATTCCTCCTAACAATCCATGATCAGATCAGCCAGGGTGCCGCCCGGCTTGATCATCGGGTAAACCATTTCCTCCGGATCAATGATAAATTCGATGATCGTAGGAGTTTTTGTGTTCTTCTTAGCCTCTTCGAAAGCAGCCGCGATCTGATCCTTCTCAGTTACACGGATACCCTTTGCCCCATAGCTCTCTGCGAGACGGATGAAATCCGGTGTGTATTCCGGATATTCCTGACCGTCTGTACGGCGGGAGAGTGCACCGGCCTTCAGGTTTGTCATGGCGTAACGTTTTCCGTAGAAAAGCTTCTGCCACTGGCGGACCATTCCGAGATATTCATTATTGAAGATACAGCAGATGATCGGAAGCTCCTCCAGAACTGCGGTAGCCAGCTCCTGAATATTCATCTGCATGCCGCCGTCACCGGAAACGGAGATGACCGGTGTGTCCGGATTACCAATCTTGGCACCGATAGCACCTGGAAGGCCGTAACCCATGGTCCCAAGTCCGCCTGACATGATCAGCTGACGGTTCCCGGTGATGTCCGCATACTGGCTCACCAGCATCTGATGCTGACCTACATCGGTAACAAGAATGGCCTTGTCAAACTGGCGGTTGATCTCGCTGATGATATCCAGCGGTCCCATAATACCACGGTCCTTCATGGTAAGAGGATGCTCTTCCTTCCATTCCTGAATCTGCTTCAGCCATTTGCCGGTATTACATTCCTGGACATATTCAGCCATTTTTGTGATAGCTTCTTTTGCATCGGCAACAATGGGGATATCTACATGGATGTTTCTGGAAATAGAAGCGGTGTCAATATCAATGTGGACGATCTGTGCATGTGGAGCAAATTCATGGAGCTTGCCTGTGATACGGTCGTTAAAACGGGTTCCGATGGAAAACAGAAGATCGCATTCATTCACTGCCATATTTGCGGCATAAGCGCCGTGCATACCAAGATTTCCGATAAACAGAGGGTTCTTTGTGGAAATGGCGCCACGTCCCATAACGGTTGTGACAACCGGGATCTGAGTTTTCTCAACAACCTGGGTAAAAATCTCCTGCGCGCGGGAAATGATCACACCGCCGCCGGCAAGAAACAGAGGTTTTTTGGCCTTCTGCAGCATTTTGAGGGCACGCTTCAGCTGTCCGATATGCACGCTGGTGTTAGGCTTGTAGCCACGGATATTGACAGTTTTCGGATACTCAGCACTTCCCAGCTCGGCCATTACATCCTTTGGAAGGTCGATGAGAACCGGGCCTGGGCGTCCGGTGCGTGCGATATAGAAGGCTTCCTTGATGATACGTCCAAGATCCTCACGGTTGCGGACGGTAACACCGTATTTTGTGATGCTTCTGGTGATCCCGACAATATCAACCTCCTGAAACGCGTCGTTTCCGATGAGGTGACGGGCAACCTGTCCGGTAAAGCATACAAGCGGAACGCTGTCATAGTTGGCAGTTGCAAGACCTGTAACAAGGTTGGTAGCTCCGGGACCGCTGGTAACGAGACATACGCCAACTTTTCCGGTAGTTCTGGCATAGGCATCTGCTTCGTGTACAAGGGCCTGCTCGTGACGTGGCAGGATGATGTCAATGCCGCTCTGTTTATATAATTCATCGCTGATATCGATGGTGCAGGCACCGGGATAGCCGAACAGAACATCAACGCCTTCTTCTTTTAAGGCTTTTACAAGCAATTTGTTTCCGGAAATCTGTTTCATGAATTGGTTCCCTCCTTTGATGATGTGAAAAGTTAAGCAGATAAGGGCTGCCGCGAGAAATTTTTCCAATAAAAAAGTCCCGGCATATCGGATAAAATATGCTCAGGACGGACAATTCCGCGGTACCACCTGTTTTCAGAGGTAAAACTCTGCTCTCTGTCAGTACAAAATTATACTGCCTCCCTGTAACGTGGGAATGACGATGAAGCCTACTGCATGAAGATTCATGGTTCAGTCCACTGCTCGAGGGCTACTTCCACAGTTCAGTCACGAAGATTCTCACCGGCCATCTTCTCTCTGTGCATCCGGAGACTGTGTACTACTCCCTGTCATTGCATTTAGTAAATATGGATAAAAATTTTTTATCATTATAATATAAAATATCGGAACTGTCAATCAGAAATCATGATGGCTCAATGGGTGAGCCGGGGATTCCGATAACAGTTCCGATATGGATGATATTAAGTATTAAATATTAAGTATTTTCCGGTGCATCAGCTGTTTATTGTTACGGAGCTGGAGCCTGCTTGCTCAGGCTTCGGTATTTCCCGGTGTTTCAGGCTCTTTTTCCGGAAGGTAGACATGCACTTTCTCGATACGGTTTTTATCCAGCTTTTCTACGATCAGACGAATTCCGTCCTCGGTGATCACTTCGTCACCGGCAACAGGCAGACGATCCAGATGTTCGATGATAAATCCACCCAGGGAATCATAATCCTCGGAATCCAGTTCCGTATCCAGATGATCATTTACGTCATCCAGATGCATGGAGCCTTCGATGATGTATTCACGGTCGGAAATTTTCTGGACAAGTTCGTCTTCCTTCTCATCGTATTCGTCATGGATCTCACCCACGATCTCCTCCAGGATGTCCTCCAGTGTGATCAGTCCGGCCATATCACCGTATTCATCCAGTACAATGGCAATATTGAAGGTGGAGTCCTTCATTTCCACAAGAAGATCGGAAATGCTTTTTGTTTCGTAAGTAAAATGCGGCTTTCGGAGGAAATGATCGATAACAAATTCCTCATTTTTGTCGTAAAGAAGAAGATCCTTCATGTTGATGATTCCCACAATGTTGTTCTGGCTGTCCTTATAAACCGGCAGACGTGTGAACTTATCCTCGCGGAAAATATCGATCAGCTCATCATAGGTGGATTCCACATCTGCAAAGGTAACATGTACTCTTGGAACCATGATATCCTTGGCTGTGGCATCTCCAAGGTCAAACACATTGTAGATCATTTCTTTTTCGTCGGATTCAATGACACCGTCCTCGTGGCTGACGTCCACGATGGTACGAAGCTCCTCCTCGGTCATGGCCTTGTCGGCTGCATCCGGATCTACACGCATCAGGCGCATCACACCTCTTGAAAAGAGATTGATGATAAAGATCACCGGTGTCATGATGGTCATAAGAAATTTAAAGACCGGGATATAGCGGAGGGTGATCTTTTCTGAGTTAATGGTTGCGTAGTTCTTGGGGGTGATCTCGCCGAAGATCAGGATCAGAACCGTCAGGATCACCGTTACGATGCTGACCATATATCCGCCAAAGCTGTATGCAAGTGTGGTTGCAAGGGAAGAAGCCGAAATGTTCACAATGTTGTTTCCGATGAGAATCGCACTGAGAAGCTTGGGAGTCTGGTTCTCCAGGATATCGAGAGCCATGGCTGCACGCTTGTTTCCTTCGTCTGCAAGAGAGCGGAGACGGATCTTGTTTACCGACATCAGCGCGGTTTCGTTAGATGAGAAAAAGGCTGACAATGCCAGCAGAATAAGTAATATGATTATCTGGTAAGTGTCGCTGGGGTCCACTTTCAATATTCACTCCTTTAAAAATAAGATTATTTGGTTAAAAATATACAGATACTCTCCCATTATATACGTTTTATCGGATTTTGGCAAGAGCCGGACTGATACAGCGAATTACAAAAATAAGCCTGCATCTTGACAAAAGAGTAAGTCTGAACTAACATATATTTGTATTCATATATAAAGAAGAAATGATCAGGAATGGAAGGAGAGGTTTATGTTTCTGGAAATAAAAGGAATAAAAAAATCCTTCGGGTCCGGAGAGAGCCACGTAGATGTTCTGAAGGGGATTGATCTGGAGATTGAAAAGGGAGAATTCTGTGTGCTTCTGGGACCGTCCGGTTCCGGAAAATCTACGCTGTTAAATATCATCGGCGGCATTGACGGGGCAGATGCAGGCAGCATTACCATTCAGGGAGAACAGCTGGAGGATATGAAAGAAAAAAAGCTTTCTCTCTACCGCAGAAAACATCTGGGATATATTTTTCAGATGTATAATCTGATTCCCAATCTGACTGTGAGGGAAAATATTGAAGTTGGTGCTTATTTAAGTGACAGACCGCTGGATGTGGATGAGCTGCTGGAGACACTGGGACTTTATGAACATCAGCGGAAGCTTCCGAACCAGCTTTCGGGAGGCCAGCAGCAGAGAACTGCCATTGGCCGTGCCATTGTAAAAAATCCGGATATCCTGCTTTGTGATGAGCCTACCGGTGCGCTGGATTACAACACCTCCAAGGAAATCCTGAAGCTGATTGAAACAGTCAATCACAAATATGGAAATACCATAGTCATGGTTACTCACAACGATGCCATCAAGGATATGGCAGACCGTGTGGTAAAGCTTCGTGACGGTATGATCCGCAGAAATTATCAGAATGAGCAGAAGATTCCGGCTGCTGACCTGGAATGGTAAGGGGGCATTATGAAGAATCCTTTACGTAAGCGTATCCCCAGGGAACTGAAGGGGGAATTTGGAAAATATCTGGTGGTCTTTCTGCTGATGGTACTGACCATAGGTTTTGTATCCGGCTTCCTGGTAGCCGATGGAAGCATGCTGAAGGCCTATGATGAAAGCTTTGACAAATATAACATCGAAAACGGAAATTTCCGTACTGCGGAGAAGATTTACAGTTCTCAGTGGAAGGACATTGAAGCGGCCGGTGTTAAGCTTTACGAGAATTACTATATAGAAGAAGATCTGGATAACGGAAGCACCATGCGTTTCTTTAAAAATCGTGAGAAGGTGAATAAGGTCTGCCTGATGAAAGGAGAAATGCCGTCAGGGCAGGGCGAGATCGCCATTGACCGTATGTATGCGGATAACAACAGTCTTAAGGTAGGAGATATCCTGACCAGGGGTGAAAAATCCTGGAAGATCACAGGCCTTGTGGCACTTTCGGATTACAGTGCTCTGTTTCAGAATAATAACGATTCCATGTTTGATTCTGTAAAGTTTGGTGTGGCAATCGTAGCTCCGGAGGAATTTGAAACTCTGGATCAGGAAAAGCTCCGGTATAATTATGCCTGGATCTACGCTCATCAGCCAAAGGACGAAAAAGAGGAGAAGAAGGTTTCCGAGGATCTCGTGGAAGATATTGGCAAAGTGGTAACTCTGGAGGCTTTTGTCCCACGTTATCTTAACCAGGCGATCATGTTTACCGGTGATGATATGGGTGGAGACAGGGCAATGGTCATCACGCTTCTTTATATTGTGATCGTGATAATGGCGTTTGTGTTTGGCATTACCATCAGCAATACGATCCGAAAGGAAGCCGGTGTTATCGGTACGTTACGTGCATCCGGTTATACCAGGCGTGAGCTGATCCTTCATTATATGATGCTTCCGGTTCTGGTCACGCTGGTCGGTGCCCTGATCGGAAATATTCTTGGCTATACCGTATTTAAGGGGGTATGTGCAGACATGTATTACGGGAGCTATAGTCTGCCGACTTATGTGACGGTATGGAATGCAGATGCCTTTCTTCTGACAACCATAGTTCCGGTCATCATTATGATACTGATCGATCATGCAGTGCTCTGGTACCGTCTGAAGCTTTCGCCTCTGAAACTTCTGAGAAGGGATTTTTCCAGAAACAAACAGAAACGGGCGGTGTATTTAAGCCCGAAGATCGGAATTTTTTCCAGGTTTCGCCTCCGGGTGATCTTTCAGAATATCAGCAATTATCTGGTGCTGTTTGTGGGAGTTGTTTTTGCCAATCTGCTGCTGTTTTTTGGAATGCTCTTGCCGTCTGCTCTGGATCATTATCAGATGGAGATCCAGGAGAACATGCTGGCAAAATATCAGTACATACTTTCGGTTCCGGCAAGTGCCTATTCAGGGAATAAAGCGGATGCCATGAATTCTCTTCTGGAATATTATACGGATACCAGAACGGACAATAAAGATGCGGAAAAATTTTCTGTCTATTCCCTGAATACCATGCCTGATAAATATAAAAGTGAGGAGATCACCTTTTACGGGGTGGAGCCGGATAGTAAATATATCCATGCGGATCTTTCAGGAGACGGCGTTTATATTTCTAGTGCTTATGCGGACAAATTCCGGATCAAGGAGGGGGATACCATAACTCTGAAGGAAAAATATGAGAAGGATGAGTATTCCTTTAAAGTAGACGGAATCTATGATTATACGGCAAGCCTCTGTGTATTTATGGAGCGTGATAAGCTGAATGAGGCGTTTGATCTTGGGGATGATTATTTTGGAGGATATTTTTCCGATACAGAGATCAGGGATATCCCTTCAAAATATATCGGTTCTGTCATTGACCTGGAAGCTCTTACAAAAATATCCAGGCAGCTGGATGTTTCCATGGGAGATATGATGGGAATGATGTATGGATTTTCCGTGACCATTTTTCTGGTGGTGATCTATCTGCTTTCCAAGGTTATCATCGAAAAAAATGCCCAGTCGATTTCCATGACCAAGATTCTGGGTTATACAAATGGTGAGATCAGCCGTTTGTATATACTTTCTACATCACTTGTGGTGGTGTTCTGCCTGCTGTTAAGCCTTCCGGTTGAACGGCAGATCATGGAAATGCTATTCAGAGAGATGATGCTTTCCAGTATTTCGGGATGGATCACTATGTGGGTGGATCCCATGATCTATGTGAAAATGACAGCGATCGGAATCGCAGCTTATGGGGTGGTAGCAGTGCTGGAATTCCGGAGGATCCGTCATGTGCCCATGGATGAAGCACTGAAAAATGTGGAATAATATGTGACATCCGTATATATATCCGGAAAAATAATTCAGGATATCCGGAAATCTTACATAATATGCAACAGGATCAGGAGTATGTGTGGTTTAACTGAATGCGGATGCTTTTATCCGCTCAAACAGTTATCTGTGAATAGCCACATATACTCCTTAAATATTCATAAATTTTTCGGAATACTGGAAATATTACTACAAACTTGTTATAATAATCCCATACTTCCCGTTGGAGGGAATAATTCAAACAGGAAATCAGGTGAGGAACATGGCAGGCAGAAAGAAGGATCCGCTGTATAAAAGCTTCGGATATGCATTTCAGGGGATTTTTACCTGCATCCGCAAGGAAAGAAATATGAAGATCCACTGCATGGTGGCAGCACTTGTGGTGATCGCAGGACTGATCCTTGGGCTTTCCGTGACAGAGTGGTGCATCTGCCTGGGGCTGTTCGGAATGGTGATGGCGCTGGAACTGGTGAATACGGCAGTGGAAGCTGTGGTGGATCTGGTCACAGAGGAACGTCATCCTCTGGCAAAGATCGCCAAGGACACAGCGGCCGGGGCAGTACTGATCGCAGCGATCATGGCAGCAATCGTCGGACTGATCATTTTTGTTCCCAAGGGACTTGTTTTTCTGGGAATATGACAGGAACAGGAAATTTTGTTTCATGACAGGGGCTGGTGTCGGACAGCAGGATGATAGTCGGGCAGCTGCCGGTTTCAGGAAAGGAGAAAACATTATGGAATTAGGTGAAGGACTGAAGAAAATTTTACTGGTGGGTATTGGTACAGCAGCAGTGACAGCAGAGAAATCCAAGGAGATTCTGGATGAGCTGGTAAAAAAAGGTGAGCTTACCGTTGAGCAGGGAAAGGTCCTCAATCAGGAGCTGAAGCACAACATCAAGTCAACAGTTAAGAATGCAGCTGATTCTGTGAAAGAATCCGCAGCCAGAAAGAACGAGCAGGAGGAGCTTAAGGCGACGATCTCCAAGCTCACACCGGAGCAGCTTGCAGCTGTGAAGGCACAGATCGAGAGCATGCAGGCTGAGGCAGCTGCAAAAGAGGAAGAAGTACCTGTAGCAGAGCCTGTTGAGGATGCAGCCACAGAGACTGTTGAAGAAGAGAAAACAGAAGCAGCCGGCGGGAGTGAGGAAGCTCCGGAGGCAGAATAAAAAGAGACTTCTGAGAAAACAGCAGAACTCATGGAAGAAGCCGGACAGAACAAGACGGTGGAACAGAAACAAAAAGGCAGTTTAAGCACAAAGAGGAAGTATGAAAGCTGTCGGAGATTAATAACGTAAACGGAGAATTTTATGGCCAGAGAAGAACAGGAGAAAAAAGAAAAAAGCGGATATGGAGAACGGCTGAGAGAGATCACAGCCGTTCTGAAAAAGCATGCCATTACCCGGGGTGTTTCTCCTGAGAAGCTCCGGCTCATACTGGAAGACCTGGGCCCAACTTATATCAAGTTGGGTCAGATTATGTCCCTGCGTTCCGATATTTTGCCCAAAATATACTGTGATGAGCTGATGAAACTCTGTTCCGATGTGCCGCCCATGCCTTTTTCACAGGTGATAGAAGTTCTGGAGGAATCCATGGGCTGTCCATGGCAGGAGGAATTTCAGCGCATTGATGAGAAGCCCCTTGGAGCTGCATCCATTGCACAGGTGCACCGGGCAACTCTGAAAACAGGGGAAGAGGTTGTGATCAAGGTTCAGCGAAAAGGAATCTATGAGACTATGGCCCGGGATATCGGACTGATGCATAAGGCAGTGCGTCTGATGCCGCCGGTAAGTATCAAAGGCATGGTAGATCTGAACATGGTCTTAAGTGAGCTGTGGACCGTGACCCAGGAGGAGATGAATTTTCTCACAGAGGCAGCCAATATGGCGGAATTTGCGAAGAAGAATAAAGATGTGGCATTTGTGAAGGTGCCTGTTCTTTACCGCGAATATATTTCACCACATGTTCTGGTGATGGAATATATTGACGGCTTTGCGATCAATGACCGGGCAGATCTTCTGGCGAATGGATATGATCTCAATGAGGTCGGAACGAAATATGTGGACAATTTTATCAAGCAGGTGATGGAAGATGGTTTCTTCCATGCAGATCCTCATCCCGGAAATGTACGGATTCAGGAGGGAAAGATCGTCTGGATCGATATGGGGATGATGGGACGGCTTACAGAGCATGACCGTCAGCTGATCGGAGAAGCCATTGAAGGGGTTGCCATGAACAACATCGGTAAGATCCAGGATGCGGTTCTGGCTCTTGGTGATTTTAAGGGAAAGCCGGATTCCAGCAAGCTTTATGAGGATATCCGCGGACTTATGGAGAAATACGGTACTGCGGATATGGGAAATATTGATGTGGCAGAGGTGATGGTGGACCTGATGGAGGTCATGAAGGAGAATAAGATCATGATGCCTCACGGACTGACCATGCTTGCGAGAGGACTGACTCATGTGGAGGGGGTTCTGGCTGAGATCTGCCCGGATATCAATATGACACAGATTGCTGCGGCAAGGCTTAAAGAGCAGTTTTTGAGCAATGGAAACTGGAAGCGTGAGATCAAAAAAGGTGGAAAAAATTTTGCATGGTCCCTGAAACGTGCGGTGGATATTCCTTCTCTGGCGGCGGATTTTCTTCAGGGCTGTATGAAGGGGCAGACGAAGATCAATCTGGATCTTCATGCCTCGGATGATCTGGCGTGGCTTTTGCGGCGGCTGGTGCGGAATATTGTGATGGGGCTGTGGGTGATGGCACTTCTGATCAGTTCCAGTATTATCTGTACTACGGATATGAAGCCGAAGCTGTGGGGAATCCCGGCTCTGGGTGCTTTTGGCTATGTGTTTGCTTTTATCATTGTTTTGTATGTGTTTATCAAGCATTTTTTTTCCGGAAAATAAGAGACGGAGATCATTTGCAGAGTCTGCGTGATGGTTTCCGTCTTTTTTTTGCTGTTATGGAATTGTTTTGGTCTGCTTGTGATTGTGAGCGGTTATCTTTTGGCAGGCAGGGAAATGACGGAGTACAGGTGGCTAGTCAGGGGTAGATGGTTCCGCTGTAGGCTTTGCGGAATTCCTTTGGGGTGTAGCCGGTTCCCTGGCGGAAGTAGTTGCAGAAGGAGGGTGCGTCCCGGAAGCCGCAGGAGAGGGCTGCTTCTGTGATGGTGCAGGTTGAGGAACAGAGGAGCTGGGTTGCCATCTGGAGGCGGTGTTTCAGGAGATATTGTTTTGGGGAGGTGTTTTCGTGTTCCATGAAGATCCGGTAAAGATAGGAACGGTCGATTCCTACGTAGTGTGCCACGTCTGAGATCTGGATGGGGTAGGCATAGTTGTTTCTGATGTATTCGGAGGCTTTCTGAAAGTACAGGTTTGAGATGTCGGTCCTGCTTTCGGAGGGCTTTTTTTGCATGTCGGATAGTATCAGGAGGAGGTTTCCTGCGGAGGCAAGGTCGTTTCCGTTGTTTTCGGAAAAGGTGTCAAGGAGGCTTTGCATGTGGGTGAGGAGGCTGTTTTGGCGGGCGGGTGTTTCGGGGGTGAAGATGGGGGTGTCTGAAAATACGGTTTGTTTCAGGATTTCTTTGCAGGCGGAGCCGTCAAAGCCTGCCCAGGCATAGCTCCAGGGGTCGGAGGTGTCGGCTCGGTAGTAGATGGAGTCCATGGGGCGGATGAGAAAGGCGTCGCCTGCTTTCAGATGGTAGGTGTGGCCGCTGCACTGGTAGATGCCTTTGCCGTGGAAGATCACGTGGAGGAGGTAGTGTGGGCGCATGGCCGGGCCGAAGGAGTGGTTTGGGCCGCAATCTTCCTGACCGCAGAAGTAGACGGAGAGGGTGTGTTGGGTTTTGGGTTCCTGGTGTGTGTTTTTCATTTAGGTGGGCCTCCTGGTTTCTTGGGTTATGCAACAAAAACGCAATTTTGGGTCACAAAATGGGGTGGGATGTTGTATGAGGTGATTATACAATATGGGGGTGGGAAGGGCAAGGGCTGAAGTGGAAGGGATTCGGAGAGGGTGGGGTGGATATGCGGACGCTGGCAAGGCGTGTGCTGTCTGACGCCGAGGCTTCGTCGGGGGCTGGCTTCTAAGCCGCTGAAAATCTGCTAAAAGCGTTTTCCAAAAGTCCGAACTCGCTGCGCTCAAACAGCGAACTTTTGAAAAACAACGCAGATTTCCACCAGCCAAGAATCAGCACCCCTCCTGCAGAGCCGTCGTCAGACAGCACACGCCTTGCCAGCTGGTACTTCCAGCCGGAAGGAGTAAGCAATTGACCGGAAGGAAGTTACAGGTAATAAGAACAAATCGTCTCAACGTTACATCACCAACACCGTAGAATCCATCGCCCCACCAGTACATAAACACATTCCCACAACGTACAACAACTGCGTGCCCGGAAAGGGGGAGCGCGAGGGGGAAAAACGGGCTTCGCTAACTCCGAGTGCTTTCCCCCTCGCAATTTCCTTAGCTTCGAAAAGCTAATAAATTTACATCAATACAAAAAAAATAACCTCAACATTTAAACAAAAAAACATAAATTCATATATAGCAGAAAGGAGTTTTGATATGAAAACAACTATATTAAAAAACGAATTCTGGTATGGCGGCGCAGTCTACGAAGGCTACCGCCAGCCCGTAGGCGCAGACGACATTGTGGACTGGGATTTCCGCGAAAACCCAACCCACAATCAGATCATGCCATTATTCCTTTCCTCGAAAGGCCGTTACATCTGGAGCAACGCAGGTTTTCATATCTCTTTTCAAAAAGGTGAGATCCTGGCGGAAGGTCCGGAATCTATCGTTCTGGAAAACGGCTTCAATGATCTGAGAGGTGCATACCTGGCAGCCATGAAAGCGCATTTTCCATTTCATGAGATCAAACTTTCAGACAGATTTTTCAAAGCACCGGTATATAATTCCTGGATTGAACTTACCTATTATCAGACCCAGGAGAATATCCTGAAATATGCAAAAGGTATTCTGGAAAATGGTTTTCCATCAGGTGTTCTGATGATCGATGATGGCTGGTCTCCTTATTATGGAAGGTGGCAGTTCAGGGGAGATAATTTCAAGGATGCGAAGGCGATGATCAAAGAATTGCATGAGATGGGCTTTTCTGTGATGTTGTGGATCTGTCCGTTTGTTACTCCGGATACGCTGGAGTTTCGGAAGGCCAGGGATAAGCATTTTCTGATTGAGACTCCGGAGGGGAAACCTCGTATCCTGGAGTGGTGGAACGGGTATTCTGCGGCTCTGGATCTGACGAATCCGGATGCTTTGAAGTGGCTGAAGAATCAGCTGGATGTTCTGATGGATATGGGTGTGGATGGTTTTAAACTGGATGCTGGGGATCCGTGTTATTATCATGCTGGGGATAAGCTGTTCCGGGATGCTTCTACGGATGAGCTGTCCAGGCTTTGGGCTGAGTTTGGGGAACAGTTTGTGTTTAATGAGCTGAGGGTATGTTTCAGGGCCGGTGGTTATTCTCTGATGCAGAGGCTTTGTGATAAGCAGACGAAGTGGGATGAGAGTGGTATTGCGGGATTGATTCCGGATACGTTGATACAGGGGCTTACGGGGCATCCTTTTGGCAGCCCGGATATGATCGGTGGTGGTGAGTATACCTGTTTTTTGAATGGAAATGAGAATGCGTGTACGCCGGAGATGTTTGTGCGGTATGCGCAGATTGCGGCTTTGATGCCGGTGATGCAGTTTTCGGCTTCTCCTTGGAGAGTGCTGCCTGAGGCGGATTTTCAGAAGGTTAAGGATGCACTGGCTCTCAGAGAGAAGTGTCTGCCGGAGATTTTCAAGGCTGTAGAGTGTGCGAAAGTTACTGGTGAGCCGATTGCCCGTTCTATGGAGTTTGTTTTCCCTGGACAGGGTATGGAGAGGGTGATGGATCAGTTTATGGTTGGTGATGCGCTTTTGGTGGCGCCTGTTTGGAAGCAGGGGGAGGTTGTCAGAAGTGTGACTTTGCCTGAGGGGCAGTGGAGGTGTGTTAGCCTTGGAGAGACTGAGGGTGATGTACTGAATGGTGGCCGGAATGTGGTTCTTGGTGAGAATGAGGGATTGGTTGTTTTGAAAAGAGTGTAGATGAAATGGACGCCCGCAAGGTGTATGCTGTCTGTCGCCGGGGCTTCGTCGGGGGCTGGTCGGAAGGGGAATCAGATGGGGAGAAGTGGTGGGGTGTGAATTTGGTTCAGAGTGAGAAGCAGAGTGGTTTCACGGGAGTTGGATGGGTCATCAGCGCTGCGCTGGATGACTGGGACGAAAGGCTGAGTTTCCCTGTGGCCTACCGGTAGAGATTGGGTCGAGGCGCTTCACTTTCGACTTGGAGGTGAGGTGGTGTGGCGTGGCGTAACATTATCAGTGCTGTAGCATAAAGAAGCTCAGTGTAATATTACGAATACTGTAGCATAAATATCAGCATCGTAGTAGCATAGACCGTTTCAGCGTAACATTATCAGCATCATAGTAGCATAGATCGGCTTAACATAACATCACCAACACCGTAGAATCCATCGCCGTGCCGATATACTAACACATTCCCACAGCGTACGATAATATAGCGTGCCCGGAAAGGGGGAGCGCGAGGGGGAAAAGCGGGCTTCGCAACTCTGAGTGCTTTCCCCCTCGCAGATTTCCTCCGCTTTGAAAAGCAAAAAAATATCATATCTATAATAACAATAATAACAATTTTCCCAAGCTTTTCATCACAAAAGCGAAATATCCTCCTCCGGAGGAAGCAGCTTCTTAAAAAATCGATACAACAGCATCGAATTTATAAAAGCTACAAGTCCAAATCCAAAGAAAAACCAACAGCATACGTAAAGGGGCTGCAGTTTTGCATCGAGATAGGTCATATACAATGGAAAGATCGTGATCACCGCAATGGCGATCGTTGTGGGGAAGTGCATAAATGCCAGCAGAAATGCATTTCTGCAAAGTGCCCCCAGTGTATTGGCAAAGGTTGCGATCACTGGGAATATGTATAAAGTAAAAATTATCAGCAGAGTGAGAACTCCCACAGAAAGGTAAAACAGCATATGTGCAGCGCTTCCTTCGGCATGGAGCAGAAAGCGGATATTCAGGATGATCACGGCTCCGGCAGCGAGGATCAGCAGCCATATGATCAGTGACTGTTTGAAGTTTTCCTTAAAAGCTCTGAAAAATGTTTTCGTTGTGCCGTTGTTATTCCCTTTTACGGTACGCATCATGCAGTGATAGAGGGCAGTCAGTGACGGCCCGATGGTGATCACGGGGATGCAGCAGAGAATAAAAAGAAGATTGGCGATCACGATGTCGCCCAGTTTGTTGAGGAATACATGAACGACATTATCTTCATTTAAAAGATTCATAACGAAATACCTCCTTATATAGAAATATAGAAATGAAAAACGGACCATATGGGAAAAGTCCGATACAGCTAATCTTAGCATAGTTTTTGATTGTGTGTAAAGAGAGGGGACGCAGATAAGTATCAGCACGGTTTATGGGACTGTATAAAAAAACATGGAACTTTGCGTGCACATGTGAAAATGATGGCACGCATGGAATTATGTTAGGTAAGGGAAAGTGTATTTTTCGGAAAATGACATTTATACATGTTCTAAGTTAGTAAAAACATACAAAAACAGATATGTAAAAATGTTGGTTTTGCTACAAGGAAATAAATGAGTGCCAAAATATGCCCATAAATAGTGAAAAATATGAAAATATATGTAAGAAATACAAGAAAACATGTAAAAATGACGAATAATTAACAAAGCATGAACGAAAAATGGATAAAATGAATAAAAAACAACATTTTTCCATATTGAAATTACAATAATCCATTTATCATTTTTCCATGTGCAATTATAATAATATCAACGGTCAGGGACGTGGAAAAATATAAAAACTGACCAAAGAAAGAGGGAAAATAAGAGAGATCCAAAAAGGAGGAAGAAGTTATGAATTTCAAAAGAGTAGCAGCTTTATTATTAACAGGTGCCATGGTAATGACAGCAGTTCCTGTATATGCCAAGGGCGATGACGTTACACTTTCCGTTTCCATCTGGGACACCAACCAGGAGCCGGGAATCAAAGAAATTCTCGCAGACTTCACAGAGAAGACAGGAATCAAGACAGAGATCTCCGTTGTTAAATGGGATGAGTACTGGACAATGCTCGAGGCCGGTGCACAGGGTGGTTCCCTTCCGGACGTATTCTGGATGCACTCCAACGAGAGTCAGAGATACATGTCCAACGATATGCTTCTTGATCTGACCGATAAGATCAAAGACAGCGATCTGATCGATCCGGAGAACTATCCGGAGGATATCTGGGGACTGTATACATACGATGATAAATATTATGCAGTACCGAAGGATGTAGATACAATCGCTCTCTGGTACAACAAGACATTATTTGACGAGGCAGGACTTGATTATCCGACAGCTGACTGGACATGGGATGATGTTACAGAGGCAGCTAAGAAGCTTACCAAGGATGATGGTTCCCAGTACGGTCTCGCAATGAGAAATGATAACAACCAGGCCGGGTACTACAACCTGATCTATGATAACGGCGGATACATCATCAGTGATGACAAGACAAAATCCGGCTGGGATGATGAGAAGACGATCGCAGCTATGCAGACACTGGAAGGATGGATCAAGGATGGCGTGATCCCGTCTCTTGAGACAATGTCCGAGAACAACGAGGACGTACTTTTCGAGGCTGGCAAGATCGCTATGACATGCCAGGGCTCCTGGATGCTTGCAGCATTTAAAGAGAACGAGTACACAGCAGCGAACTGTGATTGTGTAGAGCTTCCTAAGAACGCTGAGACAGGAAGAAGAGCTTCCTTATATAACGGACTTGGATGGGCAGCATCTGCTTCCGGTGAGCACACAGACGAAGCTTGGCAGCTGATTGAGTACCTCGGATCCAAAGAGGCTCAGGAGAAACAGGCTGAACTTGGTGTTACAATGAGTGCATACAAGGATACATCTGATGCATGGGCTAAATCCGCAGACTTCAACCTTCAGGCTTATCTGAACATGATGGATGACATGGTAATCCGTCCATACTCCAAATCTACTGTAACATGGGAGAACGAGGACAACGAGATCCTTAAGGGCGTATACACAGGCGACATCACAATGGAAGAGGCTTGCAAGCAGATGGCTGATCAGATGAACGAGAAGCTGGCTGAGGAGTAAGCATTAAGAAACACCGATAATTAAGTGCAGTAATGAGAGGGGCCGCCGCACTCAGGTGCAGCGGCCTCATACATAGAAGGAATAGAAGGAGTGATTCTTATGGCTAAAACTACCAAGTCACAGGCACGGACAAAGAGAGAGCGCAGTGAGTTCCTCTGGGGCTGGCTGTTTATTCTCCCAACAACCATCGGACTGATCGTATTGAACATCATTCCGATCTTCCAGACTATTTACCAGAGCTTTTTCAAAACAGGAGATTTTGGTAAAGGAAATATCTTTATCGGTTTACAGAACTACCAGAAGGTTTTTGCAGATAAAGAGATCTGGCAGGCACTGATCAACACATTCAAATATGCGATCGTGGAGGTCCCTTTTTCCATTGTCATCGCACTTGTTCTTGCAGTACTTCTTAACAGAAAGATGAAGGGCCGTTCTATTTACAGAACCATCATCTTCCTTCCGATGGTAGCAGCTCCGGCAGCGGTAGCCATGGTATGGAGATGGCTGTTCAACTCTGATTATGGTCTTATCAATAACGTTTTCCATGTTCATGTAAACTGGGTTTCTAATCCGAAAATTGCAGTATTTGCAGTTGCGATCATCGGTGTATGGTCTATCATCGGTTACAATATGGTTCTTTTTCTGGCAGGACTTCAGGAAATTCCGAGGGATTATTATGAAGCGGCAGAGATTGACGGAGCTACAGGTGTGAATGCATTCTTCAGCATTACGATCCCGCTTCTTTCACCAACCATTTTCTTCGTACTTGTTACCCGTGTGATCGGATCCCTTCAGGTATTCGACCTGATCTATATGGTTATTGACAAGTCAAACCCGGCACTTACCAAGACTCAGTCACTGGTTTACCTGTTCTATAAATATGCATTTATCAATAAGAACATGGGATACGGCGCTACGATCGTAGTAGTACTTCTTATTATCACCATGATCCTGACAGTATTCCAGATGATCGGTCAGAAGAAATGGGTATTCTACAACTAAAAAGGGGGATTAACCATGGATAGTATGGAAACAAAAAAGAAATTAACCACTATTTTAATACATGTCATACTGATCATTGTGTCCATAACGATGCTTGTGCCATTTATCTGGATGATCCTGACAGCTTTTAAAACTGTAACTGAAGCAACATCTGTAGATCCTTTCACTATTTTCCCGAAAATATGGAGAAAAGACGCATTTATTTCTGTTATCAATAACATGAACTTCCTGCTTCTGTACAAGAATACACTGCTTCTGATCTTCTTCCGAGTAGTGTGTGCGGTTCTTACAGCAACTATGGCAGGCTATGCATTTGGACGACTGAACTTCAAGGGCCGTGATCTCTGCTTCAGTCTTGTACTGTTCCAGATGATGGTTCCGGTACAGATTTTCATCATCCCGCAGTACCTGATGGTCAGCAAGATGGGTATGCTGAATACGATCTTTGCCCTTGTATTCCCAGGTATTGTTACTGCATTCGGTACTTTCCTTCTGAGACAGGGATACATGGGACTGCCGAAGGATCTGGAGGAGGCTGCCAGACTTGACGGATGTAACATCGGTCAGACCTTCCTTTACATCATGGCACCACTTACAAGATCCAGTATGGTCGCACTTGGAATTTTCACAGCTGTATTCGCATTCAAAGACCTGATGTGGCCGATGATCGTTAATACAGATAAGGATATGCTGGTACTTTCTTCCGCACTTGCAAAGATGCAGGGCCAGTACGTATCCAAATTCCCGGAACTGATGGCTGCATCTCTGATCGCCTGCATTCCGATGATCGTGATCTACATGATCTTCCAGAAACAGTTTATCGAAGGTATTGCTACCAGCGGTGGAAAACTGTAATCAGAAATATTACATAAGGTAATACAAGACCGCTGACAATGTATATAACTGAGGATTTGGTTATTGAGGTTGTCAGCGGTATTTTTATCGAAGCAAATGCCAAAATGCACAGCTATTTGATGATTCTTAAGGAAAGAGGCGGATATTTTTATCTGCAGTAAATGAAAAAAGGAGAAAATTATGCCGATTAAATTTCACGAGGGATCAAAGACATTCCACATTTATAACAAACATTTAAGCTACATCACCTGTATCATGGAAAATGGTCAGATGGAGAATCTGTACTATGGAAAAGCTATCCGCGATAAAGAGGATTTCAGTTATCTTCATGAAGAGATCATGCGTTCCCTGATGGCTGTATGCGTTCCGGAGCCAGGACTTCTTTCCATGCAGTATACCAAACAGGAGTATCCTGTTTACGGAACCGGTGATTATAGAAACCCTGCCCTTACTGTTCGTCAGGAGAACGGAAGCGAGATCGTAGATTTCAAATATGTTTCTCATGAGATCTATGGCGGCAAGAAGAAGCTTGCAGGTCTTCCGGCAACTTATACAGAAAGTGATGAGGAAGCAACATCTCTGGATATCACACTTCATGATTCTGTGATGGACACAGACCTTGTTCTTACATATTCCGTATATGAGGATTACCCGGTGATCACCAGAAGCGCACGCCTTGTTCAGAAAGGGGATCAGAAGATCCGCCTTGAGAATGTGATGAGTGCAGCAGTGGAGTTTCCGGATATGGATTATGAGATGATCCATCTTTCCGGTGCGTGGGCACGTGAGCGCTATGTAAAAACACGTAAACTTGAGATGGGTACACAGGCTGTACAGAGTCTTGCAGGAACCGGTTCCAGCTCTGAGCAGAATCCGTTTATCGCACTGAAGCGTCCTCATACAACAGAAGACACAGGCGAGGTTTTTGGATTCAGCTTTGTGTACAGCGGCAACTTCCTTGCACAGGTCGAGGTTTCCACCTACGAGATGACACGAGTTATGATGGGAATCAATCCACAGGGATTTTCCTGGGAGCTTTCCAGAGATGAGGAATTCCAGACTCCGGAGGTTGTTATGGTATACAGTGATAAGGGCTTAAACGGAATGAGCCAGGCTTACCACAGACTGTACTGTGACCGTCTGATGCGTGGAAAATGGAGAAATCATGCACGCCCGATCCTCCTCAATAACTGGGAAGCGACCTATTTTGATTTTAATGAGGAAAAAATCCTCAATATTGCAAAAAAAGCCAAAGAGGTTGGAGTAGAGCTGTTCGTTCTGGATGACGGATGGTTCGGAACCAGAAACGATGATTACCAGGGCCTTGGCGACTGGTTCGTAAATAAGAATAAGCTTCCGAACGGAATTTCCGGACTTTCCCGTAAGATCGAGGAGATGGGCCTGAAATTCGGTCTCTGGGTAGAGCTTGAGATGGTAAATAAGAACAGTGACTGCTACAGAGCACATCCGGACTGGCTCATCGGAGCACCGGACCGTTTTGAGTCTCACTCAAGACATCAGCACGTTCTTGATTTTTCCAGACCTGAGGTTGTGGATTTCATTTATGATTCCATCTCCAAGGTTATCGAGGAATCTTCCATTTCCTACATTAAATGGGATATGAACCGTTATATGTCTGAGCCTTTCAGCCGCGGCGCATCTGCAGCAGATCAGGGCAAGACTATGCATAAATATATCCTTGGTGTTTATGAGCTGTATACAAGACTGACAGAGAGATTCCCTGACATCCTCTTTGAATCCTGCGCAAGCGGCGGAGCAAGATTTGATCCGGGAATGCTGTATTTTGCACCGCAGACATGGACCAGTGATGATACCGATGCAGCTGAGAGAGAAAAGATCCAGTACGGTACCTCCTTTGTCTATCCGATCGTCAGCATGGGATCTCATGTATCAGCAGTACCGAATCATCAGCTGCACCGTACCACACCGCTTTCCACAAGAGCAAATGTGGCATATTTCGGAACCTTTGGCTATGAGCTGGATCTGAACCTCTTAAGTGATGAAGAGATCGAAGAGGTAAAGGCACAGGTGGAATTCATGAAGGAACATCGTGATCTGATCCAGGTGGAGGGTGATTTCTACCGTATCTTAAGCCCGTTCGAAGGAAATGATACTGCATGGATGGTTGTTTCCAGAGACAAAAAACAGGCAGTTGCCGGATACTATGAGAGACTGAACAAGGTAAATGCTTCCTGGATGCGTCTGCGGTTCAAAGGTCTTGACGAGGATCAGCTTTACAAAGTAAAATGGGAAGATAAGTGCCTGAAAGCTTACGGAAATGAGCTGATGTATGCAGGAATCCCGGTTGATCGTGACTACTGCAATAAGACAAACGGTGACTTCCATTCTGTATTGTATACAATTGAAGCAGAGGACTGATTTCTGCAAGTGATGGAATAAAAACTGTCTGTAGAAAAAACATCCGCCTGACCAGAAAAATAACAGGCCGCCGGATATGGCGGTCTGTTATTGGGTGGCGAAGCAGCGCACGGTCGGAAATGTAATATATGACATCAGGGAGGTGGCAAGTTGCTTCATACAGTTGGTTTTACAAACTCAGACAGCTATAAATGTCTGGAGAATTTAAAGAAAGGTGCGGTGGATCTCTGTCTTACTTACTGTGGGTGGGAAAAATGTGATCCGGGATATCGATTTGGACCAAATAAAAGGATCTCCCATGTACTTCATATCGTGGAATCCGGAAGCGGAGTTTTTGAGATGGATGGCTATCAGTATCATCTGACCGGTGGAGAAGCATTTCTGATCCCACCCAGTGTGGAGGCCTGGTATGAGGCAGACATGGACAATCCCTGGACGTACCGCTGGGTAGGATTTGAGGGAATGATTGCCGAGGAAGTGATTCATGTAAGTGGTTTTAGCCGGGAAAATCCGGTCCGAAGGATCCACTGCATGGAAAATGCTGCGAAGTATATTGATGCAATGGTACGGACCAACAAGCTCGTTTTTGAAAATGAGCTGAAACGAAACGGACTTCTGCTGCTTCTTTTTTCTGACCTGATCACAGATAACCGGGATGCATGTTTGAGAGAAGGCAAGCTTCTTCCATCCCACAGATATCCAAATTCCGTTTATGTGGAGCAGGCAGTGGATTACATTGCAGCCAACTTTGACAAGAGGCTGAAGATCAATGAGCTGGCAGACCGCATTGGCGTCAACCGGAGCTATCTTACCAGTTCATTTAAAAAAAGCCTTGGATGCTCGCCGCAGGAATATCTTATGAATCTTCGCATTGAGAAGGCGAAAACTCTTCTGAAAAACGGAGATATTCAGGTCAGTGAAGTAGCTGCAAGAGTAGGGTATGGAGATCCGCTGGCTTTTTCCAAGGTATTCAAGGCAAGAACAGGAAGAAGTCCGAGAGAATACAAGGAAGAAAAGAGAAGACTTGTAGTGAATGGAAAGAAGGGCGATTATACGGAATCTGAGGCCTGATAACTGGCAGTACCTTTTGTTGCTGGCAGATCTTTGCGATAAAAAATAACAACTCTCTGTCTGAATTAGGATATATTTCATGCAACAAAACAACAATTATTGACATCAAAGTACATATTTTAAAGATGCTTCCGGTAGTATCATAAAACCATAATAATAACGAAGCGGGGCTGCGCCGCAGAATCAGCAGAAAATCAGGATTTTTGCCAAGAACAGAAAAATCTGTCACAGAAAAATCCAAAAAGATCAATAGGAGGAACGAACATGATCAAAATTACATTTATGGGAGCAGGAAGCACGGTTTTCGCAAGAAATGTACTTGGTGACTGTATGTGTACACCGGCACTTCGCGAGAGCGAGATCGCACTTTATGATATCGATGAGAAGAGGCTGGAGGATTCCAGAATTATTTTAAGTGCCATCAACCACAACGTAAACGAGGACCGCGCAGTGATCAAGACCTACCTTGGTGCAGAGAACCGTAAAGATGCACTTCGTGATGCAGATTTCGTAGTTAATGCCATCCAGGTAGGCGGCTATGAGCCATGCACCGTAACAGACTTTGAGATCCCGAAGAAATACGGCATCAAACAGACAATCGCAGATACCCTGGGAATCGGCGGAATCATGCGTGCACTTCGTACCATTCCGGTTCTGGAAGAATTTGCGCGCGACATGGAAGAGGTCTGCCCGAACACTCTGTTCCTGAACTACTCCAACCCTATGGCAATGCTTACCGGCTATATGCAGCGTTTCACAAAGATCCGCACGGTAGGTCTCTGCCACAGCGTACAGGTATGTTCCCAGAAGCTTCTTGAGGGAATGGGAATGGAAGACAAGATTGAGGGACGTACTGAGCTGATCGCAGGTATCAACCACATGGCGTGGCTCCTTGAGATCCACGACAAAGACGGAAATGATCTGTATCCGGAGATCCGCAGAATTGCCGAGGAGAAGAATACCTCCGGTGAGAAGCATGAGGACATGGTGCGTTATGAGTATATCCGTCATCTTGGATACTATTGCACAGAGTCCAGTGAGCACAATGCAGAGTATAATCCGTTCTTCATTAAATCCAAATATCCGGAGATGATCGAGGAGTTCAATATTCCGCTCGACGAATATCCGAGAAGATGTATCAAACAGATCGAGGGCTGGGAAAAAGAGCGCGAGGATATCCTCAAGGATGGCAAGATCGGTCATGAGAGAAGTAAAGAGTATGCTTCTTATATCATGGAGGCTGTTGTTACAAACACACCGTACAAGATCGGTGGAAATGTTCTTAACAACGGTTACATTGATAACCTTCCGCCGGATGCCTGCGTAGAGGTTCCATGCTATATCGACGGAACCGGTGTACATCCGGTAAAAGTGGGCAAGCTTCCTACACAGCTGGCAGCTATGAACTCATCCAATGTCAGCCCGCAGCTCCTTGCTATTGAGGCAGCAGTGACCAAAGACCGCCAGAAAATCTATCAGGCAGCCATGATGGACCCGCACACAGGTGCAGAGCTGAACATCAAAGATATCCAGGCAATGTGTGATGAGCTGATCGAGGCACATGGGGATTATATGAAGATGTACCGCTAAGGCAGGAAATGATCGAAAGGCAGCAAAAACTTTGAAATAAATATGCAAGGCGGCATATAAAGGCCGGAACACCAGAATGGGGAGGGTGTTCCGGTCTTTCTTTATATGGAACTTTTGATAAATAATAAAAACAACTTGTTCGTATGTATATACAAGTTATAAAATGATTACAGATGAAATTAACAGGATAAATACAGATCAAAATATAAATATCCGTTTTACATCCGATGTTTGAAGGAAGAATAATACAAACGAAGGGAGAAGCTTATGGCAGAAAACGGAAAAGCAAAATATTATGCACTGATGGAAGAAATGAAAACAGACATTCTTTCCGGAAAGATCCGTCCGGGTGAGAAGCTTCCTTCTGAAAACCAGCTCAGTGTCCGTTACGGGCTGAGCAGGCATACGGTGCGAAAGGCTCTGGGGATTCTGGCAGGAGATGGATACATAGAATCCTTTCAGGGAAAAGGAACCTTCTGTGCGGATGTACTCCGTCAGATCCACGGGACCGGAAACATCGCAGTGGTAACTACATATATCTCGGATTATATTTTTCCCAGGCTGATCCAGGGGATTGATGAGGTACTGTCCGATAATGGGTACAGTATCATCCTCAAAAATACAGGAAACAGTCGTCAGAAGGAGGCAAGATTCCTGGAAGAGCTGATCAGTAAGGGGATTGACGGACTGATTATTGAACCCAGCAAAAGCGAGCTGTTGTGCAGACACGTAAGTCTGTACGAAACACTGGACAAGTATCAGATCCCATATATTTTTATCCAGGGACTGTATACAGAGATGCAGGAAAAACCCCATATCCTCATGGATGATGCAGGTGGCGGTTATCTTGTTACAAAGCATCTCCTGGATTCCGGCAGACGTGACATCGCAGGTTTTTTCAAGGCAGATGACCGTCAGGGCATCGAACGGCATAAGGGCTATGTGAAGGCTTTGCAGGAGCATGGAATTGCCTATGACCCGGATAAGGTGGTCTGGTTTCACACCGAGGACCGGCGAAAAAAGCCGGCTCTTATGGTACGGAACATGGTCCGACAGAACAGTCTTCCGGATGGGATCGTATGTTACAACGATCAGATCGCTGTCCAGGTCATGGAAGAACTGGAACGTCAGGGCAAAAAGATCCCGGAAGATGTTGCAGTGACCGGCTATGACAATTCACTGTACGCAAGACAGGGACAGGGCATTACCACCATCACCCATCCCCAGGAAAAACTGGGGGAGATGGCGGCGAAGCTTCTCCTGGAAAAATTAAGTGGCGTGCCGGATGAAGAAAGTACAGTGGAACGGCTGATCCGGCCGGAACTGATCGTGCGGGGCAGCAGTGTGAAAGCAGGGGCATGAGCACAGATACATAACCGTTTTATCAGATCGTTTTATTAGAGAATGAAGCGATGTAGATTACAGAGAACCCTATAACATTTCAGAAGATCGGACGCATGTTGGCAGCAGAACTGGACAGCAGATTTTCAGGAATGTTATGCATATGATATTAATTTTATTTTAAGGAGGATTTTTCGCATGAAAACAGGAAGAGATTACAAATTCTGGTTTTGCACAGGTTCACAGGATCTTTACGGAGATGAGTGTCTCCGCAAGGTAGCCGAGCATTCTAAGATCATTGTGGAGGAGCTGAACAAATCCGGCGTACTTCCGTTTGAGGTTGTATGGAAACCAACGCTGATCACAAATGAGCTGATCCGTAAAACCTTTAATGATGCCAATGCAGATGAAAATTGTGCCGGCGTGATTGCATGGATGCATACATTTTCCCCGGCAAAATCCTGGATTCTTGGTCTCAAAGAGTATCGTAAACCGCTGTGTCACCTTCATACACAGTTCAATGTGGAGATTCCCTATGACACCATTGATATGGACTTTATGAATGAGAACCAGTCCGCACACGGCGGACGTGAGTTTGGCCATATGGTAACCCGAATGGGAATCGAGCGTAAGGTCATTGCAGGACATTGGGCAGACAAAAAGGTCCAGGAGCGTCTGGCATCCTGGATGCGTACTGCAGTTGGTATCATGGAAAGCAGCCATATTCGTGTATGCCGTGTTGCGGATAACATGAGAAATGTAGCCGTAACAGAGGGCGATAAGGTTGAGGCTCAGATGAAATTCGGATGGGAGATCGATGCTTATCCGGTTAATGAGATTGCAGAATATGTTCAGGATGTAAGCCAGGGAGATATTGATGTTCTGGTAGAAGAATATTATAATAAATATGATATGATTCTGGATGGACGTGACCCTGAGGAATTTAAGAAGCATGTAGCAGTCCAGGCGGGAATTGAGATTGGTTTTGAGCGCTTTCTTGAGGAAAAAAACTACCAGGCTATCGTAACACACTTCGGTGATCTGGGATCCCTGAAGCAGCTTCCGGGACTTGCGATCCAGCGACTGATGGAAAAAGGCTATGGCTTCGGTGGCGAGGGTGACTGGAAAACAGCAGCTATGGTTCGCCTGATGAAAATCATGGCAGCAGGCAAAAAGGACGCCAAGGGCACTTCCTTTATGGAGGATTATACTTATAATCTGGTACCTGGTAAAGAGGGAATCCTTGAGGCACATATGCTGGAGGTTTGCCCATCCGTTGCTGATGGAAAGATCAGCATGCGTGTATGCCCGCTTTCCATGGGAGATCGTGAAGATCCTGCAAGACTGGTATTTACTTCTAAGACAGGCCCTGGAATCGCAACATCCCTGGTTGACCTTGGCGACCGTTTCCGTCTGCTGATCAATGAGGTTGAGTGTAAGAAAACAGAGAAACCGATGCCTGCACTTCCGGTAGGTACTGCGTTCTGGACACCGAAGCCGGATCTTTCCACAGCAGCAGAAGCATGGATCCTTGCCGGCGGCGCACATCACACTGCATTTACCTATGACCTTACTGCAGAGCAGATGGGTGACTGGGCAGCAGCTATGGGTATTGAAGCGGTTTATATTGATGGCGATACAACGATCCGGAATCTGCAGAATGAGCTGAGATGGAATAGCATGTATTTCAGCAAATAATACAGGAGGTTTTTTACAATGGGAGTAAATGAAGCAAAAACAGCCATTCTTGAGAACCGCACGGCTCTTGGTATTGAGTTTGGTTCCACAAGGATCAAGGCAGTTCTGGTAGATGACAAAAATCAGCCGATCGCATCCGGCGGTTACGGATGGGAGAACCAGTATGTGGACGGAATCTGGACCTACAGCCTGGAGGAGATCTGGAAGGGCCTTCAGGCCAGCTATCAGGATATGGCAAAAGATGTCCGGGAGAAATACGGCGTGGAACTGACAAGCGTAGGTGCTTTCGGTGTCAGTGCCATGATGCACGGATATATGCCCTTTAATAAAGCGGGAGAGCTGATGGTTCCTTTCCGCACCTGGAGAAACAATATCACGGGAGAAGCTTCTGAGAAGCTGGCAGAGCTTTTCCATTACAATATCCCTCAGAGATGGAGCATCGCACACCTGTACCAGGCAATCCTGAGAGGTGAGGAGCATGTAAAAGATATCGATTACATCACCACTCTGGAGGCCTATGTACACTGGAAACTCACTGGAAAAAGAGTTCTTGGTATCGGCGATGCGGCAGGTATGTTCCCGATCGACAGTGAAACGAAGGATTACAACGAGGAGATGGTGCAGAAGTTCGATGAACTGGTTGCGCCTTATGGATTCCCATGGAAACTCCGCGATATTATGCCGAAAGCTCTGGTGGCAGGTCAGGATGCAGGAGTTCTTACTGAGGAAGGCGCAAAGCTTCTGGATGTAAGCGGAAAGCTGAAAGCCGGAATTCCCATGTGCCCGCCTGAGGGAGACGCAGGAACCGGTATGGTTGCCACAAACAGTGTCCGCCGGCGTACCGGAAATGTTTCGGCAGGAACATCCGTATTTGCCATGATCGTTCTGGAAAAGGCTCTTTCCAAACCGTACAAAGAAATCGATATGGTAACAACTCCGGCAGGAGATCCGGTTGCCATGGCACATTCCAACAACTGTACGTCGGATCTGAACGCATGGGTAAATGTGTTTAAGGAATTTGCAGAAGCTATGGGCATGGAAGTAGATATGAACAAACTGTTCGGAACTCTTTATAACAAAGCCATGGAAGGCGACCCGGACTGTGGCGGACTTCTTTCCTACTGCTATTTTTCCGGTGAGCATATGACTGGTTTTGAAGAGGGACGTCCACTGTTTGTACGTTCTCCTGAGAGCAGATTTACACTGGCAAACTTTATGCGAAATAATCTTTATACCTGCCTCGGCGCCATGCGTGTAGGTCTGGATATCCTTCTGAATCAGGAACAGGTAAAGATCGACAAGCTTCTGGGCCACGGCGGCCTCTTTAAGACAAAGGGTGTCGGCCAGCAGATCCTTGCAGATGCGGTAGATGCACCGGTATCTGTAATGTCCACAGCAGGAGAAGGCGGAGCCTGGGGAATCGCACTTCTGGCTTCCTATCTGATCAACAAAAAAGACGGCGAAGATCTTGCAGACTTCCTGGATGAAAATGTCTTCAAGGGAAATGAAGGCAGCACACTGACACCGAAAGCCGAAGGCGTGAAAGGATTCAACGCATTTATGGACAGATATATGAAAGGTCTTGGCATTGAGCGAGCAGCAGTGGAATCCAAAATCTGGTAAAATGCAGGATGTACGGAAATGAGAATACCTGTTTTCGGATACGAGGAAAAACAGAGGGAAATCTGTCGGATTTCTGCTCTGTGTCCAGAGAGGAAAATGAATGAACGAGAGTAGCCACGAAAAGAAACCAACATCCGGCCAGATGGTTCATGTCGTGATCGATCGTCCAATGAATACCTGCCATCCGGAACACAAAGATCTTTTTTATCCGGTAAATTATGGTTACATTGAAGGAATCATCGCCCCGGACGGAGAGGAACAGGACGTCTACGTTCTTGGCATTGATCACCCTGTAAAAGAATTTACAGGAAAAGTGATCGCCATCGTCCACCGCCTCAATGATGTGGAAGATAAATGGGTGGCAGTGCCGGAAGATATGAATATGACAGCCAAGGAGATCATGGCACAGGTTCAGTTTCAGGAGCAGTATTTTGAGACAGAAATAGAAATGCTGGAATAAGAAAATCAAATACCTACGTTGAACCGGATATTTCTGTTATCTGCGATGCAGATAAACTGGATGATAGAGGGTGCAAGGGAGCACCGGACTGGATCGTGGAAATTGTATCTCCTTCCAGTAAGCAGATGGATTATTATACGAAACTGTTTAAATATCGAACTGCCGGAGTAAGAGAATACTGGCTGGTAGATTCGGATAAGAATCTTGTTCTGGTATATAATTTTGAGCATGGAACCTCGGAACCATATACATTACAGGACTCTGTGAAAACAGGAATCTATGAAGATTTGTGGATTGATTTTTCTGCTATGAAAATGAATGGATCTTATTGAAAATATTTCTTCATAATGTTATCATTGGACACGAAAAACACAGAAAAAATTAAAAAACAAAAAAATTAAACGGTTGTATATGTGTCTGTAATACGATCAGAGGCAGCCGGTCAGAGAACAGAATGATGGGTGGCAAAATGTTTGATGACCAGGGCTATACAGGAGGAGAATACAATGAAATTAACCATGCTTGGAACCGGTAACGCACTGGTAACAGAGTGTTACAATACCTGCTTTGTACTCAGCGATGAGTACGGCCATTTTCTGGTTGACGGAGGCGGCGGAAATACGGTGCTTTCCCAGCTGAAAAAAGCAGGCATTGATCTGATGGATGTTCATGAGATCTTTGTTACACATAAGCACGTAGACCATATCATGGGAATCGTGTGGGTGATCCGCATCATCTGCCAGAACATGAAAAAAGGCACTTATCAGGGCGAGGCAAATATCTATGCACATGATGAAGTGATCGGACTTCTGAAAGACATGGCATTTAAGCTTCTGAATAAGAAGGAGACACAGTACATCGGTGACAGACTTCATCTGATCGAGGTAAAAGACGGCGAGGAAAAAACAATTCTTAATAAGAAAGTGACCTTCTTTGATATCGGTTCCACCAAGGCGAAACAGTTCGGTTTCCAGATGATCTATGACGGTGGTAAGGTACTTACCTGCTGCGGAGACGAGCCATACAATGAATGTGAGGAGAAATACGCAAAAGGCAGCGACTGGATGTTCCACGAAGCATTCTGTCTGTATGGACAGCGTGATATCTTCAATCCTTATGAGAAACACCACTCCACAGTTAAGGATGCCAGTGAGCTGGCTGAGAACCTTGGAGTTAAGAATCTTGTCCTGTATCACACAGAGGATAAGAACATTAAGAAACGTAAAGAGCTTTACGGAGCAGAAGGCAGAGAGTATTATCACGGAAATCTGTTTATTCCGGATGATCTTGATGTGATCGAAATGTAAGAAATATAGATAAAGGACCGGGAATGAGACTGTGGTGGCATTCCCGGTTTTGAGGTGACAGAACATATGCCAGTAACAGACCGAATCACCCTTGAAAAAAAATATCAGAAGCTTCAGGAAATCCTCCGCTCCCTGGAGAGTGTAGCCGTGGCTTTTTCCGGCGGAGTGGATTCTACCTTTCTTTTGAAGGTGGCACAGGAGACACTTGGCGATAAGGCCATAGCCATCACTGCATGCCCCTGCTCCTTTACAGAAAGAGAGAGGAAAGAAACCGAGGATTTCTGCAGGGAAAATCACATTCATCAGGAGATATGCAAGCTTAATGAATTTGAGATTCCGGGATTTCGCCAGAATCCTCCGGATCGCTGCTACATCTGCAAAAAAGGCATTTTTACCAGATTATGGGAAGTAGCGAAAAAGAACAACATCAATGTGCTTGCGGAAGGTTCCAACATGGATGATCTGGGCGACTACCGTCCCGGCCGCCGGGCCATCCAGGAACTTGGTGTGCGAAGTCCCCTTCAGGAAGCCGGACTCTATAAAGAAGAAATCCGGGAGCTGTCAAAAGACATGAATCTTCCAACCTGGAACAAGCCGTCTTTTGCCTGTCTTGCTTCCAGATTTGTATACGGTGAGACCATTACCGAGGAGAAGCTTCACATGGTAGATCAGGCCGAGCAGTTTCTGATGGATCTGGGATTCCACCAGTTCCGCGTTCGCATCCACGGTACCATGGCAAGGATCGAGGTTCCGGCAGAAGAGATCCTGAAAATTGCAGATAATGAAACAAGAACAAAGATCACAGAGAAATTCCACACATTGGGATTTTCTTACGTGACACTGGATCTTCAGGGATTCCGTTCCGGAAGTATGAATGAAACATTGGAAAAATAAAAATATGAAAATCAAAATAATCCCCCGGAAATACCGCGCGAGAAGTATTTCCGGGGGATTGCTGCACTAATAGAACCGGAGGTTCATTTACTGTTTTCAAATCTTAATTTTCGGATTGAGAATATCTGCCTGGCAGGCTGTATATCTTACATATAATCCTTCAGCACATCATGATCCCGCAGTACTTTCTCAACCACGGTACCCTTCACAACATTAAGAAGTGGTTTCTTCAGTGCATTCAGCGGCCCTGGCAGCTGGATCTCAAGAGGAGATTTTCCGTCCATCAGTTTTACACTGCTGTCCAGAAGCTCACGGATATCGTAAACGCTTCCCCATACTTCCGGAACCCCACGATCTACACCGAAAAGTCCGTATACAGCCTCCATTGCAGTACGTACGGAATACTCTGTTGTGAATACGGTATCACGAGGAGTTTCCGCAAACTGGCCCAGGAATGCAAAGTTTACACAGCCATCCGGGATGACATCCGGGCGGTCACCTTTTGTGCGTGGCATGAAGAAGGCGGTGATGTATGGCATCATAGTCGGAACGCAGACAGCGCTGTTTTCAGCCATATCGTCGATCTGCTCTACCGGAACACCGAGGTGGTACAGCCACTCGGCGGTAATTTCCTTACCGGTACAATCCTTCATCGGCTTCTTGATATAATCACCGGGAACATCTGTGAACAGTCCGTAAACCCATACACAGACCTTCTTCGGATCCTGTTCCTTGAATTGTCCCTGACGGTTGATGGTCCAGCTTAAGAGCCATTTGGAATCCTGGCAGCTTACGATACCACCGGTAACAACCTTGCCGGTACGTGGGTCACGCTGGCAGATATTGGTGATATAAGGGATAATACGGTCATCCAAAGTGGTGACAGTAGCGGATTCCCAGTTTGTTCTGGAAATGTCTGAGCAGAACTTTTCCGGATGTCCGAAGGAAGGATCCTGAGCTGCGATATTTTTCCACAGAGACCATACACCACTGGTACGGACCTCTGCATCACCGTTTGGTGCGTGGTTCTGGTCACCGTAGATCGTGCCCTCTGTACAGCTTCCGTTAGTGACGAAAACATAATCATTCTCTGTAAGAAGGATACCCTGCTCCACATCTTTTACCTTGCATTCGATAGCAGTGGCGATCTTTTTGCCATCCTTGAAATTAAAGATCACGTTTGTGACCTCAGTATTAAACTGGAAGTCAACACCTGCATCCTCCAGATATTTTTTCATGGGAAGGATCAGGGATTCGTATTGGTTGTACTTGGTGAATTTCAGGGCGCTGAAATCAGGAAGACCTGCAATGTGGTGGATAAAACGCTGGAAGTAAAGCTTCATCTCCAGAGCACTGTGCCAGTTTTCAAATGCGAACATGGTTCTCCAGTACAGCCAGAAGGTGGAATCAAACACTTCATCATCGAATACATCTTCGATGGTTTTATCGTAAAGATCCTCATTCTTTGTCATAAAAAGCTTCATGATCTCCATACAGCCTTTCTGGCTCAGGTTAAATTTTCCGTCAGTATGTGCATCCTGTCCACGATTGACGGTTGCACGGCAGAGAGAATAGTTCGGATCGTGCTTGTTCAGCCAGTAGAACTCGTCCAGAACAGAAGCACCCGGTTTTTCAAGAGAAGGAATACTGCGGAAAAGATCCCACAGGCACTCGAAATGGTTTTCCATCTCACGACCGCCACGCATGATATATCCTCTGGACGGATCAAAGATTCCATCGCAGGCACCGCCGGCAATATCCATGGCTTCCAGGATGTGGATATGATCACCTGGCATCTGTGCGTCTCTTACCAGAAAGCATGCAGCAGCCAGGGAAGCAAGACCGCTTCCTACGATGTAGGCATGCTTGTCGTCCACACCCTCCGGCTTTTCCGGACGGGCAAAAGCTTCATAGTTACCGTTGGAATAATAAATCCCCTTGCTGTTTTTGTCATGCTTTCCACGCTCGGTGTTGCGGTAGTTTGCAGTAGTTTCTTTTACATGGAAGTTTTCCTCTTCGTTGATCTCTTTTGTTTTTTTCATCAGCATGGCTGCGCCGGCTCCGGCTGCCGCAAGTGCTGCAAGACCCATGAATCCTTTTTTATCTGACATATGACATCCACCTTTCGTAAATGAGATACCTGTTTGTATCGGATTAACTGTTCTTTGTTGCTGTTGAGGCTATGATAGCCCATCCGGAAAAAAGATTCTATTTACAAAACACCGAAAGTGTTCAGTTTTTTATCATTATGTCTGTTTTGATAAGTTTTTATTCTGTAGTCATTTCTGCTGTTTTGTTTCTGGTGGCAAAATTGCGGATGGCGTTGTCGATGCTTCCGTACAGTGCGGTTGCGGTATCATCTGCGATTTCGCGATAATCTTCACGCATGCCGTTTTTGATCCAGTCCAGCATGATCCCTACAAAGCTGTATTTATACAGATCTGCGATAAAAATTTTCTGTTCATCCGTGATGGAGATGTCTTTTGATTTTTCTGTTACCACGCCCATAAGAAGACCGCAGGTAAGCTGGAACAGATAATTCTCGATCTGTTCCCGCCCCACGCAGCGGTATACATTTAAGATAAACGGCTTGTTTTCCATCACGGCATCAAAGATCTGCAGAAGCCCTTCATGCCATGTGGAAGAGGTTTTTTTGCCCTGAAGGGCAATTCTGGCATCTTCCAGACAGCACCACTCCACAAGATCATAGATATCTTTGAAATGATAGTAAAAAGTCATGCGGCTGATACCGCAGTCCGTAGTCAGGTCATTGATGGTGATCTTATCTAAAGGTTTCTTAAGAAGCAGATGCTTCAGGGATTCTTCCAGGGCAAGCTTGGTTGCATTTGTCATGTTTTGCGGCCTCCTTTGGTAATGTTGTGGTTATTAATATAACATGAAAGTGCACAGGAAATCCATGTCAAACAGTGACTTTTCTGTGAAATTATGATAAACTGAAACCCGGAATGTTTTGTGAAACAGAATGGAGTGTATTATGAAAAAGAAATCAGCTTGCATCCTGCTGGTTTTTGCTGCCGTGATAGTACTTACTTATATGACAGGAGAATCCTATTACAGAGGAATCAGTGAAAAAGCAGGGTTGGATGAACAGGAAGAGAAAATATATAAATACCAGTACGACATGATCGTGGACAGCCCTGATTCCCAGTTCTGGCAGGCAGTATATGACAGTGCGAAGAAAAAAGCAGCTTCCAATAATGTACTGCTTGAGATCATGGGGTCGGATAGAGAAACATCCTATAATAAACTTGATTATATGAATATGAGCATTGCGGCCAAGGCGGATGGTATTATCCTGCAGTATAATGGAGAAGCCGGTCTGGAAGAAGCAATCAATACTGCAGTAAGAAACGGAATACCGGTGGTTACAGTCATGAGTGATGCGGTGCACAGCCGCCGCCAGAGCTTTGTGGGAGTCAGCGATTATCAGCTTGGCATGGCTTACGGGGAAATTGTTGCCAGATATGTGAATGAGAACACGAAGAAGATCCTGATCCTGCAGAAACGGGACATTGATGATATGAACGAAAGTCAGATATACACTCAGATCAGCAATGCGGTGAAGATGGCAGCTGGTTCTGAGGATATTGAGATCAAGGGAAGGAATCTTCTGTCAACAGGAACCTTTGAAACAGAGGAGGCAGTTACTGATATTTTTCAGCAGAAGCGGAATGTTCCGGATATACTTGTGTGTATGGATGAGGAGACAACGGAGTGTGCAAGACAGGCAATTCTGGATTTCAACCTTGCAGGAAAAGTGAAGATCATTGGTTATTATACATCTGAGGATATTCTGGCGGCAGTTGAAAAAGGTGTTATTTCAGTTACCTGTGATGTGGACACGACCCAACTGGGACAGTACAGTGTGGAGGCAGTTACCAGCTATATAGAAGATGGAAGAACCAATTCTTTCTACAATGTAGACATTAATTTTCTTGACAGAACAGCAGTGGAGAAGATGAGGAGGGAGGCAGTCACAGATGAAAAAGATCCGTTGGAGTGACTTTTCTCTTGTAAGCAAGATCATGATCGAGGTTGGAGTGCTGGCAGTTTTACTGTTCAGCATCAACATGCTGTTTTATGCGCGGATCAACAACTCCATGCAGGAGATGGATGATGTGTATGCCAGCAATGCCCAGATCACAGAGCTTGGGCAGGTTTTTGACGATGTGCAGGACAGTATGTACCAGTATCTGAAGGTAAAAAGCTCCCAGGCACTGATGGATTATTATCAGAATGAGGCGAAATACAGGCAGGAGCTGGAGAAGTTAAATGAACGGAATATTGATGATTCCGTAAAACTTCTGGAGAAGAAGATACGTAAGATGTCGGAATCATATCTTTCCTGTACCGCAGGAACTGTAGCTGCCAAGAGAGGCAGGAATGTGGAGAAATATAAGCAGGAATATGATGAAAGTCTGGAGCTTTACAGTTATATCCAGAGTTCTATGGATGAGCTGAACAAGCAGCTTTTTAAAGAAAATTCCCAGACTTATGCAGCTCTCCGGGCGGTTATGAGATATCTGGAGATCAGTAATATGATGATCATGCTTCTGGTGGTGATCTGTGGAATGTTCTTTCTGATCATGGCAACAAGGGAGATGTTCCTGCCGCTGACTAATATGGCAGAAACTGCACAGCTGGTAGGTCAGGGGAATTTTAATGTAAAGATGCCCCCAGCAGATTCCAGGGATGAGCTTGGAACGGTAACAAGAGCCTTTAATACCATGGTGGATAATCTTGGTCTTTACATTGCCAGGACAAAGGCCAGCATGGAAAAAGAACAGCAGATGATAGAGAGGGAGCTTTTGATGGAAACACATCTCAAGGAGGCACAGCTTAAATATCTCCAGTCTCAGATCAACCCGCATTTCCTTTTTAATTCCCTGAATGCAGGAGTACAGCTTGCAATGATGGAGGATGCAGAAAAAACCAGTATCTTTGTGGAAAAGATGGCGGATTTTTTTCGCTACAATGTAAAGAAGGGTGAGGAAGATGCCACACTGGAGGAAGAACTGGAGGCTGTGGACAATTACATTTATATTCTGAATGTACGGTTTGCCGGGGACATCCATTTTTCAAAAAAAGTGGAATGTGATGTGGAAAATGTACGTGTTCCCAGTATGATCCTGCAGCCGGTTGTGGAAAACGCAGTCAATCATGGAATCCGGAATATAGATTGGGAAGGACATATTGATCTCAGTGTGGAGAGATGGAACGACCATATTGAGATCAGTGTTCGGGATAACGGACTGGGCATGACCGGAGAACAGATACAAAGAGTACTGTCAAAAAAAGTCCACAGCAGTTCAGGCGAGGGTGATTCCACGGGAATCGGAATGAATAATGTGATCAGCCGTCTGGAACTGTATTATGAGCGGGACGGATTAATGGAAATATACAGTGAAGGTGAAGGAATGGGAACAGAGGTAGTGATCAATATTCCTCTGGAGAGGAGCGAAAAAAATGTACAGAATCCTGATTGCTGATGATGAGGGGATCATGCTGGAATCCCTGAAAAATATTATAAGTTCCAACTATGGAAATGAATGTGAGATCCATACAGCCAAGACAGGCCGTGTGGTTGTGGAGGAGGCGGAGAAATATCCGCCGGATATCTGCTTTATGGACATTCAGATGCCGGGCTTAAGTGGGATCCAGGCAATCCGGGAAATCCAGAAATTTAACAGATCTGTGGTCTTTGTGATCATTACAGCCTATGATAAATTTAATTATGCCAAGGAAGCGGTAAGTCTTGGAGTTATGGAATTTCTTACCAAGCCGGTAAACAAAAAGGTGATTCTGGAAATATGCTCCAAAGCTATGGAAAAGGTAGATTCCACAAGACAGAAGCGAAGCGATGATCTCCGTATCCGTGAAAAACTGGAGACAGTTGTGCCCATGATCGAAAGCGGATATATTAATAATATTCTTCTGCAGGATGATTTTCAGACATATCAGGATAATTACAGGGAGCTTCTGGATATCCGGGAAGAATATGGATATATGATCGTGGCTGAATTCGGGGATTCTACGGAAAATGGTGTTCTTACCAATGCGGTGGGGGCCAGTGTGAAGGCAAACAAATTTTATTCCACATTCCGGGAAATCACTCAGGGATTTTTTGAATGTCTGGTAGGACCCATTATGGGAAACCGTATTGTACTGCTTGTTCCGTACCGTAATTCCAGGGAGTCCTATGAGGAACGTGTGGAGGTTGTAACAAGAACCAGAAACATGGTACATAAGCTGGAAAGCAGGATTGACAGTAAATTTCGCTGTGGTATCGGCCGGGTGAAGGAGATGGGAAGCACCATGAAAGAATCCTTCAAGGAGGCCATGATCGCACTTCGGGAAAGCACCAGCCATGTGATACATATTGAGGATGTTCCGGCTGCACAGAAATATGACGGCGAATATCCAAGAGATCTGGAACGTCGCTATGAAAAGCGGGTGATGGATAAGGATGTGGCAGGAGCTTTAAGCTGTGCCGAGGAATTTATCCGGTGGATGGAGAAGCAGCCGGGAGTAGATCTGGAGGACATGCGCATCAAGATCCTGGAGCTTGTGATGGGAGTGGAAAAAAAGGCCTTTTTTGCAGGTACCGTGAAATATGCGATCAGCTGCCGCAGAAATTATATTCATGAGATCCAGGAATATACAGACATAGAAGGGATGAAAAAATGGTTCCTGGGCAAAACATCAGAAATCTGCAGTAACATGGAAAGTGCAAGGGAAAAAGAAGCGGTTTCCATTATCGAAAAAGCAAAGTCCTATATCCGGGATAATTACAAAAAAGATATTTCATTGGATGAGGTGTCACGGGAGGTGGATATCAGCCCTTATTATTTCAGCAAGCTTTTTAAGCAGGAGACCGGAGGAAATTTTATCGAGTATCTTACAGAAGTGCGGCTTCGGAATGCAAGAGAACTTCTCAAGGATTCAGGGCTTTCCATCAAGGAGATCTGTGCGGAATCCGGATACAGCGACCCCAATTATTTCAGCAGGATATTCAAGAAATACGAAGGCGTGACACCAAGTGAATTCAGAGAGAGGTTGAGGTAGACAATATGAGCGGGGGGAAAATGATCAGGAAGCTGTTGATCTTGCTGTGTCTGTTGACATTGATGCTGAATGGCTGCGCTTCCGAAAAAACAAAGCAGACAGCTGCACAGGAAAACGATACAGAGGAAGACAGTGGTGAAAAGAAAATTCAGATCGGTCTTACAGTGGATTCCTTTGTTATTGAGAGGTGGATCCGTGACAGGGATGTATTCGTGGCAACCGCAAGGGAATTGGGAGCGGAAGTGAATGTTCAGGATGCGGGAGCAGATACAAAAGAGCAGATCAGCCAGATCGACTATTTTATCAAGAAGCATATGGATGTGATCGTGATCATTGCCAGAGACTGCAAGGCATTATCTGAGGCTGTGGAGCGTGCCCATAATGTAGGAATCAGGGTGATCTCCTATGACCGTATGGTAAATGATGCGGATACAGATATGTATATTTCCTTTGATAACCGGAAAGTCGGAGAGGTTATGGCACAGTCCATGATGGAAGCGATCCCTGATGGCGGAAAGATTTTTATGATCCAGGGATCTGCTTCAGATAACAATGTGGACATGGTAAAAGAGGGATTTGAAGACACTCTGAAAAACAGTGATCTGAAGGTGGTTTACAAAGCCAACTGTGAAGGCTGGATCGCGGAGCTGGCAGCAGATTATGTGGAGGAAGCACTGGAAGAGTATCCTGATGTAAAGGGAATCATGTGCGGAAATGATGATATTGCCAGCCAGGTGATACAGATTCTTGCGGAAAACCAGCTTGCCGGACAGGTGATCGTGGTAGGCCAGGATGGTGATCTGGCTGCATGTCAGCGTATTGTGGAAGGAACCCAGTACATGACAGCATTTAAATCTATCGAAGATCTGGCACGCCAGGCAGCTGAATATGCGGTGAAGATGGCAGAAGAGGGAAAGATTTCGTCAGATGTGACAGATACCATGAACGATGGAAGCTACGATATCCCGGCGAAGGTGCTGGAACCGGTTGCCGTTACAAGGGATAATATTGATGAGGTGATCATTGACGGCGGTTTCCACAGACGAGATGAAGTATATCTCAATATAGATTACGATACAGAGTAATGCAGAACAGATTACATACCGGCATATATGTGGCAGTGAAATTCTGCAAGTAATGTGGCAGTGTATCCATATGCGCAATAATACACAATTATGACAAAAATCAATAGCAGATTTTTGGTGCAAAAATGTCTTGCCTGATGCAGGGCATTTTTCTTTTGCAAAAAAATGTCTCTGTCCTTGCCAACTATGTCCAGACAGTCCTGTGCTATAGTAACATCATCAAAGGAAACGTGATTCCAAAAACAAATAATGAAACGGAGGATTTTACAATGAAAAGAAAAATGGTATCTGCACTTCTTTGCGCAACAATGGTAGCTGGTATGGTGGTAGTTCCGGCAGCAACAGCACAGGCAGCAGACAAGAAACTGATCGGTGTTACCATGCCGACCAAGGATCTCCAGAGATGGAACCAGGATGGCGATAACATGAAGAAAGAGCTGGAGGCAGCAGGATATGAGGTAGACCTTCAGTATGCATCCAATGATGTAAGCACACAGGTTTCCCAGCTTGAGAACCAGGTAGCAAACGGATGTGACCTTCTGGTTGTGGCATCCATCGATGGAAGCAGCCTTGGCGAGCCTCTGAAACAGGCCAAAGAAAAAGGAATTCCGGTTATCTCTTATGACCGTCTTCTTATGAATTCCGATGCAGTAACCTATTATGCAACATTTGATAACTACAAAGTAGGTCAGAAACAGGGCGAGTACCTGGTAGATGCACTGGATCTTGACAATCAGGACGGACCATTCAATATTGAGCTGTTCACAGGAGATCCTGGCGATAACAACTGTAACTTCTTCTTCGGTGGTGCAATGGATGTTCTCCAGAAATACATCGATGACGGTAAGCTGGTAGTAAAATCCGGTCAGACAGAGTTCGAGCAGGTTGCTACAGCTAACTGGGACAGTGCAAAAGCACAGGACAGAATGGATACTATCATCGCAGGTAACTACTCTGACGGAACAAACCTTGACGCAGTTCTCTGCTCCAACGATTCCACAGCCCTTGGTGTTGAGAATGCACTGGCAGCTTCCTACACAGGAGAATATCCGATCATTACTGGTCAGGACTGTGACACACCAAACGTTAAGAACCTTGTAGCAGGAAAACAGGCAATGTCTGTATTCAAAGATACAAGAGCTCTTGCATCTGCAGTAGTAAAAATGGTTGACTCCATCATGAAAGGTGAGGAGCCGGAAGTGAACGATACAAAATCCTATGATAACGGAACCGGTGTCATCCCGACATACCTTTGCGATCCGGTTGTTGTTACAACAGATAACTACAAAGAGATCCTGATCGACTCCGGATACTACACAGAGGATCAGATCAAATAATCAGAATTTTTAAGAAAGAAATTTATCACATGCAGGCGGGGAATATAACCGCCTGCATGAACAGTGGAAAGGGAGGGAAATTGAGTTGGCTAAGATACTTCTGGAAATGAAAAATATCACCAAAACTTTCCCAGGTGTAAAGGCACTGGATAATGTTAATCTCCAGGTCGAGGAAGGCGAGATCCACGCACTGGTAGGTGAAAACGGTGCCGGTAAATCTACATTGATGAATGTATTAAGTGGTATTTATCCGTACGGTTCGTATGAAGGAAATATTATTTATGATGGTGAGATCTGTAAGTTTAACACTATCAAAGACAGTGAACATAAAGGAATTGTAATCATCCACCAGGAACTTGCTCTGATCCCGTACATGACCATCGGGGAGAACATGTATCTGGGTAATGAAAGAGGCAAAAGCTTTTCCATCAACTGGAATGAAACTTATGGAGAAGCAGATAAATATTTGAAAATAGTAGGACTGGAGGAATCCTCCAGAACTTTGATCAAGGATATTGGTGTAGGTAAGCAGCAGCTGGTTGAGATCGCAAAGGCACTTGCAAAGAATGCAAAGCTGCTCATTCTGGATGAGCCTACCGCATCACTGAATGAAGATGACTCCAAAGCTCTTCTGGATCTTCTTCTGAAATTCAAGAAGCAGGGAATGACCTCTATCATCATTTCCCATAAATTAAATGAAATCTCCTATGTAGCAGATAAGATCACAGTTATCCGAGATGGATCTACCATTGAAACACTGGATAAAAATAAAGACGATTTTTCTGAGCAGAGGATCATTCAGGGAATGGTTGGACGTGAGATGACAGACCGGTTCCCGAAACGTCCAAATGTAAAGATCGGCGATGTTTCCATGGAGATTAAAAACTGGAATGTTTATCATCCGCTGTATACAGAACGTAAGGTGGTAAATAACGTATCCTTTAAAGTACATAAAGGAGAGGTTGTCGGTATTTCAGGACTGATGGGAGCAGGACGTACAGAACTGGCTATGAGTATTTTTGGCAAGAGCTATGGAACTAAAATTTCTGGACAGGTGTTCATGAACGGAAAAGAAGTGAAGCTGAATACAGTTCAGGAAGCCATCGACAACAAGCTTGCTTATGTTACAGAGGATCGAAAAGGAAACGGGCTGATCCTTTCCAAGTCCATAAAGATGAACACTACGCTTGCAAACATGTCCGGTATCAGTAATGGAAAAGTGATCGATACGGATAAAGAATACGCAGTTGCTGAGGAATACAGGAAGAAACTGAAAACCAAGTGTCCGACAGTTGAGCAGAATGTCGGAAACCTGAGCGGTGGTAATCAGCAGAAGGTCCTTCTTGCAAAATGGATGTTTGCAGAGCCGGATATTCTGATCTTGGATGAACCTACAAGAGGTATTGACGTAGGTGCCAAATATGAAATCTACTGTATCATCAATGACCTGGTCGCAGCAGGAAAATCTGTGATCATGATCTCTTCTGAGCTTCCGGAAGTGCTTGGAATGTCAGACAGAATCTATATCATGAACGAGGGCAGATTCGTAGGTGAGGTAAGTGGTGAGGAAGCTACATCTGAGCTGATCATGTCCAGGATCGTGAAGTCAGGTAAAGGAGAGTAAGAAGATGGAGAAAAAGATTAGTTTTTCAGAAATATTAAAAAAATATACCATGGTCATTGTTCTGGTATTTGTTGTGATCATGTTTTCTGTGAACACAAAGGGCGTTATGCTTCTTCCGCAGAATGTAAATAACCTGGTAGCCCAGAATGCATATGTATTTATTCTTGCAACCGGTATGCTGTTCTGTATTTTAACAGGTGGTAACATCGATCTGTCAGTTGGTTCTGTTGTATGCTTTGTTGCTGCTGTCGGTGGTAAGATGATGGTTCTCAACAGTATGAACCCGTATCTCACTATGATCGTGATGCTTCTTGTGGGTATTGCCATTGGTGCATGGCAGGGATTCTGGATCGCTTATGTACGAATTCCTCCATTTATTGTTACTCTGGCAGGTATGCTTGCTTTTCGTGGCCTTTCCAACGTAGTTCTGGAAGGACAGACCCTGGCTCCGATGCCGGATGCTTATCTGGCTTTGTTCAATAACTATATTCCGGACTTCCTTGGTGGAGGTGAAGGATTTAACAGAACATGTTTCGTAGTTGGCATTATTGTCTGCATCGTCTATGTTGCACTTGTTATGAAAAACCGTGCAGACCGTGCAAAGAAAGGCTACAGTGTTGAGTCTTTCGGTGGTGTTGCAGTGAAGATGGTTCTGATCTGTGTAGTTGTTCTTGCATTCATGTTCAGACTTGCTCAGTATAAAGGTATCCCAAATTCCCTTCTCTGGGTTGCAGTGATCATCGCAATCTATACATATATTGCTTCCAAGACTACAACAGGTCGTTATTTTTATGCAGTTGGCGGTAATGAGAAGGCAACAAAGCTTTCCGGTATTGATACCAATAAAGTTTATTTCCTGGCTTACCTGAATATGGGTCTTCTGGCTGCGATTGCCGGTATGGTTACTATGGCGAGACTGAATTCATCCAACCCACAGGCTGGTACAAACTTCGAGATGGATGCGATCGGTGCATGTTTCATCGGTGGTGCTTCTGCTTATGGTGGTACCGGTACAGTTCCCGGTGTTATCATTGGTGCCCTCCTTATGGGTGTTCTGAACCTTGGTATGAGTATCATGGGTATTGACCAGAATATCCAGAAGGTTGTCAAAGGTATGGTTCTTCTTGCAGCCGTTATCTTTGATGTTGTAAGTAAGAGAAAATCCTTTATCGTAAAATAATAAAAATGAATGAAGTTTAGCAGCAGGCTTTCGGAAAGATCTGAAGTCTGCTGCTTTTTTGCATAGGAAATCATTCTGCAACAGGATTCTTTTTTGCTGTTGTTTTATGTGAGAGTTTTTTGTCAGATTTTGTGGTTTTATGGGGGATATGCTTGTTTTTGGGGGAGCGTTATATTATAATAAGGGAAAGTTAGTGATTTACGATTTTGTGTTGTCGGGAGGCTGTGATGGGAAATACAGTGACGATTTGTTTTGCGAATAATAAGGGCGGCAGCGGAAAGTCCACCAGCTGTTCCAATGTAGGTGCGGCACTGGCCGGTATGGGGAAGAAGGTTCTTCTCGTGGACGGCGATATGCAGCTGAATCTTTCCCTTTCGTTTTTTGATGAAGAAGAAGTTCTGAAAATGGCTGCCGGGGAAAAAAATCTCTACTATGCCATTGGTCATCAGTCGGATCTCAGCGATTTTATCGTGCATACGAAGTATGAGAATCTGGATCTGGTTCCGTCGTCTACGCTGATGAGCTCCGTGGAATATGAGCTCTTTACGAAATGGCAGAGAGAATTTATCCTGCGGAAATGCCTGCAGAAGATCAAGGATTCCGGGGTGTATGATTACATTCTCATCGATGCACCGCCGACTCTTGGCGGCTGGGTGATGAATATCCTGTGCGCATCGGATTACGTTCTGGTTCCGGTGGAGGCCAGCCCGTGGGGCATGTTTGGTCTTGCAAATATGTTTGATTTCCTGAATGAGGTCCGTGAGATCGCTCCGGCGCTTCAGGTTCTGGGAATCGTGGTGACCAAGGCAGATGCCAGAAAGAATTATTTCAAACAGACCATGGAGACTTTGAAAGAGATGGAAGGAATCTATCTTTTCGAATCCTTTATCCGTGTGGACAGCTCTATCGAATGGTCACAGGACAGCAGCGAGCCGGTTGTGGAATTCAAAAAAAGCAGCCGCAGCGCAAAAGAATATATAGCATTGGCAGAGGAGGTAATGAATCGTGTCAGTAGGTAAAGCAAGCATCGCAAGAGCAGTAAATGCAGAGAAAACAGCAAAGACAGAAGAGAAAGTTACAGAGGTAAAAGTGGCAGAAAAGCCGACAGAAGTAAAGACAGAAACAGGAGAGAAAGCTGCTGAAAAAACAGTCGAAAAGAAAACCCCAGCGAAAGCTCCGGCAAAGAAGACCACAGCAAGGAAGGCAGCCACAACAAAAACAACAGCAAAGAAAACCACCACCAGAAAGACAACAACACGAAAAACTGCAGCTAAGAAAACAGCCGCCGCAGAAACCACAACAGGAACCGTAGCTCAGAATGTGATCAGTGGAGGAAACGCCGACGAACTCCAGGCCAAGTTCCTCACCCCAAAGAAAGACGAGCCGGACAACAACCAGCCGGTAGGAATCAAGGATGAGCTTCCGGTTTATTTGCTGTAATTGTAATACAGAAGGAATATTCGCAAAGTTCATTAAAAAAACTGTCGCAGACTCTGTGCCATAATCCAGACACAGCGTTTGCGGCAGTTTTTATATATTGCTACATCCAGTGGGACAGCGAAGCGCCTCCCACGTCCGTACGTCACAGTCATCATTCAACCCATTCTGTCTTGATGAATCTGGCGTGCCCAAGAGGGTGGGAGCTCGAGGGAGGGTCTTCGGGCCAATGTCATTTAGTTAGGGACGCCCTATTCCCAAAAGTTACAGTGTATGGTAAAAAAAGACTATACACTGTAACTTTTTTATTATGCAAAGGAGATGTGCCTATGAATTCAGCGTTTACTTATAATTATGAATTGCTCATGTCACTCATTTCTGAACTGGAGAGCGAAATAAACTCTTTTGTCACCAGACCTGGTATTGATTTTTCCAGGAAACGTAAGATATCTTTTCAGGATACGATCCTTTTTCTTTTAACTATGAGGGGCGGTTCTCTCAATACAGCATTTTTTGATTTCTTTTCATGCCGGTCTCAAAAAGATCTCCCATCCCTTTCTGCTCTCCAGCAGCAACGGGCCAAGATACATCCGTATGCTTTTTATCATCTTCTGCACCGTTTTTCACGATCACTTCCCTCTGAACATGATTATGAGGGTTTTCAGCTTCTTGCATGTGATGGCTCGGATCTGAACATCTTTTATAATCCGGATGATAAAGACAGCTGTAAGCCTTCCGGTTCCGGAAAAAAAGGCTCCAATCAGCTTCATCTTCATGCCCTATATGATCTTTGTAATAAAAAATATGTGGATGTCCTTATTGAAAAAACAATGGTCAGCAATGAATCCCGTGCATTGATACAAATGCTGCGGAATATACCTCACCCTGACAGAACGATCATACTGGCCGATCGCGGATATGAAACTTACCATGTCTTTGCACACATCATGGCAAAAGGTCTCTCCTTTGTCATCCGTACAAAAGATATTTTCAGCAAAGGGGGCATTTCCCGCGGCTTTCGTCTTCCGGACCGGGAACTGGATGAAGAGCTGGATTTTTTTATTACGCGTAGTACGGTCCACTCTAAACGGGACCCGATAAGATATAAAAAACTTTCTCCCGGATCTGCATTTGACTTTCTGAATCTGGAAAAAGATGGAAAACAGGCTGTTTATCCCATGCACCTGCGGCTGGTACGTTTTCCGCTGGATACAGGGGAATATGAATGTATTGTCACGAATCTGGGAAAAGACCGTTTTCCTCCGGAAAAAATAAAAGAACTATATCATTTAAGATGGGGGGTCGAGACTTCATTCCGAAAACTGAAATATAATATCGGGGTATCGAATCTTCATTCAAAGAAGGCGGAATATGTAGAACAGGAAATATACGCACGTATCATCATGTACAATTTCTGCGAATCAGTTACCGCACATGTAACTGTCAAACAGAAAGACCAAAAATACGTTTATCAGATAAATTTCACAATGGCTGTACATATCTGCAAAATTTTCCTGCAAAAAAGCTGTTCCACAATCCCGCCGCATATCGAGACACTCTTGCTGCAATACCTGACTCCGGTCAGACCCGGCCGGAAATTCCCCCGTTCCAAGAAGATGAAAGGTTTTGTAGCCTTTGGATATAGAGTATCTTAATATAAGAATACTATAATTTTTAAGAATAGAAAAGAGGTTGTTTAAAAACTGTAATTGCCTGCCAAGGGGGAAGTCTGTGCGTTTTGGGGTATTATATGATGAAAACTTACAGCATAACTTATATCCTAAAAATATTTTTTAATAAAAAGTCCCTAACTAAATGACATTGTCTTCGGGCTTCGCAACTCTGAGATGACCCTCCCTCGTATCTTATTTACATATTGTAATACGCAGCATACAATCCATTCTTCTCAAGCAGCTCAGCATGAGTACCGCGTTCAGCAATACCATCCTCTGTGATCACAATAATCTCATCCGCATCGCGAATGGTAGACAACCGGTGCGCGATCGTAATGGTAGTACGATTTTTCGAAAGCTCTTCCAGACTCTTCTGGATCCAACGTTCGCTTTCGTTATCCAGAGCGCTGGTGGCCTCATCCAGGATCAGGATCGGAGGATTCTTGAGGAATACACGTGCAATGGAGATTCGCTGCTTCTGTCCGCCGGAAAGGCGTGTGCCACGTTCTCCCACATAAGTATCGTATCCATCCGGCAGCTCCATGATAAAGTCATGGATACTCGCACATTTGGCGGCTTTGATGATCTCCTCATCGGAAGCTCCTGGCTTTCCGTAGGCAATATTATCCTTGATGGTTCCGTCAAAAAGATAGACATCCTGCTGTACCATACCGATCTGGCTTCGAAGGCTCTTAAGAGTCAGCCCGCGGATATCCTTTCCGTCTACAGTAATGGAACCGCCGGTCACATCATAAAATCTGGGCAGGAGAGAGCAGATCGTGGTTTTTCCGCTTCCGGAAGGTCCCACCAGGGCAATGGATTTTCCTGCCGGGATATCAATAGAGATATCGGAAAGCACAGGAGTTTCATCATCGCTGTAATGAAAAGAAACATGGTCGTAACGCACATGTCCTTTCACGTCCGTAAGCTCTGCAGCGTTGTCTGCATCCCTGATCTCGGATTCTGTTTCCATCACATCCAGGAAACGGCGGAAACCGGAAAGACCCTTCTGCATCATTTCCACAAGTTCCACCAGGATCTGGATGGGGCTGATAAAGATTCCGATATACAGGGCATACATGGCAAGATCTGCAGTCTGCATTTCACCCTGAGCGATCAGATAGCCGCCGTAAACAAGAGTTACCAGGTACATCATGCCCTGGAAGAAAAGATTGGAACTCATGAAGCTTCCCATGCAGTGATAATTATCTCTTTTGGAAATAAGGAACGCCTCATTGCTTTTCTTAAATTTGGCACGCTCGATGTCCTCGTTTGCGAAGGACTGCACCACGCGGATTCCGGAAAGCGTATCCTGAAGACTGGCATTTACATCTCCGATCTTACGACGGTTTTCCATGAAGGTTTCCTGCATTTTTGCATTCTGGCGGAAGGAAAACACAAACATCACGATCACCAGGAGGATCAGCGGCAGTGCAAGTTTTTTGTTGATAAAGAACAGGAAGATAAAAGCACCGACGATCTTTACCAGGGAGATAAAAAGATTCTCTGGACCATGATGTGCAAACTCGGAAATGTCAAAAAGGTCACTGACCAGCTTACTCATCATCTGACCGGAATTATTCCTGCTGTAATAGGAAAAAGACAGCTCCTGGTAATGGTCAAAAAGCTCCCGGCGCATATCACGTTCCATCTTTGCACCCATCATATGTCCCTGATAGGTTACATAATATTTGCAGAGACTCTGCACAATGTACATAACAAAAAGAGAAGCTGCGATCACAGGGAGGGCATGAAGAATAATATCCTTATCCTGTGTAAAGAGAGTTTTTGTCATAGTACGAAGAATCTGGGGATAAGCAAGATCTACCAGACTGATAACGGCCGCGCAGATCAGGTCAATAAAAAAGACCGCTTTGTACGGGCCGTAGTAGTGGATGAATTTCTTGATGGTATTCATCGGAAAAAGTACCTCCGTTTTTATGAAATGTATAGTGTTGTCTGAGCAAAAAACATTGCTGCCGGACATTCTATGTTCATCTTATCATAAGTAAGAATAAAGTCAAGATAAGTGAATTTCAGGTCTGTTTCGTTTCTGCATACTTTCTGAGAATAGAAACTATACGGCCGCTGTTCACAGGAAATATTCCGCGAGGGATTGTTGGCAACGGAGCGGATAGTGATATGAGGAGATATCTTTTTTGGAAAAAATCAAATTACTCCTTGACACAGAAGAACAAAACCCGTATAGTGTATTTCAGATTTGGTGTGTAACTGATAAGCAGGCATTAACCAGTCATAAATGTTATTATTTTTATTTGACGTTTATGGGGGTTGGTGTCTTTTTTTGTTGCCCACTTAAAAGACTCCCGCTCCAAAACGTCGAAAGAAAAGGAGAGAGAACATGAAAGACAAGATTTTCGGAGTTTTGCAGCGAGTGGGACGTTCCTTTATGCTTCCCATAGCAATCCTTCCTGTGGCAGGCCTGCTTCTTGGATTCGGCAGTTCCTTCACAAATGAAACAACCATTGCAACCTACGGACTTCAGAAGCTTTTGGGAGACGGAACGATTTTACATGCACTCCTGATCATTATGAACAAAGTCGGAAGCGCGGTATTTGATAACCTGCCGCTGATCTTTGCAGTAGGTGTGGCCATCGGTATGGCAAAAAAAGAGAAAGAGGTAGCAGCTCTTTCTGCACTGATTGCTTACTTCGTTATGAATGTAGCCATCAATGGTATGCTGGTAGTAAATGGTAAGATCACAGCAGACGGACAGATCGCAAAAAGCGTTCTGGAAGGTACTGTAACATCTGTCTGCGGTATTCAGTCCTTACAGATGGGTGTGTTTGGCGGTATTATCGTCGGCCTTGGTGTTGCGGCTCTGCACAACCGTTTTCATAAGATCGTGCTTCCAAACGCACTTTCCTTCTTCGGTGGTTCCAGATTTGTGCCCATCATTTCCACCATTGTGTATATGTTTGTTGGAATCCTGATGTATTTCGTATGGCCGGCAGTTCAGAACGGTATTTATGCTCTGGGCGGTCTTGTAACAGGCAGCGGTTATGTCGGAACTCTGATCTTTGGTATTATCAAACGTGCGCTGATCCCCTTCGGACTTCATCACGTATTTTATATGCCATTCTGGCAGACAGCCGTTGGAGGGACTATGGAGGTTGCAGGTCAGATGGTACAGGGCGGACAGAACATCTTCTTCGCTCAGCTTGCAGATTCCGCAAATGTGGCGCATTTCAGTGCAGATGCAACAAGGTACTTTTCCGGAGAGTTCATTTTCATGATCTTCGGTCTTCCGGGAGCTGCTCTTGCCATGTACCGCTGTGCAAAGCCTGAGAAGAAAAAAGCAGCAGGCGGACTTCTTCTTTCCGCAGCCCTTGCATGTATGCTTACAGGAATCACAGAGCCACTGGAGTTTTCCTTCCTGTTTGTAGCTCCTGCATTGTTTGCGGTACAGGTTGTTCTTGCAGGCGCGGCTTATATGATCGCACATATGCTGAACATTGCAGTAGGACTTACCTTCTCCGGCGGTTTCCTTGATCTGTTCCTGTTCGGAATCCTTCAGGGAAATGCAAAGACAAGCTGGCTCAGGATTATCCCGGTTGGTATCATTTACTTTATTCTCTACTATGTGATCTTCACCTTCCTGATCAAAAAGTTCAACTTCAAGACTCCGGGACGTGAGGATGACGACACAGAAACAAAGCTTTATACAAAAGCAGATGTAAACGCAAGAAAAGAAGCCGGAAAAGCCGGTGAAGCAGCAGGAAGCACATCCGCAGACCCGGTAAGCGAAGCCATCACAGCCGGCCTTGGAGGAAAGAAAAACATCAGTGATGTGGACTGCTGTGCAACAAGACTCCGTATCACCGTCCATGATGCAGCAAGAGTCAACGACGATATTCTGAAAACAACAGGTTCCAGAGGAATCGTGAAAAAAGGCCAGGGTGTCCAGATCATCTACGGTCCGCAGGTAACTGTGATTAAATCCAAGCTGGAGGATTATCTGGAGACAGCGCCAAATGAATATTTTGAAGGTGCAAATGAGACAGAAACAGACAATACGGAAAATCAGGCTCAGTCTGATACAGAGCGCATAGCAGAAAGTACAGGTGAGGCTGTTCAGAACACAGCTCCGACATCCGAAGCCAACACGCAGCCGGAGAAAAAGGTCCTCAGAACAGCTATCGTCTACAGCCCGGTAACCGGTATCGCAGCAGACCTTTCCACAGCGCCGGATGAAGGCTTCGCAGAAGGAATGATGGGAGAGGGTGCGGTAGTCACACCGAAGGATCCGGTGATCTGTGCTCCGGAAGACGGCGAGGTAGAGTTTATTTTTGACACAAAGCATGCTATCGGATTCCAGACAGATACAGATCTTCCAATGCTTCTCCATATCGGAATTGACACTGTAAAGCTGGAAGGAAAAGGCTTTGAGATCCTGGTAGAGCAGGGACAGCATGTGAAAAAGGGTGAGCCGCTGATGCGGATCGACATCCCATATCTTACAGAAAACGCTCCGTCCTTATGTTCTCCGATCCTTTGTACAGAGATCGAGGATAATCAGAGAGTACGCCTTCTTGCCAATGGAGAGATCAAGGCAGGGGAGCCGCTGTTCGCAGTGGAGACTGTGGAAGAATAAGAAATTTTTCAGCAATAATATAGATGATTGGTTTTGTGAAAAGCGCGCCTAATGCCCGGGCGCGCTTTTCCTGTGGCAAAGAAAATAACTGTCCGTCAGAAGGACTTTACACAAAAGACAGATTCTGTTACGATAAAGAAAATCGATAGCTGCAGACAAAAATGTTGACTGAAAATCCGGGGTAGACAGTGGTGGAATGTGGAAAAGCAGCAGGATATATAAAAATGGTGGGGAAAAAAGATGTACAGAGTGAGCAAGGTATTGAACAATAACGGCATCATTGCCATAGATATGGAGGAAAACCAGGAATATGTGCTTCTGGGAAAAGGTGTGGGATTTGGAAAGAAGGTCAGTCAGCGTTTGGAGGCTCCGGCAGACTGTACCCTTTACAGGCTGGCTCAGGAGACAGAACGTGGCTCAGCAAAAGAACTGGCAAAGAGCGTAGCACCGGAATTTCTGGAGATCGCAGATGAGATATTGAGAGAAGCTGAGAAGACCTTTGGGGATACCATAGACAGAAGGATCCTGTTTTCCCTTGCTGATCATATTTCCTTTGCGGTGGGACGTATCCGGAATCATGAGCAGATCAGCAATCCTCTGACCGATGATATCAAGGTGCTTTTTTACAGCGAATTCAAGGTGGCGGAGGTACTGAAGAAGATCCTGAAGGAGCGGATGGATATTGAGATCGACGAGCATGAGGTGGGATATGTGGCACTTCATATTCACTCAGCACTTGGAGATGAGAAGGTGTCTGTTGCCATGCAGACAGCAAGAACGGTGCGGGAATGCATCGCCATGATCGAGATGGCCACAGGAAGAAAGATCGATGTGATCTCCCTGTCCTACAACCGTATGATGAACCATATCAAATATATGGTAGCCCGTGTCTCCACAGGGGAGACACTGAAGCTGGATATGAATGAATATATAGAAGAAAAATATCCGGAATCTTACAGGATCGCAGAGGATGTCTGCGAGAGCCTGGGCAAAAGCCTTGGGAAAAAGCTGGACCCTATCGAGATCGGTTATCTTGCCATGCATATTGAGAGGACAGTGGAGCAATAAACATAAATGGCTGATCCGCCTCAGGGATTTATACGATAAATTCAATAGCTTTTTTGACAGCAGTACTCATGGCAGTGCTGCTGTTTGTGACTAAGCAGACCTCTCTCTGAGGGAGCGGCTCCTTAAGCTGAAAGGCAAAAACCTTACCGTCATTGATCACTTCCCGGGCAAGGGGTTCCGGGTAAAAGCCGATTCCTAGATTGTGGACAACCATGGGAAGGACCTGGTCTGTAGTTGCGGCCTCGATATCAGGATGAAAAGAAACACGGTTTTCCATAAAGTAATTCATATACATTTCTCTTGTGCTGGTCCCTTCCGCAAGACCTACAAAGGGCAGGTCCTGAAGCTCATGGATGCTGATGGGGGCAGTGGTCAGATCCTTATATTTGCTTCCGCATACAAGAATCTCCCGGTAACGCAGGAGACTTTTTTTCTGTAAAGGCTTGCGGATAGAAATCGGAGTGGTGACAATAGCGAAATCTACCGCATAATTCTTCAGTGCCTGTACAGCCTGTGGAGTGGAATGGTTGAAGAGGCGCAGGCGAACATGGGGATATTGCTCGCGGAACAGCTCCAGCTTTTCCAGAAGGATCAGACGCAGGGCATTTTCGCTGGCACCGATGGAAACCAGACCATGTTCCAGCTCTCCGTTCTGGCGGATCTCCTCCTCACCGATGGACAGCTGCTCAAATGCCAGGGCAACGTGTTCATAAAGCTGGCGTCCCTCCGGGGTAAGTGCGATTCCCTTGTTGGATCGGAGAAAGAGAGTACATTTCAGCTCCTGCTCCAGGTTGTTCATACAGCGGGTGATATTTGGCTGGTTGTTGTGAAGAGCCCGTGCTGCCTTGGTGAAACTCTTATACTGGGCTACATAATAAAAGATCCGGTAGTAGTCGTAAGTGATCATGTATAGTCTCCATCCTGTGATATGATTTTAATATGTTTACGATATTAATAATACTTTTTACATTTGCTTCTGAGCAAACTATAATACACCCGAGGAAAAAAATCAATGACAGGAGTGATTTAGAGTGGTTTCAGGAGGCAGAAAGCTGCAGAACGCAGACCGGCAGATGTCAGAAGCTTTTATCACAAGTGCATTTCTGGCAATGTCCGGCGGATTTCAGGATGCCTACACATACTTTACAAGAGATGAGGTGTTTTCCAACGCCCAGACAGGCAATGTGGTTCTGATGAGCCATAATTTTATGACAGGACAGTGGGGAGACGGTTTAAGGTATCTGTTCCCTATTTTAGCCTTTGCCATTGGTGTTGTAGCGGCGGAGCGAATCCAGAACACCTTTAAATATGCAAAAAAACTTCACTGGAGGCAGATGATCCTGCTGATCGAGATCCTGATCCTTTTTGTGGTGGGATTTATGCCGGGAGAATTGGATATGCTGGCAACCGCACTGGTATCCTTTTCCTGCGCCATGCAGGTACAGACATTCCGGAAGGTAGGCGGTTATTCCTATGCAAGCACTATGTGCATCGGAAATTTACGAAGCGGCACGGCGGCATTGTCCGTGTATTGTCGTGAAAAACGTCCGGAACAGCTGAAGCAGGCTCTTTATTATTTTGGAATAATTTTCTTTTTTGCCATTGGAGCCGGTGGCGGAGGAAATCTGTCCATGAGGCTGGGAATCCCGGCAATCTGGGTATCGGATGTTTTGCTTCTGATCAGCTTTATTCTGATGTTTTCCAGTAAACATAGAGATTAGAAAGGGTGAGGAATTGTGGAAAACAGCACATTATTCCCAAGAGAGGAAAAGGCGGAGCTTTTATTTGAAAAGATCCTGAAGGATCCGGAGGCGTGCAGACGGCTGACGGAGACCTTCTATGAATCCATGGATGCGGATACAGACATAGAATGCGGATATCTTCCTCCGGAAAAATTCGCCTATGCATTGCTGGACGCATATAAAAACCGTGATCTGACTGCTCTCCTTATGGCGATCTGCCAGAACAGTATGTTTGATCTTCTGCGAAATTCTTTTCTGGCACCGTTCAGGTTCAATGCAGATGGACAGGAGAATCCGGTATTTCTCACAGATGAAAAAGGAAATTTTCTGCGGGAAAAGGGAATCCATGTAAGTGACAGGGATTACGACCGATTTCGCAGGATATACAGGGAGAAACCTGGTGTAAAGATGTATCTGGCGTATGGCTACCGGAAGCGACATGCCTATGATGAAGCTACCATGGAAGTAGAAGAGTACAAAATGGGCGAACATATCGGTGTGCTGCTGGTGTATGAGCTTCCGAACAGCGTAAAGGAAAAAGAAACGGAGGCACAGGCCTATGCGGCTGTATGGGATATCATGATGGCAATTCAGAAGAAGCTTCCAAGAGCTTTTGTGTATTATGGGCAGGATTCTGTGGAGGATGGTGGAAAACGTTATGATGGACTGGGCGTTTTTCTCCCCATCCATAAATTTGCGGACCGCCTGGAAAAAATGATCGGAATCGCTGATGAGATCGTAATGAAATAGAGTGTGCAAAAAAGGACTGCTTTTGTATTGCTCCGGTTATCAGAAGGATAGCTGATGACCGGAAGCTACAGAAAGCAGTCCTTTTTGTATGCCCATCAGGTGCAGTAGCGGAACATTTTGTCCGTAAGGATCCTGGCGAAAATAAGGCCCAGGGGAAGAGCAACGATGATCAAGATCGCAGCTGCAAACCAGGAGGCGGAAACATTCAGGGACATGATCCCCAGATTGTAGATCGCCCGGTAGAGATAAAGTCCGGGAACCATGATCACAATAGATGGTACGGTAATGGAAATCCTGGGATATCCCACTTTTGTTTTGATGAGGGAGGCCAGAAGTCCGGCTGTCAGTGCTCCGAAAAAAGCCGCGGCAGCAGGTGGGAAACCGGCAAGATCAACAAGCTCCAGACGCAAAGTGTTGGACAGTGCGCCGATGAAGGCGGCAGCTGCGGCTAGCCGCACAGGACTGTTGAACATGACTGAAAAGCCGAATACCCCGCAGAAGCTTGCCAGAAGCCGGAACAGGATCCTCTGAGCTGCCGAAAGCTCCAGAGGCAGGAAATCCACAGGCTTCAGATGAAGAAGCAGTGCCATCAGCCAGGCAGAGACAGCAGCCACCATTACAACAATAATGGCGTAGGCCAGTCGTTCCAGACCGGAACGCATATCCAGCTTGGCAAGGTCGATCCCGCTTGTGATAAACGGAAAGCCCGGAATGATAAACAGCATGGAACAGATGTACCCGGCCTCATGCTGGACGGAAATGTGGAACAGAAGCTCTGCCAGCTTCAGGAAGCCTGCATATACAAGACAGGCGGAGGAAACAGAAACTGCAATGCACATAAACAGAGTAAAATGATGCTTGCCAAGCTTGCAGCGGATGGCGTTTCCGATGCCTGCGCCTGCAAAAGCCAGGATCATTTCCAGCGGGCCACCGCCCAGAAGAAAAGTAAATGCACTACAGGCCAGTGCAGAAGCCAGTCCCAGGGCTGCAGGGGAATAAAGCCCGTGGATCCGCTCGATCTCATCTAACTGACTGTGCAGTGCTTCACCGCTCATATGGATACCCTCCACAGGAAAATCACTGACAAAATGTTCCAGCCTGTTCAGTCTGGAAGTATTTACGCCGGTGGTAGTCAGACTAAGTGCATGGGAAAAACTGCTCTCACCGTCAAAGCAGGTGTAGCTTATAGACATTAGTCCGATATCTGCGGAGCAGGTGATGCCAAGTGCTTCTGACAATGTATTCATGGAACTCCGTACCCGCCAGGCACCGGTCCCACAGGAGAGAAGCATCATGCCTGTACGGCCGATCAGGGAAGCTTTTTCGGAAAGAGAAGCCTCGGTGATGGGCTGGCTGTTCCTGGCGCTTACGTAGTTGTGCCAGGGGATTTTCATATGATTACGTTTAACCGGAATATCTGACACAGAAATCACTTCTTTCTATATATTAAAATAGTATAGTTATTATTATAAATATATATAATAACTATAATCAGATATATTGTAGCCATTATTCTGAAAAAGTCAAGTGTAGATGAAATAAAATCTGACAGTACTAAAACGTCACTGTTAAAGATTTATCATTTTTTTGCGGAAAATGAATTTTTTTGGTTGCTTTTACGTACAATTTATGTATAATTGTGGATAGGGATGTTGGAATGACCAATTCCTATGGCAGGATGACAAAAACCTGCAGCAGTAGGTGGCTATCATAATTACTATTAAAGAAGAGAGGTAAATGTTAAGATGGCAAAAATCGATTTAACAAAGTATGGTATTACCGGAACAACTGAGATCGTGTACAATCCTTCCTACGAGACATTATTTGAGGAAGAGACCAAACCGGAGCTTGAAGGATTTGAGAAGGGTCAGGTCAGTGAGCTTGGTGCTGTCAATGTAATGACAGGTATCTACACAGGACGTTCCCCTAAAGACAAATACATCGTTATGGATGAGAACTCCAAGGACACAGTTTGGTGGACATCCGATGAGTACAAGAACGATAACCATCCGGCAACTCAGGAAGCATGGAATGCAGTTAAAGATCTTGCCAAGAAGGAGCTTTCCAACAAGAAACTTTTCGTAGTAGATGCATTCTGCGGAGCTAACAAAGACACACGTATGGCTATCCGTTTCATCGTTGAGGTTGCATGGCAGGCACACTTCGTAACAAACATGTTCATTCAGCCGACAGCTGAGGAGCTTGAGAACTTTGAGCCGGATTTCGTTGTTTACAACGCATCCAAGGCTAAAGTTGAGAACTATAAAGAATTAGGACTGAACTCTGAGACAGCTGTAATGTTCAACATTACAAGCCGTGAGCAGGTTATCGTTAATACATGGTACGGCGGAGAGATGAAGAAAGGTATGTTCTCCATGATGAACTACTATCTGCCGCTTAAGGGCATCGCTTCCATGCACTGCTCTGCAAACACAGACCTTAACGGAGAGAACACAGCAATCTTCTTCGGTCTTTCCGGAACAGGTAAGACAACACTTTCCACAGATCCTAAGCGTCTCCTGATCGGTGATGACGAGCATGGCTGGGATGACAACGGAGTATTCAACTTCGAGGGTGGATGCTACGCTAAGGTTATCAACCTTGACAAAGAGTCTGAGCCGGACATCTACAATGCGATCAGGAGAAACGCTCTTCTTGAGAACGTAACACTTGATGCTGAGGGCAAGATCGACTTCGCTGATAAGAGCGTAACAGAGAACACACGTGTTTCCTACCCGATCAACCACATCGAGAACATTGTTCGCCCTGTATCTTCTGCACCGGCAGCGAAAGAGGTTATCTTCCTGTCCGCAGATGCATTCGGCGTACTTCCTCCAGTATCTATCCTGACACCGGAGCAGACACAGTACTACTTCCTTTCCGGATTCACAGCTAAACTTGCTGGTACAGAGCGTGGAATCACAGAGCCTACTCCTACATTCTCCGCATGCTTCGGACAGGCATTCCTTGAGCTTCATCCGACAAAATATGCTGAGGAGCTCGTTAAGAGAATGGAGAAGAGCGGTGCGAAGGCATACCTCGTTAACACAGGATGGAATGGAACAGGAAAACGTATCTCCATCAAAGATACTCGTGGTATCATCGATGCTATCCTTGACGGATCTATCCTTAAAGCTTCTACAAAGAAGATCCCATTCTTCAACTTCGAGGTTCCGACAGAGCTTCCGGGCGTAGATCCTGCAATCCTTGACCCACGTGACACATATGCAGATGCTGCAGAGTGGGAGACAAAGGCTAAAGATCTTGCTGCAAGATTTGTTAAGAACTTTGCTAAGTATGAGGGAAATGAGGCTGGTAAAGCACTCGTTGCAGCTGGTCCTCAGGCATAATCATTCATTTCAACAGAATACAGATCGTAGACTTAACCGGGAGCGGATTTATTCGCTCCCGGTTTTTTGACAAACAACTGCGGATCTGTTATTTGATATAGAGCTGTGCAGTGCGAAGCATGTTTTCAGACATGGAATAAACAGAAAGTTGAAGATATCTACCTGTAAAATAAAAAACTTTGACTTGACTAACAGAGCGTTCATGGTGTATCCTTGCTGAGAAGTCGGACGGGAGACCCGTAAGACTGCAATTCTCTTTGCACTGCATTACATTCGAACAGGATGCGAGATCAACAGTACAAACTGAGCAGGCGATGCTTTTCGGAATCGAAAATATTTATCCGAAGGCATGGGGCCGGGCCGCAGGAAGCGGCAGCGGATATGGATTTAAACGTAATTGCAAAGAACCTGCATTCACGGAATATGAGGTGAAGCAGAATGTGACTTTGCTTTCAGACATATCTGCGGGACAGTGTATGTTTCGCAGGTATGTCTTTTTTACTGCAAAAATATGGATGGAACAGAAGGTAGAAGCTGGGATATCCCTATACAGAAAAGAAAGAACACCGGCGGAAATCGCACTGCAGCGAGTAGTGAAGGAACCGCCGGTTTTTTCACGGAAAATGTTGTGCCATAAGAAGAACCTGATCATATATTAAAAGGAGGTCCTGTTTATGGAACACAAAGAAAACAAAACAATTATACATGATACAGAAAAAACAGCTTCATGGGAACAGCAGACAGCAATGAAGGTATCCGGGATCAGTATCCTGGTAAATCTTTTATTGTCCGTATTTAAACTGGTTGCCGGTATTGTGGCACATTCAGGAGCAATGATCTCTGATGCCATTCATTCGGCATCAGATGTGGGAAGTACCTTCATCGTGATTATCGGTGTCCGTCTTTCTGCAAAGAAATCAGACAAAGAGCACCAGTACGGACATGAAAGAATGGAATGTGTCTCTTCTATTGTTCTTGCAGGAATGCTGCTTGTCACTGGTATTGGGATCGGAGTTACCGGTGCCCGTGACATTGTAAAAAGCACATCCGGCGGAACCATTGCCATTCCGGGAACACTTGCACTGGTTGCTGCAGTGGTATCCATTGTGGTAAAAGAGTGGATGTTCTGGTATACAAGAGGTGCCGCAAAGAAGATTAATTCAGGAGCTCTGATGGCAGATGCATGGCACCATCGTTCAGATGCACTTTCCTCCATCGGAGCGTTTGTCGGCATCTTCGGTGCAAGACTGGGATACCCGATCCTGGATCCGATCGCCAGCATCGTGATCTGCGTTATGATCGCTAAGGCATCGATCGACATTTTCAGGGATGCCATTGACAAGATGGTAGATCATTCCTGTGATGTAAAAACTGAGGAATCCATGAAGAGAGAGATCCTCAAGGTACCGGGCGTCAGAAGAGTAGACCTTCTTAAAACCCGTCTTTTCGGATCCAAGATGTATGTGGATATCGAGATCGCAGCAGATGGAAATATTTCCCTCTGCGATGCACATGATATTGCGGAAAATGTACATCATACGATCGAGAATAAATTCAAAAATGTAAAGCACTGTATGGTGCATGTAAATCCGATCAACGGATAAAAAAACAAGCTGCCGGAGCGACCTTGTGATCGTCATCCGGCGGCTTATTTTTGTATAGAGAAACACCCGGTAGGGGAGCTACCGGGTGTTTCGAGGGGAGTATAAATAATTAAATAAGGGGTTATGTAAAAAAATTTTTGAAGGGTAAATTCTTTTTACAAGAATGATTATAATATAAATTGGAAAAAAAAGCAACATGATTTTGGCGAATAATCTCCAAACTTTTTGGGATACTATTTCCTGTAATAAAAAGCGGCAGAAAGCTTCGGAAAGCCGTAAAATCAACTTCATCAGGAGGTAATTCAAATGGCGAAAAATTACGAAACAGACAGAAATGAGTCTAATTATGCAGGAAAAAATCACGGGGAAAGTGCTTCCAGAAACTGCGGAAAAAACAGCTCTAAGAACAGTTCGGGAAATTCTTCCAGGAACAGTTCCAAAAGCAGCTACGGAAACAAAATTTCCGATGAATATGATTCTGAGAAGGATAGAGGCTCTGACAGATATTAAATGATAAGAAAAGCGGGAAAAGCCAGAGATGGCTTTTCCCGCTTAAATACATATAAGGGAACATTCACCCGGAAGCTTCCATATAATATACCAAAAAGAGGAGATTTTTTCCATGTTTCAGATCGAAACTATCTCTGCAAAAATGATGGATTATTATGTGGAACGCAGTGACGCTGTTATCATAGATCTCCGGGATCCTGCCGCCTACAGAAGGGGACATGTCCGGAACGCGGCAAATATTCCATACAGAGAGCTGGAGGAATATCTTGAGAAAAAACAGGATCAGAAATACCGTTTTCCCAAAGATAAACTGCTGATACTTTACTGCGATCGCGGCGGTGCCAGCATGCAGGCTGCCCGGAGCCTGGCAAGACAGGGCTGCCGTACCAGATCCGTGATCGGTGGATTTGCCGCCTACAGAGGGAGAAATCTTGTGCGCGGATAAAACAACAAATCTTGTATTTTAAAGTAAATCATGATAATGTAAAGAACAGAGATAAAAACCAACACAAATTACAAGGAGAAAAGATTATGAAATATATGTTTGCATCCGATGTACATGGTTCGGCATATTACTGCCGGAAAATGCTGGAAGCATATGACGCGGAGAAGGCGGAGAGACTGGTGCTTCTGGGAGATCTGCTTTATCACGGACCAAGAAATGACCTTCCGAAGGAATACGCACCAAAGGAAGTCATCCGCCTTTTAAATGAGAGAAAAAAACAGATCTACGCAGTACGCGGAAACTGTGAGGCAGAGGTGGATCAGATGGTCCTGGACTTCCCGGTTATGGCAGATTACTGTATCCTTGCCATCGAGGGAAAAACGATGTATGCCACACACGGTCACATCTATAATAAGGATAATCTTCCGCCGATGATGGACGGAGACATTCTGATCCACGGCCATACACATGTGCTGAAGGCAGAAAATATGGGGAATTATATCCTTCTGAACCCAGGTTCCGTATCCATTCCAAAGGAAGGCAATCCGCCGACCTATGCAATCCTTGAGAACGGAAGTTTTACTATTAAAGATTTTGAAGGAAATACAGTACGGGAGATCACTTTATGAATCTGTGGGAATTAACAGCGCCCTGTCATTTTGGAACAGAGGCGGTGCTGAAGCGTGAAATACTGGATCTTGGCTATGAAGTGACCAGGGTGGAAGACGGAAGAGTGACCTTTGAGGCTGATGCCCAGGGTGTGGCAGACGCCAATCTGTTCCTTCGTACCACAGAACGTGTGCTTCTGAAAGTAGGCGAAGTAAAAGCCGAGACTTTTGATGAGCTTTTTGAAAAGACCAAGGCTCTCCCATGGGAGAATTACATACCGAAAAACGGTAAATTCTGGGTAGCCAAGGCAAACTCCATCAAAAGTAAGCTTTTCAGTCCATCTGATATCCAGTCCATTATGAAAAAAGCCATTGTAGAGCGTCTCAAAGGCATCTACGGGATTTCCTGGTTTCCGGAAGACGGTCCGGAATTTCCTATCCGTGTGGCCTTTATGAAAGACGTAGCTCTGATCGGAATCGACACTTCAGGAGTATCCCTTCATAAGAGAGGGTATCGCCAGATGACTGTCAAGGCACCTATCACCGAGACTCTTGCCAGCGCTCTTTTGATGCTCACCCCCTGGAAAAAGGATCGTATTCTTGTCGATCCGTTCTGCGGAAGCGGTACCTTTCCTATTGAGGCGGCAATGATGGCAGCGGATATGGCACCGGGACTGAACCGTCATTTTCTGGCCGAGAGCTGGGAGCATCTGATCCCGAAGGAATGCTGGGAGGATGCAAGAGAAGAAGCCAGAGAACGTGTAAATCTTGATATTGAAACCGATATCCAGGGCTTTGATATCGATGCAGCTGCCATCAAGGCAGCACGCGCCAACGCAAAAATGGCCGGAGTGGACAAACTGATCCATTTCCAGCAGCGCCCGGTCAATGAACTCCGCCATTCCAAACCCTTTGGTTTTATCGTGACAAATCCGCCATATGGTGAGAGGATCGAAGAAAAATCCAATCTCCCTGCACTGTACCGTGAGATCGGTGAAAGCTATAAGGGGCTGGATCGCTGGTCCATGTATCTGATCACTGCCTATGACAAGGCAGAGAATGATATCGGCCGAAAGGCAGATAAAAACCGTAAGATCTATAACGGAATGATGAAAACCTACTATTACCAGTTTCTTGGACCACGTCCGCCGAAGAAAGGAAGTATTAAAGAATGAAAAAGATCATTTTTGCTACCGGAAATGAGGATAAAATGAAGGAAATCCGAAGGATACTTGCGGATCCTTCTCTGGAGATCCTTTCCCTGAAGGATGCCGGGATCCATGCGGATATTGATGAAAACGGAAAAAGCTTTGAAGAAAATGCCATGATCAAGGCAGAAGCAATCAGTAAAATGACCGGCGAGATCGTTCTGGCAGATGATTCCGGTCTGGAGATCGACTATCTGAACAAAGAGCCTGGAATCTATTCCGCACGCTATATGGGTGAGGATACTTCCTATCATATTAAAAACGCAAACCTGATCCAGCGTCTGGAAGGTGTACCCGATGAGAAACGTACCGCACGTTTTGTATGTGCTATTGCGTCAGCTTTCCCGGATGGCAGAAGAAAGACAGTCCGTGCTGCCATGGAAGGCCGCATCGGCTACGAGGAAAAAGGGGAGAATGGCTTTGGCTATGACCCGATCTTTTATCTTCCGGAATATGGTTGCACTTCCGCAGAGCTTTCCATGGAAGAAAAGAACAGGATCAGCCATCGTGGAAAAGCTCTTTGCCTTATAAAGGAAGAGCTTGTATGAAGGTGCTGATCGTAAGCGATACTCACGGAAGAGATGAAAACCTGGAGATCGTGATAAACCGGGAGGCTCCTTTTGACATGCTGGTACATTGCGGAGATGTGGAAGGCAGAGAATTTTATATCGAAGCCCTTGCAGAATGTCCCTGCAGCATTGTGTCCGGAAATAATGATTTTTTCTCGGATCTCCCGAGAGAAGACGTGATCGAGGTCGAGGGAAATAAGATCCTGGTAACTCACGGTCATTACTACGGTGTATCCATAGCCTTTGATCAGCTGGCAGAAGCTGCCCGCTCAAGGGGATGCAATGCGGCTTTTTTCGGACATATCCACGTGCCGGTTGTTGAAAAGGAAGCAGGTGTGCTTCTGGTAAATCCCGGAAGTCTGGCTTTTCCCAGACAACGGGGACGCCGTCCAAGCTATGCAGTAATGGAGACAGAGGGAAAGGGCGAAATGCACGTAGAGATCCGTTACCTCTGATTCTGGCAGAAAAAACATATAAACTGTCATAATTGATAAAATTTGTGCCAATATTCAGCATATATTAGTCAAAAACGATTGCGAAAGTCAGCTATGTGCTATATAATGAACAAGTAGTTGTTTTTAGTAATATAGAGCATTCTTTAGGGTACTGACTATGAAAGGGTCTCGTTTCTGAGAATGCATCAGAGCGGAATGGGAAGGTCCGCTTTACATAAATGAAGGGGGAAAATACACATGACTGCGGTTATTATAGGGAGTATCGGCTTTTTATGCTGCTTCCTGTATGATCATAACAGTATCCGATTGAAAAAAAGCTTTCTTCATCCGTTTTTTAGCATAGGATGTTTCCTGATCGCAGTGTCAACAGGTCTGGTGATCCGGAGCTGCTGGCCGCGGCAGGGAAGTTCTTTTTTTATTTCTGCTGTTTTTCTGACAGCAGCGATCCTGTTTCTGGGACTGTTGATCTATACATTGTTTTTTGCGCTGCCCTTTGATGAGACATATGTCAAAGAAAATCATGAAAGGCTGGCCTATACAGAGGGTGTTTATGCACTCTGCCGACATCCTGGCGTTCTGTGGTTCGCCGGATTTTATTTTTGCCTGGCCGGATTTCTGGGATCCGGGAAGGCACTGAGGGCTTTTGGGGTTCTTATCGTGTGGAACATATTGTACATTTTTTACCAGGACAGGATCGTGTTTCCGGAAACATTCAGTAATTACGGAGCGTATCAGCAGACAACTCCCTTTCTGATCCCGGACCGAAACAGTACAGCTGCCTGTATAAAAACGTGGCGAAAAGGGGGGGAAAGGCGGTGAGTCTTGGCGAAAAGCTTCGAAAACAGCAGTATGATGCTATCTGGAAAGAATATTGCGGATTTCTTGATCTGACAATGCAGGATTACATGAAGATCCAGAATCGCCTGATGGAAGAGCAGATCCAGCTCTGGTCAGACTGTGAACTGGGCAAAAGCATTCTGAAGGGCAGGAGGCCATCCGGGATCGACGAGTTCCGCCGGCTGGTACCCCTTACCACTTATGAGGATTATGCGGATATGCTCCTCCAGAAGAGAAGTGAAACTCTTCCGGGGAACCCGATCATCTGGATACAGACGACCTGGGAAGGCGGGCGCCATCCGATAAAGGTAGCACCATACACGAGAAGTATGCTGGATACCTACAGGAACAATGTAGTTGCCTGCCTCATATTAGCTACAAGCCGCGAAAAGGGCAAATTTGATGTGGAGGAAACGGACAAGATCCTTTACGGACTGGCACCGCTGCCTTTTGCTACCGGCCTTTTTCCGCTGGCGCTGAAAGAAGATATCGACATCCGTTTTCTTCCTGAGGTGGAAGATGCGGTAAATATGAGCTTTAGTGAGCGGAACAAAGAGGGCTTTAAGATGGCCATGAAACAGGACGTGGAATTTTTCTTCGGACTTGGAAGTGTAGCTTATGCAGTAAGCCAGAGTCTCACCGGAAGCGTATCATCAGGAAAAAGCAAAACCTCCTTTTCGGAACTTTTGCAGTATAAACCAAAGATGCTGAAAAGGATCCTGAATGCCAAAAAGATCTGTGAGAGGGAGAAACGGGAGCTTCTTCCGAAAGACCTTTTTCACCTGAAGGGATTTATGGTGGCAGGAACCGACAATCAGTGCTATAAGGATGATCTGGAGAAAATGTGGGGAGTTCGGCCCATGGAGCTTTTTGCAGGAACGGAACCTTCTATTATAGGAACCGAGACCTGGACCAGGAACGGAATGTACTTTTTTCCGGATACCTGCTTTTATGAATTTATCACCGAAAAGGATATGCTCCATAATTATGAGGATCCCACGTTCACTCCTCCGACCTATCTTATGGATGAAGTTGTTCCCGGGGAGAAATATGAGCTTGTGATCACTGTGCTGAAGGGCGGAGCCTTTGCCAGGTACCGTGTGGGAGATATGTATCGGTGCGTGGGTCTTACCAACCAGGAGGACCGGACACAGATTCCAAGATTTGAGTACATAGATCGTGTTCCGTGGATCATTGATATCGCAGGATTCACCAGGATTTCGGAAAATGGTATCAAAAGTGTGATTCAGTTGTCTGGGCAGCCGGTTACGGATTGGATCGCAGTGAAAGAATATAATGAGAAAAAACGCCCATATCTGCATCTTTATATAGAAGTAAAAAAAGAAGCGCTGATGTATCAGGCTATGAGCACGGACATTCTGAAAGAGCTTCTGACCACGTATTTCAAATATATCGATCAGGATTACCGGGATCTGAAGAAAATCCTGGGAATGGATCCCCTTGTGGTGACCATCCTGCGCTGTGGTACCTTTCATCTTTATGAGTCCAGAAAAGGACGGAAACCACGGCATATGAGCACTCCTTATTATGAGGTGGCGGAACTTTTGAGACTGCAGGATGAGATCGGATTCGGGAATATGAGGAAGTAACTATGGAAAGCTATATATCATTTTCAATCATTTCAGTTTTTTTCTATACATTTATGATACTGACTCTTCTGGCTGGTAAGCGCAGCCGGATCATCAACAGCTTCATGTGTGTGCTGGGAGGAATGCTCTGCTGGACGCTGGGCTCTTTTCTGATGCGTATGGAAGCAGGACCCTCTTACATCCTGTGGTATTATGTGTCTCTGGCAGGAATCCTGTTTCTGCCATATTTTTATTATGTATTCATCAGCGCATTCATGGGAGTGCGTATGGGCAGAAAAAGCAGAATCCCATTGCTTTTGATGCTGCTGCTTTTTGTGATCAACATCCCGGGCGGGATCATCCTGCGCTGGCCAGATCTGATCCGTAAAAACGGTGGTGCGCATTTTGTTTATAAGATCACCCCCTGGTTCCTTCTGTTCTTTGTGGTAGCAGGGATCACCATTATCCAGATTTTTATTACCATGTACCGCGGATGCCGGAGACACCCCGAATACCGCAAACAGATCGAACCGATCCTTGTGGGGATACTGATCATTTTTGTGGGAAACCTTGCGCTGGCAGTGCCGGCATTTTCCGGATTCCCCATCGATATTGTCAGCGGTCTGATCAATGCTGTCCTGATGCTTTATGCACTGACCAGAAGACGGCTGTTCCAGATGCGCCGTCTTGCGTCAGATGGGGTTTGCTTTGGTGTGGGAGTGGTTCTGACGGTAGTACTGTTTATCAATCTTTCACCGTATCTGATGAACTATATCCGAATGCTGCTCCCTGCAGCCAGTGAGTATCATGTGCTGATCTTTTCTTTCGTTTTTCTCATATCTGCATGGCTGGTCATAGTGCTGTGGAAATGTCTGATGAACAATGTTTTTATCAAAAAAGAGATCCAGCAGTCTCAGGAGCTGAAAGATTTCAGCCAGTCAGTATCCAGGACGCTCCGGGTAGGAGAAATCCTGCGTAATACGGTAAATGTGCTGAAGGAAACTACCAATGCAGGACGGATCTATATTTGCCTGAAAGACAAAAAATCAGGGGAATATCAGGCTGTTTACAGCAACCGTCCGTTGAACGACCTGACCTTTTCGCTGAAAGCGGATAATCCGGTGGTTACTTGGCTTACCAGAAATGAGGACTGTGTGGTGATCCGGGATTTTCGTTCTTCCACAGCCTACAAATCCATGTGGGAATCGGAGAAACATATGTTTTCAGAGCTGGGTATCGAATACTGTGCAGGTCTTCGACAAAATGATGATCTGGCCGGGATCATTGCGATTTCCGGTGACGGACACAGGAACCTGAACCATAATGACCTTGCCATGCTGTCTTCGGTCAGCTCGGTAGCTTCCATTGCCGTCAAAAATGCCAGACTCTATGAGGCGGCATGGACTGAGGCAAGGACCGATGAACTGACGGGCCTTCTGAACCGGAAATATTTTTATGAGATCCTGGATGAGGAATACGGAAAAAATAAAGAGGGTTCGCTTGCACTGATCCTGTTCAATATTGATGATTTCAAGCTGTACAATCAGCTGTACGGAAATCAGCAGGGAGATGTTGCACTTCGAAAGGTGGCAGATATCATCCATGCAAGTGTGGGAGAACAGGGATATGTGGCACGTCACAGTGCCAAGGAATTTGCGGTCCTGATGCCAAATTACGATGTATTTTCCGCCAGAAATCTGGCAGAATCCATACAGAAGCAGATTCTGTATATGCGCAACGATTCTGCAGACTACAAGCTGAAGATCCTTACGGTAAGTGTGGGGATCAGTGCGGCACCTTATGCAGCCCGCTCAGCAAAGGAGCTTCTGGATAATGCGGATCTGGCAGTATATCATGTAAAGCGCAGCGGTAAAAACGGCATCGAGATTTTTGACACCATGCTGAAGGAAAGCCTGGATGAAGAAAATGCGGGAAAGAAATCTGATCATGAACATATTTATCAGTCCTATGAATCCACGATCTATGCGCTGACTGCAGCCATTGATACCAAAGATCATTATACCTTCGGACATTCCAACAATGTGGCTTATTACGCAACGAGTCTTGCGAAGGCGCTGAACTATACAACGGAAATGGTGGAGATCATCCGTCAGGCGGCGCTTCTTCATGATGTTGGAAAGATCGGGATTCCGGAGCATATCCTGAACAAAGAAGGCAAGCTTACGGATGAAGAGTATGAGATCATGAAAGGTCATGTGGAAGCATCCATCGGGATCATCCGCCACCTTCCGTCACTGGATTATGTTATCCCTGCAGTTATCGGTCATCACGAACGTTATGACGGAAACGGCTATCCAAGGAGAATCGCGGGAGAAGATATCCCGGCATCTGCAAGGATCCTCTGCATCGCAGATTCCTTTGATGCCATGACATCCAAACGTTGTTATAAGGAACTGATGCCGGTGGAAAAAGCTCTTCGGATCATAAGAGAAGAGGAAGGAAAACAGTTCGATCCGGATATGGCGGAGGTATTTATCCACATATTTCGGGAAGGCAAGATTCATCTGGCAGAACCGGCGGAGCTGAAACGGGAAGAAAAAGCATAAAGAATATTAAGATTACGGGTCTGACAAGCTATGTCAGGCCCGTTTTTGTGAAGCATATGAAGAAAGCTTTATTTATCATCGCCGGTAAGGCGAAGTACATCCCGGATCTCATCCACATTCATATCCAGGATCACGGCAAGCTCATCAATGGTGAATTTAGTGGCGTCATCATCGTCTGTGAGTTCTTTGACCGCAGCCTCCAGGTTTTCTACCTTGGATACCAGATAGTCGTCACGGAATTTCTGCTGTGTCTGTTCCTCGATGGCATGAAGGATTCCGCTGCGGATACGACCACGCATCCAGGTATCGTTTTTCTCCTGTGGGTCTGTCTCTTTGAGAGACGCCAGAAGGGCCAGATTTGCCTCCTGAATGAGATCGGCCAGGTGGATTTCCTCACAGTTCAGTTCAGCGGCCATCTGGGCTGCCTGAGCCATGTAGAACTGTGTCAGTGCACCTTCGGCAGCAGTGTCTCCCTTTGCAAAGGCCTGAAAGAGGGAAGCAAGATCGTCCGGATCAAGTCCCTCCGGGGAAAAGCTTTCCATATAGTCACTGAGATAAGCCTGTTCCTCGGCAGTAAGAGCAGCACGGGTACCCGGAAGCTCTTCCTTGCCCTGGGATTCGGATGAAACAGCATCTGCTCTGTCAGCACCGGTGCCCTCATCGGTGCCTTCGATGGTGATCCCTTTTAATTTGAGATACTGCAGGATCTTTACAAGCTGTGAAGTGCTCAGATCCGATTCATCGAAATGGTCACGGATCTGCTGCTGGGAGAGCTGCTTATTGTTTTCCTCAGCGATGGCACAGATGTCATTAAGCTTCTGCTGAAATAATTTTATATCCATGTAAAAACATCTCCTTATTGTTTGCTTTTTTTCTTGACTTAAATTATGGTTTCATGATACCATAAGCCAGTCACAAATGACAAGAAAACCTTTAAATAGGCGGAAAAAACGTGAAAAAAAGTTTTTTTAAAAAAATTCAAAAAAGGTGTTGACATTTGTAGATTGCTATAATATAATATCACTTGTCGTCAGGCAGGAAACGAAAACGAAACACAAACGAAGGCGACAACAACTTAATAAAAACCATAAGTAAATGGTACATCGGGGTGTGGCTCAGTTTGGCTAGAGCGCCTGGTTTGGGACCAGGAGGCCGCAGGTTCGAATCCTGTCACCCCGACTGCTGTAAACTTATTACCGCAAGCATGCGGGTGTAGTTCAATGGTAGAACACCAGCCTTCCAAGCTGGATACGTGGGTTCGATTCCCATCACCCGCTTCTCTGAGAAGAGAGCATGTGTCTGTAGCTCAGCTGGATAGAGCAACGGCCTTCTAAGCCGTGGGTCGGGGGTTCGAATCCCTTCAGGCACGTTGTGGTGGGTATAGCGCAGTTGGTTAGCGCGCCAGATTGTGGCTCTGGAGGCCCAGGGTTCGAATCCCTGTATCCACCCTTCGCCCATTGGGCTATCGCCAAGCGGTAAGGCACAGCACTTTGACTGCTGCATTCGCTGGTTCGAATCCAGCTAGCCCAGTCCTTTTTTATGGGGTATTAGCTCAGTCGGTAGAGCACTTGACTTTTAATCAAGTTGTCCGGGGTTCGAATCCCCGATGCCTCATTAGCGGAAAGCATTTGCTTTCCGTTATTTTTTTATCATCAGACAGGATGAAAACATAATTGAATATGCGGATATGGCGGAATTGGCAGACGCGCTGGTTTTAGGTACCAGTGGGCAACCGTGCAGGTTCAAGTCCTGTTATCCGCATCATAGCGATCCGGGAAATTAGCGCATCGCTATAGCTGAGAGACTTTCTGTAAATTTGATTTTATAGAAGGTCTTTTGTATTTTCAGAATAATGTTCATAATAAAATGCCACAGATCATTACTGATGCATCTGTGGCATTTTGATGTGGAAATTTTATGAATGACTTTACAATTTTTCCCCTTCATTCACTTCCTCAATAAACACCTTTCCTTCCGCATGCTGTTCCACAAAATGAAACCGTAGTACAGCCTGGGGCCAGTTGAGGGTGATGATGGCTTTTTTGTCTCGGGTCTTTCCGGCGGCCTGGATCTGGTCTACAAGGTCGGACAGGATCTCGCGGGTGAGATAACCGCCTCTCCAGTGAAACGTGAATTCACGGCTCTTTTTGGCAGCCTGGAGGGCACGTTTGTATACGTCCTCCGGCTTTGTGAAGGACAGCTTTTTCTCGCGGTAGTAGAAGTGATTTCCGTCCGGGCAGGGAGGGGCCGGAGCAATCAGAGGCTCGTGGTCCCGGAAGATATTTTTGTCATCCAGGTTGAAATAATCATAGCGGATGCTGACGGAACCATCTTCGCTTTTGCCCAGAGTATTGTCGAAGGTGGCGTCCAGGTGATAGTACTGTCCGTTGATCCGGACAATGTTCCAGGTATGACGGTATTTGATCCCTTTTTCCGGATTGTTCCCACAGATGGCGATAATACACCACACACCGAGAGTATCACAGAGGACCTTTACAGATTTGGCAATTCCCTCGCAGACACCGACACCATGGCCCAGAGGCCCGATGATCTCGTGGGAATATGGCTTTTTCAGCTTGTCGTAGCGGATATTTTCGCAGATGAAGTCATGGACATATTTTTCCTTATCCCACTCGGAAAACTTCATGGCGGGGCGCACAAGCTTGTCTACGCGGGCGCCCATGGCTTTCTGGTGCTCCCGGATTTTATTTTTGTCGAAGATGTATTCAGGAATCAGTATCAGATTTGGCGAGTCCTTGTAATAACGGTATTTAAACCCCACAGCCCAGAAAATCTCCGGGTGATCAAGACGAAGCTGGAAAAATACATCATAGAGCCAGTTTCCATCGGTGGTTGGTACCTGCGGGATCAGGAACTCATCAGAAAGCTCCATAAGCCCATGAAGCATTGCACGGTACACGTTTTGTTTATCTTTCGGCATTCTGCCGTAGTAATATTCTTCAGTTTGTTTCATATATAAAAATACGGAGACTCCTTTCCGGAAAAATAGATTTCAATCAAAGATTATAGCATAAAAAAAAATGCAGGACTATCGTGAAAGATACAACCTGCATGTTTTTTGTATTGAATATTTTAGATTGAAAATAACTGTGAGCCTGGATCAGCCGTTATACAGCTGATAATACCGGCCCTTCTGTGCAAGCAGTTCCTCGTGGGAACCACGCTCGATGATGCGTCCCTGCTCCAGGACCATGATGCAGTCACTGTTGCGTACTGTGGAAAGTCTGTGGGCGATCACAAAGGTCGTCCTGCCTTCCATCAGCTTATCCATACCATCCTGTACAAGCTTTTCGGTACGGGTATCAATGGAGCTGGTGGCCTCGTCCAGGATCAGGACGGGTGGGTCTGCAACGGCTGCACGGGCAATGGAGAGAAGCTGCCTCTGGCCCTGACTTAAGTTTGCACCGTTCCCGCGAAGAAGGGTATTATAACCCTGCGGAAGCCTGCGGATGAAACCGTCGGCGTTGGCAAGCTTTGCTGCTGCGATAACCTCCTCATCTGTGGCATCCAGCTTTCCGTAGCGGATATTTTCCATAACGGTTGCTGTGAACAGGTTGGTATCCTGAAGAACGATGCCCATGGAGCGTCTGAGATCATCTTTTTTGATCTTGGTGATGTTGATGCCGTCATAACGGATCTTACCCTTCTGAATGTCGTAAAAACGGTTCAGAAGATTGGTGATGGTGGTTTTTCCGGCGCCGGTAGAGCCTACAAAAGCGATCTTCTGGCCTGGCTGTGCATACATGTTGATGTCATGGAGAACGATCTTGTTGGAATTATAACCAAAGTCTACATCCTCCAGGACCATATCACCCTTCAGCTCGATATAATCAGTGGTACCCTCAGCTTTGTGGAAATGCTTCCATGCCCAGCGGCCGGTACGTTTGTCGGATTCGGTAAGAACACCATTTTCCTCTTTTGCATTGACGAGAGTAACGTAGCCTTCATCCACTTCTGGCTTTTCATCCAGAAGATCAAAGATACGTTTTGCACCTGCAAGAGCCATAACAATACTGTTGAACTGCTGGCTGACCTGGTTGATAGGCATGTTGAAACTCTTATTGAAGGTCAGGAAGCTGGCAAGCCCGCCAAGTGTGAAGCTGCCAATGCCGTTGATGGCAAGGATACCGCCCACCATGGCACAGATCACATAGCTGACATTTCCAAGCTGTGCGACCACAGGCATCAGGATGTTGGCGAAACGGTTGGCATTGTCTGCGCTGGTGAAAAGCTGGTCGTTCAGTTCATCGAATTTCCGGATGCTTTCGTCCTCATGGCAGAAGACCTTGACAACCTTCTGACCCTCCATCATCTCTTCGATATAACCATTGACAATACCAAGGTTGGTCTGCTGCTCCAGGAAATATTTTCCGCTTAAGCCTGCAAGCTTCCGGCTGGCAGTCATCATAATGGCAACCATAAGCAGGGTAACTACAGTAAGCGGAACATTCAGGATCAGCATACTTACAAGAACGCTGACGATGGTGATCACACTGGAAAGCAGCTGCGGAAAGCTCTGGCTGATCATCTGGCGCAGGGTATCAATGTCGTTGGTGTAGATGGACATGATATCACCGTGTGCGTGAGTGTCGAAATATTTGATGGGAAGCGTTTCCATCGTTGCAAACATATCGTTTCGGAGGTTACGTAAGGTTCCCTGGGAAACATTGATCATGATACGGTTATAAGTATAGGTGGCAATAACACCAATGGCGTAAAAGCATGCCACACGTGCGATGGCTGCAGCCAGAGGCCCGAAATCCGGTGTATCTGCTGAGAGAAGAGGTGTGATGTACTGGTCGATCAGGGTTTTCATGAACATGGTTCCCTGTACATTGGCAAGAACACTGACAAAAATGCAGATCACCACGATCACGATATGGATACTGTAGTTTTTAAAGATATAACGGGCAAGGCGTCCCAGAAGCTTTCCCGGCTGTTCCGGTGTTCCCATACCCTTTGGGCCAGGACCGCCCGGGCCTTTCATGTTCTGTTTTTTCAAGCCGGCTCACCTCCCTCGTCAAAATCACCGGCACCGCCGGTCTGTGAATGAAATACTTCCTGATAAATGGCGTTGGTCTTAAGAAGCTCCTCGTGGGTACCAAAACCGTTGATCTCCCCGTTATCCATAACGATGATCCGGTCCGCATTCTGGATGCTGGAAACACGCTGTGCGATGATCAGCTTGGTGGTATCCGGGATCTCTTCAGCAAAAGCACGGCGGATCCTTGCGTCTGTGGCAGTATCTACTGCACTGGTGGAGTCATCCAGGATCAGTATCTTTGGCTTCTTCAGAAGAGCACGGGCGATACAGAGACGCTGCTTCTGGCCTCCGGAAACATTGGAGCCGCCCTGTTCAATGAAGGTGTTGTATTTGTCCGGCATTTTTTCGATGAAATCATCGGCACAGGCAAGCTGGCATGCGCGGCGGCATTCCTCCTCTGTGGCATTTTTGTCACCCCAGCGGAGATTTTCCAGAATGGTTCCTGAGAAAAGTACATTTTTCTGAAGAACAACGGAAACCTGATTTCTGAGAGATTCCAGATGGTATTTACGGACGTCGATGCCTCCTACGGAAACAGAACCATCCGTTACGTCATAAAGACGGCTGATCAGGTTGACAAGGCTGGATTTTGCACTTCCGGTACCGCCGATGATCCCTATGGTCTCGCCGGAGCAGATCGAGATATTGATATCCTTCAGAACGGGTTCCTGACTGTCTTTCTTATAGCTGAAATTCACATGATCGAAGACGATACTTCCGTCAGGGACATCTGTTACCGGATCTTCCGGATCTGTGATGTCAGCAGTATCATTGATAACTTCCGTAACACGCTCTGCGCTGGCAATACTCATTGTCACCATAACAAAAACCATGGAAAGCATCATAAGGCTCATGAGAATGTTCATGCAGTAGGTGAGAAGGCTCATAAGCTCACCGGTAGTAAGGGAGCTGCCTACGATCATTTTGGCGCCGAGCCAGCTGATCCCCAGGATACAGGCATAAACGGTAAACTGCATCAGGGGCATGTTCATGACAACGATCTTCTCAGCACTTAAGAACATTTCGTATACTTTGTTGCAGGCTTTCTGGAATTTACTGATCTCGTAGTCTTCGCGGACATAGGCCTTGACCACACGCACAGCGCCGATGTTTTCCTGGACACTTGCGTTCAGATCGTCGTATTTACGGAATACGGCCTGGAAGTATACAGTGGCCTTCTGCATGATAAAGATCAGACAGCCTCCGAGGAAGATAACAGCGACAAGATAGATGCTTGCAAGCTTTGCATTGATAAGAAATGCCATGACCATGGCACAGATCAGACTGGCCGGTGCACGGGTACACATACGAAGGATCATCTGATAAGCGTTCTGCAGGTTGGTCACATCTGTGGTAAGACGGGTGATCAGGCCGGCAGTGCTGTATTTGTCGATGTTGGAAAAAGAAAAGGTCTGGATGTTGGTGTACATGGCTTTTCGGAGGTTTCTGGCAAAGCCTGTGGAGGCCAGTGCTCCGTATTTTCCTCCCATGACGCCGGACCAGAGTCCGCACAGGGCAAGAACTACCATAACTGCACCCATCCGATAGATATGGCCGATATTTCCGGCTTCCACACCCTTATCAATGATGGAAGCCATGGCCAGGGGAATCAGAGTCTCAAAGAGAACTTCCAGGATCATGAAAAAAGGCGTGAGAAACGATGCCTTTTTAAACTCCCTGACCTGGGCCAGAAGGGTTTTGAGCATAAAAAATCTCCTTTCTTTACTGTTCAAAAAGACAGCACCACTGGAAAGGATTCCGGGCTGCTATAGAACAGCTGTATTGTTCAGCTACTATTATCGGGGAAATTATTTTTAATGTCAAGATAAACATGTACGAAATGCTTGACACAACATCCTTTAAGCGGTATATTAAAAGTTAATATTTGCCTGTAGAACAGGGAAGGAATGGGATTCAGATCCCTTCAGAGGGTCTATATAGAGTTAAATTTTTGCAGGGAGGATTTTGTATGGAGATCAGACAGTCAGCAGAGGATTATCTTGAATCAATTCTGGTTTTATCCAAAAAAGGTGGAGGAGTCCGTTCTATTGATATTGCGACCAGACTTGGTGTTTCCAAGCCAAGCGTCAGTCACGCAATGAAGCTTCTTCGTGAGGATGGTTATATTGCTATGGACCGTTACGGTACCGTGACACTTCTGGAGAAGGGGGCAGAGATCGCCAATCAGATTTATGAGCGTCACATTGTTCTTGCCAGGATGCTGGAGGGACTTGGGGTTCCGGCCGAGATTGCAATGGAGGATGCCTGCAAGATGGAGCACGACATCAGCCAGGAGAGCTTTGATAAGATCAAGGCACATTATAATAACTTCATTAAGAAGGAAGAAGCAGCAGAATAAGAAACATGCATGCAGACAGGCAGCCGGAAGGTAAAATACCAAACCGGCTGCCTGTTTTTTATTTATTTTCTTTTTCCGGCAGCTGTGCCAGGATGATGGCTGCAAACATGATGACACATCCAAGGAGCTCTTTTATGGTAAGCTTCTGATCCAGGAGCACCCAGCCTGCAAGCACGGAGATGCAGGATTCAAGAGAAAGGATCAGAGAAGCAACTGTGGGATTCACATTTTTCTGGCCTACGACCTGCAGGGTGTAGGCAACACCGCAGGACATTACACCGGCATACAGGATCGGCAGCCAGGCAGTGAGAATGGAAGAAATCTGCGGATGTTCCAGAATAAGTGCCGGGATCATGGACAGGATCCCGCAGACCAGAAACTGGATACAGGAAAGCTTTACACCGTCTGCCTTCGGAGAAAAATAGTCAATGACCAGAATGTGCAGGGAAAAGAGAAAAGCACATACCAGCATAAGAATATCTCCGAGGCCAATGGAAAATCCGTCTGTGATGCAGAGAAGATAAAGCCCGGCCAGTGCCATGACAACGGCTGCCCATATAAAGGGACTGCATTTCTTTTTCAGGAAAATTCCGATGATCGGGACGATGACAATGTAGCAGGCGGTGATGAAGCCGGCTTTTCCTACAGTTGTGTATTGGATACCAAACTGCTGGAAGCTGCTCGCAGCAAAAAGAGCGGATCCGCAGGCAATGCCGCCCAGCCACAGGTCACGGCTGTTATATGGAGTGGCGGATACAGCTTTTTCTGAAAGTGTTGATGAGGATTCCGGTATTGCGGAATCTGTGGCAGCAGAGGATTTATTTCCGGAACGGTTCAGGATAAAGAGCACCGGAACCAGGACAGCGGCACCGATCAGGGAACGGACGCCGTTGAAGGTGAAGGGGCCAACATATTCCATGCCTACACTCTGGGCAACGAAGGCGATTCCCCAGATCGTTGCGGCCAGAAGCAGGCAGAGAGAATTTTTCAGAGGCATTTTCTGTGAGTTCATGATAAAAAACCTTTCGTTTATTAGATATTATGTGATCAAATCTATTATAAGATCAAAGCAGTACATAACAAAAGACCCCGGGGAACTTATATAGCTTCCCGGGGCATTTTTATGATCTGTCGGAGCAATATCCGGCAAGATCAGTTCTGATTCTGGTTATTCTTAACTTCTGCAAGCTTCATGGCACGAACCTTCAGCGGCAGACCGAACAGAGTGATGAATCCGTCTGCATCATGGTGATCATACATATCACCGGTTGTGAAGGAAGCGAGAGACTCATTGTAAAGGCTGTACGGAGAGGTTGTACCATTCTTGATGATGTTTCCTTTGTAAAGCTTGAATTTAACCTCGCCGGTAACATATTTCTGAGTAGACTCAACAAATGCCTGGATAGCCTCACGGAGAGGTGTGTACCATTTTCCTTCGTAAACAACCTGTGCAAACTGGCTGCCAAGTTTTTTCTTGGCTTCCATTGTCTCACGGTCAAGGATCAGTTCCTCAAGCTGGTCATGTGCTGCCATCAGGATCGTTCCGCCAGGAGTTTCATAAACGCCACGGGATTTCATACCAACAACACGGTTCTCAACAATATCAACGATACCGATGCCGTTCTCGCCGCCAAGCTTGTTCAGCTCTGTGATGATCTCGGAAACCTTCATTGCTTTTCCGTTGAGTGTTTTCGGAACACCCTGCTCGAATGTCATGGTGATCTCAGTTTCTTTATCCGGGGCTTTCTCAGGTGTTACGCTTAATACAAGCATGTCATCATAGTTCGGAGCCTGGGATGGATCCTCAAGTTCGAGTCCCTCATGGCTGATGTGCCAGAGGTTTCTGTCACGGCTGTAGCTGTGGCTTGCATCAAATGGAAGAGTGATGCCATGAGCCTTACAGAACTCAATCTCATCTTCACGGGACTGCATGGTCCACAGATCTGTCATACGCCATGGAGCAATGATCTTGATGTCCGGAGCAAGAGCCTTGATGCCAAGCTCGAAACGGATCTGGTCATTTCCTTTACCGGTAGCACCGTGGCAGATAGCAACGGCACCCTCTTTACGTGCGATCTCAACCAGTTTCTTGGCAATGACCGGACGAGCCATGGAAGTTCCGAGAAGATAGGAATGCTCGTATACAGCACCAGCCTCTACACATGGCATGATGAAGTCATCGCAGAATTCATCAACGATATCCTCGATATATAATTTGGAAGCACCGGACATTTTTGCTCTTTCCTCAAGACCGTCCAGCTCGTTTCCCTGTCCGCAGTTTACACAGCAGCAGACAACGTCGTAATCAAAGGTTTCTTTCAGCCACGGGATCAGGGCTGTGGTATCAAGACCACCGGAATACGCTAAAACAACTTTTTCTTTCATAATATATGTCCTCCTGGGATTTTTTTGATTTTGTATCGCTCCGGACATTTCCGGGACGGTGGATTTTTTTACGTTATCTGGAAAAAATTATACCGTTTTACAACTTTACCAGAGTGAATAAATATTCATGTACAACAAAACAAAATTTTCGGCTGTCCTGTCGACATGGCTTAATATACACCAGATTTTATAAATATGCAAGAGATAATTTGAAAAATATGAAAAAAATTTTGCATAAAAATACATCTGGAAGTAGGCGTTATTATAAGAAAATACAGGAAAAACAGAAAAGGCCGTGAAAAATCAAAAAAATGACTATTGCATAATATGCAGATAAGATGTATAATCTATCCATTGACAAGGCGGACATATGAACTGGCAGTACGGACAGGTTTAAGATGTCTGTCTGACCTTTGCAGAAGATTCAGATATCAGAAGACATAAAAAAGAGGCATAAATAAGAATAGCAAACGCTTCTGCAGGGGGTATTAAGCCGTAGGAAAAACGGCAGAGGAGGAATGTAAAAGATGATTAAAGCAGGAATTATCGGTGCGACAGGATACGCAGGAAATGAAATCGTAAGACTTCTTCTTGGACACAGAGACGTTGAGATTAAATGGTTCGGCTCCCGAAGCTACATAGATCAGCAGTATGCAGATATTTATCAGAATTTTTTCAGGCTGGTGGATGCCAAATGTATGGATGACAACATGGCTGCACTTGCAGATGAGGTAGATGTGATCTTTACAGCAACACCACAGGGCCTTTGTGCATCCCTTATCAATGAAGAAATCCTTTCCAAATGTAAGGTGATCGACTTAAGCGCAGATTTCCGTATTAAAGATGTGAAAAAATATGAGAAGTGGTACGGGATCGAGCATAAGGCTCCGCAGTTTATCGAGGAAGCTGTTTATGGTCTCTGCGAGATCAACCGTGAGGATATTAAGAATGCAAGGCTGATCGCCAACCCGGGATGCTATCCGACATGCTCCACACTGTCTATTTATCCGTTGTTAAAGGAAGGCCTCATTAATCCGAACACCATTATCATTGATGCCAAGTCCGGAACCTCCGGAGCAGGAAGAGGAGCCAAGGTTCCGAATCTCTACTGCGAGGTAAACGAGAGCATCAAAGCTTACGGTGTTGCCACACACAGGCATACACCGGAGATTGAGGATCAGCTTGGATATGCATGCGGACAGGAAGTGATGATCAATTTTACCCCACATCTTGTTCCGATGAACCGTGGAATCCTGGTAACAGCATATGCCTCCCTGACCAGGGATGTTACCTACGAGGAAGTAAAAGCAGCCTATGACAAATATTATAAGGACGAGTTTTTTGTACGTGTCCTGAACAAGGATGTATGCCCGCAGACAAGAAATGTAGAAGGCAGCAATTTTGTGGACGTGAACTTCAAGATCGATCCGAGAACAAAGAGAGTCATCATGATGGGCGCTATCGACAACCTGGTAAAGGGTGCAGCAGGACAGGCTGTTCAGAACATGAACCTGATGTTTGGATTTGACGAGAACGAAGGACTGAAACAGATCCCGATGTGCCCGTAAAACAGGCGGATCACAAATAAAATATGGTGGATGCCGAAGGATTTTGACTGAATAGACTGAGATATTCGATCTGGTACAGCGGACAGGATCCGGCATCACCGTTGAGAGGAGATATATAATATGAAGATCATCGACGGCGGCGTTACAGCCGCAAAAGGTTTTAAGGCAGCGTCAACTGCAGCAGAGATCAAATATAAAGGCCGTACTGATATGGCTATGGTATTCAGTGAGGTTCCCTGTGTGGCTGCAGGAACCTTCACAACCAATGTGGTAAAAGCAGCTCCGGTAAGATGGGATCAGGACATTGTATATAATCATCAGGGCGCAAGAGCCGTGATCTGCAACAGCGGAATCGCCAATGCATGTACCGGTGAGGAAGGATTTGGCTATTGCAGGGAAACAGCCAAGGCAGCATCCGAAAGCCTTGGGATCCCGGAGGATAGTGTTCTGGTAGCATCCACAGGTGTTATCGGAATGCAGCTTCCTATTGACCGTATCGCAAACGGAGTAAAAGCCATGGCACCGAAGCTTGAGGGAAGCCGCGAGGCAGGCCTTGAGGCAGCAAAAGCCATCATGACAACAGATACCGAGAAGAAAGAGGCAGCGGTAGAGATCGAGATCGGTGGAAAAACCGTAACGGTAGGCGGTATGTGCAAGGGCTCCGGAATGATCCACCCCAACATGTGCACGATGCTTGGATTTATCACCAGTGATGTGGATATCACCAAGGAGCTTCTTCAGGAAGCACTCAGTGAGGATATCAAGGACACCTACAATATGGTATCCGTTGACGGAGATACCTCCACAAACGATACCGTCCTCCTCCTTGCAAACGGACAGGCCGGCAATCCGAAGATCACAGAGAAAAACGCAGATTATGAAGAATTCAAAAAGGCTCTTAACTACGTAAACACAACTCTTGCCAAAAAGATCGCAGGTGACGGAGAAGGTGCAACTGCACTCTTCGAGGTCAAGGTCATCGGCGCAGCCACCAAGGCAGAAGCCGTAACCTTAAGTAAATCCGTAGTAACATCTTCCTTAACAAAGGCAGCCATTTATGGTCACGATGCAAACTGGGGAAGAATCCTCTGCGCCCTCGGCTACTCCGGCGTTCAGTTCGATCCGGAAAAGGTAGATCTTTACTTTGAGAGCAAAGCAGGAAAGATCAAGATCATTGAAAATGGAGTTTCTACAGGCTACAGCGAGGAGGAAGCTACTAAGATCCTCTCCGAAGAGGCAGTGACAGCCATTGCGGATATGAAGATGGGAGATGCATCCGCAACTGCATGGGGATGCGACCTCACCTATGATTACATAAAGATCAATGCGGATTATCGTTCTTGATGTAAGAACTCTGTAGAATGGTTTTTATGGGTGGATTTTGGTTGTAGTTTTGTTTCAGTTTGTAAGCTGAGAAAACCCTTAGGGGGAGCGAGCTCAAAGTTGCGAAGCCCGCACGCTCCCCCTAAGAACCCCCTCCGTTGGGCACGCTTGGCTGTGGTGTGTTGAACTTCAGTCGACGAAGACTGAGTGACGAACGTGAGGAACCTCAGGGCGGGAACTCGGAAGTTGTGTCGTGTTAAACGTCAGTCGACGAAGACTGCCTGACGGGCTGTTCGCCTTCGGCGAAAGCGCGTCGGAAGCGGCTGCTTGCAGCAGCCTGTCCGCAGCAGGCGCTTTGCCCGCAACGCGGGCAACAGCCCGTTTCCCGTGGCCGGAGGGGAGGAGCGCGAGGAGGGGAAACGGCCTTCGGAACTCCGAGTGCTTCCCCTCCTCGCAAATCCCACAGCTGTCAGCTGAGACAAAATTACAACAAAAAACAAATCCGTCCAACACACAACAACAAAACCTTTTTCACCCATATCATTTTTCAAAAAAAGGAGACACCCACATGGTAAATCAGAAATATCTTGACAAAGCAGAGGTGCTCATAGAAGCTCTGCCATATATCCAGCGGTTCAACCGCAAGATCGTAGTCATCAAATACGGCGGAAGCGCCATGCTTGATGAAGAATTAAAGCGTAACGTCATCAAGGACGCAGTCCTTCTGAAATTAGTCGGTTTCAAACCGATCATTGTTCACGGCGGCGGCAAGGAAATCAGCCGCTGGGTCGGCAAAGTCGGCATGGAGCCGCATTTTGTAAACGGTCTCCGTGTAACGGATAAAGACACTATGGAGATCGCAGAGATGGTTCTTGCAAAAGTAAACAAGGAGCTTGTTACTCTGGTAGAATCTCTCGGCGTACAGGCTGTAGGTGTCAGCGGTAAGGACGGCGGTCTTCTCCAGTGCAAAAAGAAGCTTTCCAAAGGCGAAGACATCGGCTACGTAGGTGAGGTTACAAAGGTTAATCCGAAGATCCTCCAGGACCTTCTGGAAAGAGATTTCCTTCCGATCGTATTCCCGATCGGCTTTGACGAAAATTTTGATTCCTACAATATCAATGCGGATGATGCAGCCTGCGCCATTGCAGAGGCAATTGAGGCAGAGAAGCTGGCCTTCCTGTCTGACATTGAGGGTGTTTACAGAGAGGCAGATGATCCCTCCACTCTGATCTCCGAGCTTCGTGTAGATGAGGCTGAGAACCTGATCTCAGATGGTACTGTGGGCGGCGGTATGATCCCGAAGCTGAAAAACTGTATTGACGCTATCGAGCATGGTGTAAACAGAGTCCATATCCTGGATGGAAGGATCCCGCACAGCTTACTGCTTGAGATATTTACAAACAAAGGTATTGGTACTGCAATTTTAAAAGATGATGGGGAGAAATATTACAATGAGCATGAATGAACAGATGGAAGAATCTGAAGCCAGTATTCTTCATACATATAACCGTTTTCCGGTAGTTTTTGAAAAAGGCGAGGGCTGTTACCTCTATGATTCCGAAGGAAAGGAATATCTGGATTTTGCGGCAGGTATCGCTGTAAATGCTCTGGGATATCATTATCCGGGCTATGACGAAGCATTGAAATCCCAGATCGACAAGCTGATGCATATTTCCAACCTGTACTACAATGAGCCGATCATTGATGCAGGAGCCAGACTTGTACAGGCAAGCCATATGGAAAAGGCTTTCTTTACAAACAGTGGTACAGAGGCCATTGAGGGTGCTCTGAAGGCTGCCAAGAAATATGCCTACGAAAGAGATGGCCATGCAGACCATGAGATCATTGCCATGAACCATTCCTTCCACGGCCGCAGCATCGGCGCTCTTTCCGTGACAGGCAATGCACATTACAGAGAGCCCTTTGAGCCGCTGATGGGTGGGGTAAAATTTGCAGATTTCAATGATCTTGAGAGTGTAAAGGCTCAGATCACAGATAAGACCTGTGCCATCATCACCGAGACCGTACAGGGAGAAGGCGGTATTTATCCGGCTACAAAAGAGTTCCTGGAAGGCTTACGTAAGCTTTGTGATGAGCAGGATATCATCCTGATCCTGGACGAGATCCAGTGCGGTATGGGACGTACCGGACATTATTTTGCATGGCAGGCATATGGAGTACAGCCGGATATCATGACCTGTGCCAAAGCACTTGGCTGTGGTGTTCCGGTAGGGGCTTTTGTGCTGAACAAAAAAGCAGCTGCAGCTTCCCTGAAGCCAGGCGATCACGGAACCACTTACGGCGGAAATCCCTTCGTATGTGCAGCAGTCAGCAAGGTATTTGACATTTTTGAAAAAGATCAGATTCTTTCCCATGTGCAGGGACTTACTCCGTATTTTGAGGAGAAGCTGGACGAACTGGTTGCAAAGCATGACTGTGCAGAAACAAGAAGAGGCAAAGGCTTCATGCAGGGTATCGTGATCAAGGGACGTCCGGTAGGAGACGTGGTGAAAAAAGCTCTTGCAAAAGGCCTTCTGGTGATCTCAGCAGGAAGTGATGTTCTCCGCCTCGTTCCTCCTCTTGTGATCACAAAAGAGGATATCGACAAGATGGCAGAGATCCTTGACGAGTGTATGGAATAAAAAATAACAGATACAAAAGCAGCAGTATTTTCAGGAAAGGGCAGTGTGCCGATGGAGAATACGGCTGCTTTTTTGTCAGAGAGACAATATATATAAATTATATAACAGATATAGAAAACAATATCCGAAAATCTGGTCGTGTGTTTGAAAACAAACAAAAACTGCTATGACACACCGACAAAATGCACAAAAAAGCGAGAGGGCTCGAGTATAAATTGCACATCTACACAGTTGATTTTAGGACGCCATATGTTATAATTTCACTGGTAAAAAAATTTTATGTGAGGGGTGAAAATTTTGAAAAAATTATTAACCGTCATGTGTACTTTTCTGACAGTATTTCTGGCATGTCCTGTGGGTGTATGGGCAGCTGGAAACGGTGGGACAGGATCTGGTGTGCCGGTGTGGCTTTGTATCCCTTTTGCGGGCCTCCTTCTGTGTGTTGCAGTGATGCCGCTGGTAAAGGGTGAGTGGTGGGAGTCACATCAGCCCGTTGTGGTTGCATTCTGGATCGTTCTTATGATCATTCCGTTTGCAGTTGTTTACGGTGCCGGAAAAACTGCGGAAACAGTACTGGAGTGCGTGATCAATGACTATCTTACATTTATCATCCTGTTATTTGGACTGTTCTGTGTATCCGGTAACATTACAGTTGAGGGCGATTTTGCGGGTTCGCCAAGAGTAAATGTAGGACTTCTTGCACTGGGAACCCTGCTTTCCAGCTGTATCGGAACTACCGGAGCCAGCATGCTGATGGTCCGTCCGGTGATCAAAATGAATTCCTGGAGAAAGAGAAAGGGTCATATTATGATCTTTTTCATCTTTATGGTATCCAACATGGGTGGCTGCCTGACACCGATCGGTGATCCGCCGCTTCTGATGGGCTTCATGCGAGGAGTTCCGTTTTTCTGGAGCCTTCATCTTTTTCCGGTACTGATCTTTAATATGGTGATCCTTCTGTTTGTGTTCTATCATCTGGATATGCGCTCTTACAAGAAGGATATCGCAGAGGGACGTAAACCGGATATCAGCAAACCGGGTACCGAGTTTAAGATCGAGGGTCTTCATAATATCATCTTCCTTGTGATGATCGTTGTGGGTGTTATCTTAAGTGGAATGCTTCCCGGTATGCCTGCATTCCAGGATGCAGCCGGAAATGTAAAGGGGCTTCATATTTTCGGTGAGGTTACTTTAAGCTTCCCGTCGATCATTGAGATCGTCCTGATCCTGGCAGCTGCATTTCTGTCCTTTAAGACAACAGATAAAAGGATCCGTGTGCGGAACCATTTTACCTGGGGTGCGATCAAGGAGGTTGCAGTACTTTTCATCGGTATTTTTATCACCATGCAGCCAGCCCTGATGCTTCTGAAAGCAGTAGGACCGAATCTTGGTATCACCGAGCCGTACCAGATGTTCTGGGCGACCGGAGCTTTGTCCAGTTTCCTGGATAATACGCCGACCTATCTGGTATTTCTGACAACAGCAGGAACTCTTGGATTTACAAACGGAATCGCAACAACGCTGGGAACAGTTCCTGTAAAGCTTCTTTCTGCGATTTCCTGCGGTGCTGTATTTATGGGCGCCAATACATATATCGGCAATGCTCCGAACTTTATGGTCAAGACACTTTCTGACGAAAATGGTATCAACATGCCGTCCTTCTTCGGATATATGGCATGGTCCATTTGTTTCCTGGTACCGATGTTCATCATCGATATGCTGGTATTCTTTTTATAAGGGAGGAGGATCAATATGCAGGATAATAACATTCGAGAGAAATGCAGAGAGCTTGCCACCAGACTTTATGAACTGGATGGCGAGGTTTATGAAAGCGTAGGATCTTCCCTTGGACGTACCTTCACCGGTGACAGAGAAGGCACTATCCGGAACTTAAGTGCTCTGATGTATACCAAACCGGACGGACATCTTCTTCGAAGCGAGATGGCACTGATCAGCAACATGGCCAGGACCATCAAGGATAAAGAAGAAAAAAGCCGTCTCATGAAGAAATATGATGAGATCTTTCAGGAGATCCTGACGCTGCCGGAGACTTTTGTTGCTACGGATATCATGGATAAGGAACGTGTGGCGCTGAATCATATGATCAAGCGCAGAGAAAAAATCTCTGAGAATGACCATCTGGTCATCTGTATCAGCCGTACACAGGGAAGTGCCGGTAATGATATCGGTTTCGGACTGGCAGACAAGCTTCGGATCAACTATTATGATGTGGAGATCTTTGATCAGGTATTAAGGCGTCTTGAGGCGGAAAAGGGCGCGGTCAACGATGCGGAATATTTTGCGGATTTCAATAAATATGAGAAGAAGCATAAATTTGATCTCAAGGGCTGGTTCCGGGAATTCAACCGTTACCATGGCCTTCCGAAACAGGATGCGGTATTCTTTAACATGAGTGACCTGATCTGCGATCTGGCCTCAAAAGAGGATTGCATCATTATGGGAAGGTGTGCGGATGCGATCCTCAAAAACAATCACATTCCACATATCAGTCTGTTTATCACAGCTCCTTTTGCTATCCGTGTGCAGCATGTTATGGATGTAAGGAAGATGAATATGAAGCAGGCAGTCCGTTTCCTGAAAAAGATGGACAGCCAGCACAGACAGTATTACAATTTTTACGGCGGAGCTCAGTGGGGCAAGCCGGATAATTACGATCTTTGTATCAACAGCGCAAGCTACGGAATCAATGAAACGGAGAATCTGATCCTGAAGCTGCTGGATGATCAGATCCACTAAGAGATAAAATATGAGCAGCACGGAAGAAAGAAAAAGTTCCGGAAGGGGTTTTTAGCTTAACAGGCTGCAAACAGAAAAAAAGAATCAGAACAGAGTTCCTGCAAAGGAGAGGCAACCTTCTGCCAGACAGAAGTACTTCAAAATGCAGGAACTTTTTTTATATTTTGTTTATAAAAACTTAATCTTGATTAACTTTTTTCATTTAGGGGATTGACATTCGAAAAAACTTAGTATAAACTAACCTATGAGTTAGAATTAACTAATTAGATTAAGCTAATTACTAGAAAGAAACGGAGGGATTCCATGCAGCCGATTTTATTTTTACAGTCAGGTGATACGGGCACGATCAAGCGTATTTCAGGAGCGGAGGATACAAGAAGATTTCTTGCAGGCCTTGGTTTTGTTGAGAATGCGGAAGTGACAGTTGTTTCCCAGTTTGACGGCAATCTGATCGTAAATGTCAAGGATTCCAGAGTAGCAGTCAATAAAGAAATGGCCAGACACATTATGGTGTGACCGGACTGAGAGGCAGTGACCGGTAGTGGATTTGCCCCAAACTGCGGAAGGCGCAGTTGAGGATAGATTAGGAATTGGAATATGAACAGGGAGGAAAAGAGAAATGACTTTACGTGATGCAGCAGTAGGTTCTACAGTAGTTGTTTCCAAGATAACCGGCGACCCGGCTTACAAGCGTCGTATCATGGATATGGGAATCACAAAAGGCAGCGAGGTTTATATCCGAAAGGTAGCTCCTCTTGGAGATCCGGTTGAGATCACCATCAGAGGCTATGAGCTTTCTCTGCGTAAGCATGACGCAGCATGTGTGGAAGTAAAGTAAAATAAGCTTCGAAAAATGACAGAACGTCAGGCTCTGACCTGAAAAAAGGAGGATGCAAAATGTCTGTAACAATAGCTCTTGCCGGAAACCCGAACTGTGGTAAGACTACAATGTTCAATGCTCTTACAGGCGCAAACCAGTACGTTGGTAACTGGCCAGGTGTTACTGTAGAGAAAAAAGAGGGAAAACTGAAAAACAAGAAGGACGTAACGGTAACAGACCTTCCGGGTATCTATTCACTTTCCCCGTATACACTTGAGGAGGTTGTCAGCCGTGATTACCTTCTGAAAGAGAAACCGGATGTGATCATCGATCTTGTGGATGCAACAAACATCGAGAGAAACCTGTATCTTGCAACCCAGCTTCTTGAAATCGGTATCCCGGTTGTTATCGCTCTTAATATGGTGGATCTTCTGAAGAAGAACAATATCCATATCAATGTAAAAGGCTTAAGCTCCGCACTTGGATGCCCGATCGTTGAGACATCTGCTCTTAAGGGAACAGGCCTTAAAGAGGTTGTTGATGAGGCAATCAAATGTGCAAACCAGCACAGAGTACCATCGAAGCAGATGGAATTTCCGAAAGCAGTTGAGAAGGCTGTAAACGAGATCGAGGGACTTGTTCCTGCAAATATCTCTGAAGAGAACAGAAGATGGTATGCAGTAAAGCTTCTTGAGAGAGACAGCAAGGTGAAAGAAGGACTGAACCTTCCGGTTTCTGTACAGTCCAGAATCGAGGAGATCGCTTCTGAGCTTGAGAAGGCAGAGGATGATGATACAGAGAGTATCGTAACGGATGGAAGATATCAGTACATCCAGAAGGTTGTTTCTGCAAACGTTAAGAGAAGCGGAAATAAGATGACAGTTTCCGATAAGATCGACCGTATTGTAACGAACCGTATTCTCGGCCTTCCGATCTTTATCCTTACCATGTTCATCGTTTATTATGTATCGGTAACAACAGTTGGTACCATGGTAACAGACTGGACAAATGACAGCTTTGTGGGAACCATCCAGAGTGTTGTATCGGATGGACTCGGCAATGCTGGTGTTGCTGACTGGCTGGTAAGCCTTGTATCTGACGGTATCATCGGTGGTCTTGGGGCAGTGCTTGGATTTGTTCCGCAGATGGCGATTCTGTTCCTGTTCCTTTCCATCCTTGAAGACTGCGGTTATATGGTTCGTATCGCATTCGTCATGGACCGTGTATTCCGTCATTTTGGACTTTCCGGAAAGAGCTTTATCCCGCTTCTTATCTCCTCCGGCTGTGGAATCCCTGGAATCATGGCTTCCAAAACGATCGAGGCAGATAATGACCGTCGTCTGACAATTATGACAGCGACATTTATCCCATGTGGTGCCAAGCTTCCTGTTATCGCTCTTATGGGTGGCATCATGACAGCTTATGCAACCGGTGACTACGTAGCTGCTGGTTTCATCACACCACTGATGTACTTTATCGGTGTTATAGCAGTTCTTGTATCTGCTATCATTCTGAAGAAAACCAAACCTTTCTCCGGTAAACCTGCTCCGTTTGTAATGGAGCTTCCACAGTATCATATTCCGTCTGTAAAGACAGTTCTGCTTCACGTTTGGGAGAGACTGAAAGGTTTCATCATCAAAGCCGGTACCATTCTTTTCCTTGCAACAGTTATCATGTGGATCCTTTCCAGCATCGGAAATACAGGAAGCGGAATCGGATTTGTTGAGGACAGCAACGACAGTATCATGGCTATCCTTGGTGGTATCCTTGCTCCGATCTTTGCCCCTCTTGGATTTGGTAAATGGCAGCCGGTTGCAGCCTCCATCTCCGGATTCTCCGCAAAAGAGTCCATCGTAAGTACAATGGGTGTTCTTGCAAACGTAGCTGGAGATGATGCAGAGGATACCATGATTGTTGGTGCAGCGATCAAAGCATGGTTCCCGACAGCAGTAGCAGCATTTTCTTTCCTGCTGTTCAACCTGCTTGACTCTCCGTGCCTTGCAGCTATTTCTACAATGGCACATGAGATGCAGTCCAGAAAATGGTTCTGGTTTGCAATTCTCTTCCAGAACATTTTTGCTTATGTTGTAACACTTTGTGTATATCAGATCGGTCTTGTTGTCACAGGTGCCGGTTCCTTCGGAATCGGAACGATCGTAGCGCTGATCCTTGTAGCGATCCTGCTCTTCCTTCTGTTCAGACCAGATCCGTACAAGAACCAGAACGATGTTACAAAGAGATCTGTACAGGCAGCAGATTAATTGAAAACCGGTCATACAGTAACGATCCGGTACATATGATAAGAAATGCAGGAGACCGGGGATGTAAATACCTGGTCTTCTGTGCTATAATAAGCCTGAAAAAATATAGAAGTTTTTTACAAAAGTATTCATCAGAGGCTGGCAGCAGTTTACCGGCTGTACAGCGAAAGAAAGGGTGACAGATATGAGTATGATAGCGGATATTATTGTACTGGCACTGGTGATCGCATATGGCGTATTTGTGATCAGTTATCTCTATTCAAGAAAGAAACAGGGGCTCAGCTGTGTCGGCTGTGCCGGTAATACACGTACAGGCGGTTGTGCCGGCCATTGCTCCGGCTGTTCCGGCTGCTCCGGGTGCAATGGAATGCATAAGTGATCAGGAGGGAAAGAAATCATGGCAAATGCAATTGTTGTCATTGCTGTTATCATCATTATGTTGTTTGCCGGAAAAGGTGCATATAAACATCTGAAGGGGGAAGGTGCCTGCTGCGGAGGCGGCAGCAAGCCGGAGATTCCGAAGAAGAAGCTGGATGGAACCAAGCTGGGCGAGAAAACCATGAAGATCACCGGTATGCATTGTGAGAACTGTGTGGCCAGTGTCACAAGAGCTATCAACCGCATTGACGGTGCGGCAGCAAAAGTAAGCCTGAAAAAAGGTGAGGCAGTGGTTTCCTACGACAGAGAGATATCCGACGAAGAGCTTAAGAAGGTAGTGGAAGACAGGGGATATCACGTAGTTTCTATCCAGTAAAGCTTTATCATAAGAATAACTTTGCCGCAGCTTCTGAGCCGGCAGATCAGAGAAGAGACTTCTCGGCGAAATGCTTAAAAATATTTCGCCTGGAGGTCTTTTTTTGTATAAAAAGTCAGAGTTGCAATTGACTCACTAATGTACACTATTGTATAATAAAAACAGAAAAATTCAGACGGAATGAAATATTTTCTTTCTATCCGGATGAGGCATTAAAACAAAATACAGCAGGAAACAGACTTTGACGGCAAGGAATATCCGAGCAGGAATCGTTGTTCATCCGGCACAGCTTAACCGAATCAACTGCGAAGCAGTTATTCGGTTATGAACAAGCAGCAAATGCGGATCGCGAATATCCGCCTGACTATGTTTTGTGAGCGGAATACGGGACTCTTTCACCTTGTGCGTGAAAGAGCTTTTTTTATGAAAAATACCTGCGGGAGCGGACAGAATGAATTAGGGAGGATTTTATGCTGAAGGTAGCAGTATACGGAAAGGGCGGTATCGGAAAGTCTACAGTGACGTCCAACCTGGCGGCGGCTTTTGCAGCCATGGGGAAGAGAGTGATCCAGATCGGTTGTGATCCCAAGGCGGATTCCACCATCAATCTTCTTGGGGGAGAACCTCTACGACCGGTAATGAATTATATGCGGGAAGAGGATGAGGAGCCGGAAAAGCTGGAGGATATTTCAAAGGAGGGCTTTGGTGGAGTCCTCTGCATTGAGACCGGCGGCCCCACACCGGGACTTGGCTGTGCAGGCAGAGGCATCATCGCAACCTTTCAGCTTCTGGAGGATCTGAAGCTTTTTGAGACCTGGAAGCCGGATGTAGTGCTTTACGATGTTCTTGGGGATGTAGTATGCGGCGGTTTTGCGGCACCGATCCGGGAGGGCTATGCGGAAAAAGTACTCATTGTTACATCCGGAGAGAAAATGGCGCTCTATGCAGCCAATAATATTTCCAGCGCTGTGCGGAATTTTGAGGATCGAAGCTATGCGAGGATCTTCGGGATCGTGCTGAATCACAGGAATGTGGAGAATGAAACGGAAAAAGTAAATGCTTTTGCAGAAAAAAACAATATCCCGATCGTGGGTGAGATCCCGAGAAGTGACGAGATCATCCGATGGGAGGATCAGGGCAAAACAGTGATCGAGGGAGACGAGAATTCTGAGATCAGTGAGAAATTTTTTGCACTGGCGAGGAAGCTACTGGAAAGTGAAGAAACGGAGAAGGAGGATATATGAAAAAGAAAGCATATTTTGCAACTGCAGAAGAACTGGCCCGGGGCGGGCTGGAAATGATCCCTCCGCAGATGATCTCCGGGAAGCATCTGATCTACAGCTCTCCGGCAACTCTGGCATTTAACTCTCCGGGAGCGGAGGGCTTTGGCGTAAAGCGGGCCGGGCTTGCAGTGCCGGACTCCATTATGCTGATCGTGGCACCGGGATGCTGCGGAAGAAATACTTCTCTTATCAGTTCCATGCCGGAGTACAATGATCGATTTTTTTATCTGATGATGGACGAGACGGATATTGTTACAGGCCGTCACCTGAAAAAGATCCCGAAAGCGGTAAAAGAGATCTGCGACTGCTGTGAGAAGAAGCCGTCTGTGGTGATGATCTGTATCACCTGTGTGGATGCACTTCTGGGAACGGATATGGAACGTGTCTGCCGGAAGGCAGAGGAAAAGGTGGATATTCCGGTACGCCCCTGTTACATGTACGCACTGACACGTGAGGGCAGAAAGCCGCCTATGGTCCATGTGCGCCAGTCCTTATACTCCCTCCTTGAGCCACAGAAGAAAAAGGGAAATGTGGTCAATCTTCTGGGATTTTTTTCGCCGCTGGTTGATGACTGCGAGATTTATGAGCTGCTGCAGCAGGCAGGCGTAAAGACCATCCATGAGATCTCAAGATGTAAGGATTATGAAGAATATCAGACTATGTCACAGGCCAATTTTAATCTGGTGCTTCATCCGGAAGCAAGGTTTGCAGCGGAGGATTTTCATGACCGGCTGAAGATTCCTTTTATTGAGCTTCGGAGGCTCTACCAGACAGATAAGATCGAAAATCAGTATCGTGCCTTGGGACAGGTTCTTGGAGTCTCTTTTGATCAGAGAGTGTATAAAAAAGCAGCAGAAGAGGCAGTGGAGAGATTCCGGGAAGTCTGTCCGGATGCGTCTTTTGCTGTAGGGGAGTGCATGAACGGAGATCCCTTTGAGCTGGCCCTGGCCCTGGTGCGGTATGGTTTCCGGGTGCCGGAGATCTACGGAACTATCACAGCCGAGAATTTTGTATATATACGGCATCTTGCGGAATTGAGTCCGGATACAAAGGTTTTTTCCAATATGGAACCCACCATGCTGTATTACGATCCGTCCGGGAGCGGAGTGAACCTTACCATAGGAAAGGATGCAGGATATTATCACCGGGATCAGCCAAATGCAGTGTGGAATCAGGACCGGCAGCCCTATGGCTATGCAGGGGTACGCAGGCTGTTTGAGACACTGACAGAGAAAGTTTTGCAGAAGGGAGAAAAGGTATGAGAGGACTTCGGAAATATCTGACACCCTTTGCACCAGATCAGTCCGGAGCCGTGTCAGTGCTGTATGAGCTTGGCGGGATCATCGTGATCTGTGATGCAGGAGGATGTGCGGGAAATGTCTGCGGCTTTGATGAACCAAGATGGTTTGAACAGAAAAGCGCGGTATTCAGTGCAGGACTTCGGGATATGGATGCCATCCTGGGACGGGATGACCGCCTGGTTGCCAAGCTTGTGGATGCGGCAGAAAAGGTGGAGGCAGGCTTTGCAGCCATTGTCGGAACACCGGTACCGGCTGTGATCGGAACGGATCATCAGGCACTGCGGCGGATGTGCGAGAAGAAAACAGATCTTCCGGTGCTTGCGGTAAATACCAACGGAATGGAGCTTTATGATGCGGGAGAGCGGAAAGCTTATCTGGAGCTTTTTAAAGCCTTTGCCCGGGAAAAGCTGCCTGTGGAGGCTGGTAAGACAGGAGTTCTCGGAATGACACCTCAGGATGTCAGTGACCTGAAAGCAGCAGATAAGATCCGTGAAAAGTTCCGTACCAGAGGACAGAGAGCCGTCTGCTATGGAATGGGAGACGGGCTTGCTGAAGTAAAAAAAGCCTCCTCTGCGGAAAAAAATATCGTAGTTTCTCCTGCGGCACTGGAATGTGCCAGATATCTGGAGAAAACCTTCAGAACACCTTATGAGGTGGGATATCCTCTGGCGGAAGAGCTGGTTCCTGATATGGACTATGCAGGAAAAAAGATTCTCATCGTGCAGCAGCAGGTGATAGCCGGTGCTATAAGAGATGAACTCCGGAAACGTGGCGCGGACGGAGAGATCACCGTGGCAAGCTGGTTTTCCATGGAAAAAGATCTCCTGGAGGAGGGTGATGTGTCATTAAGGGATGAGGAAGATTACATGGAGCTGGCAGAGAAGGGCGGATATTACGTGATCTTTGCAGATCCATGTATGAAGCGGATGACAAAGGCTTTTTCAGGAATGTTTGTAGATACAGTGCATTTTGCGGTATCCGGAAAATGCAGGTAGGCCATAAGGGCAGGACATAAAGTTACATGCAGGCTGCAGCCGGATCAGTGGAAACAGCTGCAGGGAATGGAGAAACATATGGAGCAGGAAATTACGAAAATGATTCGTGTTTACGGGATCGTACAGGGAGTGGGATTTCGCCCTACGGTGAGCCGTCATGCTATGGCAAGAGGAATCCGTGGCAGTGTGTCCAATAAAGGACCTTATGTGGAGATTTTTGCTCAGGGTAAGCAGCAGGATGTGGATGCCTTTATCGCAGATATCGGGAATAAGCCGCCGAAGCGTGCAGCTATCCTGAAGCTTCTTGAAGAACCGGTGGGGGAGCCGGAGAAATTTACACAGTTTGATATCATCGAAAGTGAGAAGACAAAGGGTGAGATCTTTGTCTCCCCGGATATCGCGATCTGTGATGAATGTAAGGCGGAGATGTTTGATCCGGAAAACAGGCGGTATCTTCATCCCTTTATCAACTGTACCTGCTGCGGTCCGAGACTGACGATCCTGGATTCGCTTCCTTATGACCGTGAACGGACCAGTATGAAGGAATTTCCCATGTGTCCTTCCTGTGCGGATGAGTACCATAACCCGGACACCAGACGCTATGATGCCCAGCCGGTGTGCTGCAATGACTGCGGTCCGGAGGTATACCTGGCGGGAAGAGAGGAAAGGGGACGGGAGGCCATCACTTATACGAGGAAGATCATTGCTTCCGGCGGGATCGTAGCTATCAAGGGGATCGGTGGTTTTCACCTTTGCTGTGATGCTACCAGTGAGGAGGCTGTACAGCGTCTGCGGCAGCGAAAACGGCGTCCGGTGAAGCCTTTTGCAGTGATGGCACAGGATATGGAAGCTGTGAAGGAGATCTGTCAGGTCAGTGAGGAGCAGGAGAAGATCCTTACCGGGCATCAGAAGCCAATCCTGCTATTGGATAAGCTGCCGGGAGAAACAGGGCTTTGTGAGAGCATTGCACCCGGGAATCCCAAGGTGGGTGTCATGCTTCCCTATGCACCGGTTCAGCTGCTTCTTTATCATTATGATGATGGGATCCGGATGCCCGGGCTTCTGGTAATGACCAGTGGAAACACTTCCGGGGCGCCTATCTGCAGAGATGATGAGGAGGCGGCAGAGGAGCTTTCCCATCTCTGTGACTGTATTCTTTCCCACAACAGGAAGATACGTATCCGGGCCGACGATTCGGTGATGGATTTCTATAAGGGTGAACCCTATATGATCCGCCGTTCCCGCGGGTATGCGCCTCTGCCGTTTATGGTCTCCACACCCTGGAAAGGCCAGGTGATCGCAGCAGGTGGAGAACTTAAGAACACCTTCTGCATTGGTGTGGATAACCGTTTTTATCCTTCTCCTTATGTAGGAGATCTTGAGGATCTTCGAACGGTAAAAGCCCTGAAGGAGACGATCGGGCGGCTGGAAACACTTCTGGAGGTGCAGCCGGAGATAGTAGTCTGTGATCTTCACCCTAAATATAATTCCACAGTAGTGGCAGAGGAGCTTGGGCTTCCAGTTCTGAGGGTGCAGCATCATTATGCACACATTTTATCCTGCATGGCAGAAAATGACTGCAAAGAAAAGGTGATAGGGGTTTCCTTTGACGGAACAGGCTATGGAACCGATGGAACCATCTGGGGCGGAGAGATCCTGGCCGCAGACTGTCAGGGATTTACAAGGCTTGGAAGTATAGAACCCTTTGTCCAGGTTGGCGGAGATATTTCTGCAAAAGAAGGCTGGCGGATCGCCGTTTCCCTGATCTGGCAGAATACGGGAAATCTGGAAAGAACCCTGAATACTGTCCGTAAACTGGGACTTTGCACAGACCAGGAAGCAAAGGTGCTGGTGACTATGGCACAGCGGAAGATCAATGCCGTGACTTCCACCAGTGCGGGAAGACTTTTTGACGGTGTCAGTGCAATCCTGGGGATCCGGAGAGCGTCCACCTTTGAGGGAGAAGCGTCCACAGCGCTGGAATTTGCGGCGGAAGCCTGGAGAAAGCAGCGGGAGATGCAGAAGAAAAATCCGGAAGAAAATCTGAAGATACGGGTGTCAGAAAAGGAAGACATTACGGAAAGCACAGGCATCTCAGAAGCGTCTGAAGATGAACGAAAATTTATTTTAAATACAGGTGAGATCGTTGCATATCTGGTCCGGGCAAGGCTTGCAGGAGAGGATCCCGGGAAGCTGGCTTATGGATTTCACCGGGCACTGGCAGATGAGATCCTTGCAGCCTGTGAGGAAGCAGAGAGACAGACCGGAATCCGGAAAGTGGCATTAAGCGGTGGTGTCTTTCAGAACCGGCTGCTTCTGGAACTGGTAGATGATGGCCTCACGGAAATGGGGTTTGAAGTTCTGAAGCACAGCTTGATCCCGCCGAATGACGGAGGGATCGCACTGGGACAGGCGGTGTATGGGATGGCTTATGTGCAGCGGCACAGATAAATATAGACAATATCATGCAGATACGGATCATAAATGTTTTATGATAATGCATGGAGCATACAGCAGAAATGCAGGATGGGAGGCACAGATATGTGTGTAGGATTATCAGCAAAAGTAGTAAAGATCAGTGACGGAACAGCAGTGGTGGACGCAGGCGGCGCAAAGAGAGAGGTTTCCGCCCAGCTTCTGGGAGACCTGGAGCCGGGGGATTATGTGATGGTGCATGCTGGTGTTGCCATTGCAAAGATCACCGATGATGACGAGGAAGAGACAGACCAGCTGATGGAGGAACTGCTGTGATGGAAGAGAAGAAAAAAACAGCAAGAGAGATCATAGAAGGATATCAGGGGCCGCCGGTGCGGATCATGGAGGTCTGCGGAACACACACCCACGAGATCTTCCGTCTGGGAATCCGCAAGCTTCTGCCGTCTCAGGTGGAGCTGATCTCAGGACCGGGATGTCCGGTCTGTGTAACATCGGTAGGGTTTATTGACGAGGCCGTTTATCTTGCTCTGGAAAAACAGGTGACGATCTGCACGTTCGGTGATCTTGTCCGCGTACCGGGAACAAAGAAAAGCCTTGCAGATGCCAGGGCAGAAGGCGCCAGGATACGGATCGTCTATTCACCGGCAGATGCAGAAAAATATGCGAAAGAGCATCCAAAAGAGCAGGTGGTATTTCTTTCCGTTGGCTTTGAGACCACCACGCCTGCTGGCTGTCTTTCCGTGAAAAAGGCCGGAGAGGACAGACTTTCCAACTATTCGCTCCTTGTGGCAAACAAGACTATGCCCCAGGCTTATCAGGCATTAAAGGGCAGTGCGGATGTGTTCCTTTATCCTGGACATGTCAATGCGATCACAGGAACTGCGCTCTGCGAGCATCTGGCAGAGGAAGGCATCAGTGGTGTGGTGGCAGGCTTTACAGCGAAGGAGCTGCTTACGGCACTGGCTGTTGCACTGGTACGTTTTCAGGAAGGAAAACCGTTCTTTGTAAACTGCTATCCCCGTGTGGTAAAAAGTGAGGGAAGCCCGGAGGCGCAGAAGCTGATCGGTGAACTGATGGAGCCCTGCGATTCCGAATGGCGCGGCCTGGGTGTGATCCCGGGATCCGGGCTGGTGCTCCGGAAGGAGTGGGAAGCCTTTGATGCCAGAAAAAAATATGCAGTGCCGCCGATCCAGGGCAGGCCAAATCCAGCCTGTCGTTGCGGGGATGTGCTTCAGGGAAATTGCAAACCATCAGATTGTAAGGTATTCGGAAAGGTCTGTACCCCGCAGCATCCGGTAGGTGCCTGTATGGTATCCAATGAAGGAGCATGTTCCGCATATTTTATGTACGGAAACTGATGTCCGCTTTAATGGACTGCAAAATATGATACATTACATATAGTACAAACGAAGGATCGTATCCGGAAAATCTGACAGGATGAAACCGATATGAAATTCCTTTGACCCAGCATAGAAAGAAGATAATATTATGGAAAATAAAACAGTGACCATGGCACACGGTGCCGGAGGCCGTCAGACTTCAGAACTGATCGATGAAGTATTCAAAGCACATTTTGCAAACCCGGATCTCACAGCCGATGATGCGGCAGTGCTGGTTCCGCCTGCAGGAAAAATGGCAGTATCCACCGATGGATTTATTGTTTCTCCGGCATTTTTTCCTGGGGGAAATATCGGCAAGCTTTCCATCTGCGGAACAGTTAATGACCTTGCCTGTATGGGAGCAAAACCGATGTATCTTACCTGCGCTTTTGTCATCGAGGAGGGTTTTCCCATGGAGAAGCTGGAGGAGATCGCCGCCGCCATGGAAAAAACAGCAAAAGAAGCCGGAGTGCGTATCGTTTCCGGAGATACTAAGGTGGCAGGAAAAGGCCAGGTTGACGGTGTGTTTATCACAACAACCGGAATGGGTGAGATCCAGGAAGGCGTTCAGGTAGGCGGTGAGCTGGCAAAACCGGGAGATGCCATTATTGTAACCGGTGATGTGGGAAGACATGGATGCACCATTCTTCTGGCAAGAGAGGATTTCGGCATTGACGCAGATGTGACAAGTGACTGCGCACCGCTGTGGGGAGCTGTAAAAGAGGTGCTGGATGCCACCCATAACATTCATGTGATCCGTGATGCCACAAGAGGTGGTGTCGGAACGGTTCTTTACGAGATCGCAGGACAGAGTAACGTAGGGATCCGCCTGGATGCAGCAGCTGTTCCGGTAGCTCCGGAGGTAAAGGGTGTCTGCGGCATGCTTGGCCTGGAGCCGCTTTATCTGGCATGTGAGGGACGAATGGTGATCATGGCACCAAAGGAAGAGGCAGGAAGGATCGTGGAAGCACTGCGTAAATGTCCTTATTCCAGGGACGCAGCCATTATCGGTGAAGTTACGGAAGACCAGCCGGGAAAGGTTGTCATGACTACGGAGATCGGAACGCAGGCACTTCTTCCGCAGCCGGGAGGAGAGCTTCTGCCGAGGATCTGCTGATAATATCGGAAAGGAGAGTCAGATCTTATGGAGACAAGAGTGGCATTGATCTCGATCATTGTGGAAAACAATGACGTGATCGATGATATCAACCGTTTTCTTCATGAAGCGGGAAAATATATTATCGGGAGAATGGGGATCCCTTACCGGGAAAAAGGCATCAATATCATCAGTATTGCCATTGATGCACCACAGGATGTGATCAGCTCCTTATCCGGAAAGATCGGCCGCCTCAGTGGAGTTTCCGCCAAAACGGCATATTCCAATGTGATCACAAAAGCGGAGGACAGAAAATGATAAAAGTTGCGGTATACGGAAAGGGCGGCATCGGAAAGTCTACTACGGTTTCCAATGTGGCAGCTGCCCTTGCGGAAAAAGGAATGAAAGTGATGCAGATCGGCTGCGATCCAAAAGCAGATTCCACGATCCTTCTCAGGCATGGAAAAAAAGTTCCCACTGTGCTGGAACTGTATAACGAAAAACGCCAGGAGCTGAAGCTTACGGATATGGTGCAGATCGGATATGGAGGTGTGGTCTGTGTGGAAGCCGGCGGTCCTGCACCGGGGCTTGGATGTGCGGGAAGAGGTATCATTACCGCTCTTGAGAAGCTTAAGGAAAACGGAGCTTATGAGACCTATAAACCGGACATTGTTTTTTATGATGTACTGGGAGATGTTGTCTGTGGTGGATTTTCCATGCCCATGCGAAAGGGGTATGCAGATAAGGTATTTATCATCACCTCCGGAGAAAATATGGCCATCCATGCAGGGGCAAATATTGCCATGGCAGTGGATAATTTCAGAAACAGAGGATATGCGTCCCTTGGTGGCGTGATCTTGAACCGGCGGAACGTGCCGGGAGAGGAAGAAAAAGTCCGGGCGCTGGCGGCGGACTTTCATACGCAGGTTGTGGGAACGCTTTCCAGAAGTGAGCTGGTCCTGGAAGCAGAGAACAGGGGAAAAACTCTTCTGGAAGCCTATCCGGACAGCGAGATGGCAGAAGAGTACCGGATGCTGGCAGAGCAGATCCTGAGTACATGCAGGGAGGAAAGCCCATGTTAAAAAGAGTTGGTAGCAGAGGGCTTTCGGGAAAAACAGAAATATTTATAAAGGAAGCCTCTTTTCCGGTTCCCTTTCAGCCGGGGCTGGAATTTAATTCACCGGCCCATGGAAACTGGAATATTGTACATACGGGAATGCTGGTTCCGGAAGCAAGACAGATCTACGTTTGTGCGGATAACTGCATGCGTGGCGTTGTGCTGACTGCCGCAGAGATGAATGCGGCAGACCGTTTTTCCTTTGTAATTGTGGAGGAAAAGGATCTTCTGGGCGGAAATCTGGAGGATGTGACCATTGAAGGAGTGACGGACATTCTGAACCGGCTGGATGAGAAGCCGAAGGCAGTATTGCTTTTTACCGTGTGTCTTCATCATTTTCTGGGAAGTGATCTGGATCGCATCTACGGAGAACTGGAAGAAAGATTTCCGGAGATTTTTTTTATGCGGTGTTTTATGGATCCTGTCATGCAGAAAACAGGCCCGACTCCGGATCAGAAGCTGCGCCGTGCCATGTATGATGCAGTACCGGAGAGAGAGGCAGATCCGGAATGTGTCACAGCCATGGGCAGTGATTTTGTATTGGATGAGAGTGCAGATATCTGCCGGATCCTGAAGAAAAACGGAATCCGTCTCCGGGAAGCACCGGCCTGTAAGACTTGGGAGGATTATCAGAGCCTGGGAGAGGGAAGCCTGATCCTTAACTGTTATCCGGCAGGAAAATTCGGAGTACAGCAGCAGGCGGAGAGACTTGGAAGGCCGTTTTTATACCTGCCCGGAAGCTTTGACTATGAGGAGATAGAGACGCAGGAAAAGTATTTGCTGGAGCTGCTGGATCAGCACAGTGGCGGTAAAAATGGCCTGGATATCGAAACGGAGATCCGAAAATGCGAGGAGACTCTTTCTTATGCACACCAGATCATCGGTGACACTCCCATAGTTGTGGATTATCTTTTTCATCCAAGGCCATTGGGACTTACAAAGCTTCTCCTTACTCATGGATTTCAGGTACAGTCCGTATTTTTGGACAGTATCAGCCCGGAAGAAAAAGAAGTATTTTTCTGGCTGAAGGAGAATTATCCGAAGCTGAAGCTGATTTCTACTGTCCGCCCGGAGATGAGAGTGCGGCCACGGCAGCATTCCGGAAAAATCCTTGCTGTCGGACAAAAAGCAGCCTGGTTTACCGGAAGCCGGAATTTTGTTAATATGGTACAGGGTGGCGGGCTTTGGGGCTTTGACGGGATCAGACGTACTGCACAGCTGATGCTGGAGGCATTTAATGAGGAAAAAGCTCCGGAGGATCTGATCGTTCGAAAGGGATGGGGGTGCGAAAGCTGCATATGAGACAGGCATATCGGATCATACCGATCTACACGGCAGACGTGTCCGGCGTCTGCTCCGCATTGTATGAGCTTGGAGGAATGACAGTGATGCATGATCCCTCCGGCTGTAATTCTACCTATAATACCCATGACGAGATCCGGTGGTACGACCAGGACAGTCTGATCTTTATCTCAGGTCTTACGGATATCGATGCAATTATGGGAAATGATGAGAAATTTCTTCAGGATGTCGAAGAGGCGGCAAAGGAGCTGAAACCGAAATTTATTGCACTTGCAAGTTCACCGATCCCCTTTATGAACGGAACAGATTTTCCGGGACTGGCCCGTGCACTTACAGCAAGGACCGGAATCCCGGCATTTTCGGTTCCGACCAGCGGCATGCACGACTATGTATATGGAGCAGGGCTGGCGCTGGCAGAAATCGCAGGACATTTCACAGGAGCAGCAGAGAAAATCGGAAGGTGTTCAGAAGCACCGACGGGATCTGTGGAAAGATCTGCAGAGAAGAGAAGCCGGAAATTAAATCTTCTTGGAGCAACACCCCTTGATCTTGGCCCGCAGTCTGCAGTAGATGCCATGAAAAAACGTCTGGAAAACCATGGCTGGGAGATACTTTCCACCTGGGCTATGGGGGATACGCTGGAAGCTTTGTCCCATGCCGGTGAAGCAGCGGTAAACCTTGTGATATCCTCTGTGGGGATCCCGGCGGCCAATGTGCTGAGAGAAAAATTCGGTACGCCATTTCTTGTGGGGACTCCGGTGGAAGACTATGAGGGAGAGATTTCGGATGCACTTGAGCGGATAGCGGACAGCTCCTGTGGAGAGTGGACAAATAAGAATGATAATTCCGCAGAGGAAAGCGGAGGGCAGATTTTAGGGAAACAGGAGGAACTGTGGAAAGTAACTCCGGAGCAGGTGATCTATTTTCAGGGAAGGAACAGTCTGTCAGCAGTATCGGCCCCTTCAGGAGAAAGCAGGGAATTGTCCGATGGAGATGAGCTGTTTTTTTCCGCACCGGACATTACCATCATCGGAGAACCGGTTACCATGGGCTCCCTGGCAGCAGTCATAGAGCAGAAATACGGAAAAAAAGTTCAGATGCTCTGTCCGCTGGAGATCACGGAGGGACTTTTGCGCAAGGGAGATGAAGCCATCTGTGGCGAGGAAGCCATGGAAGAAAAGTTGAAAACAGCCAGGATCATTGTGGCAGACCCGCTCTATCGTCCGATCTGTCCGGAAACAGCCATTTTTTATGAGATGCCGCATATTGCGTTTTCCGGAAGGATATATCTCAGAAAATATTTTCAGGAATAAAGAGCGTTTTGTGATCATGCATATAAATATTATGCGGATGAGAAAACAGGGCGGCAGTGTGTATAATTGCTGGAAAATCACATAAACTAAACTATAAGAAACCGTAAAGGCGTTGCAGAAATATGCAGCGCCTTTTTCAGGCAGTAATACCGGAAACGGAGCATGTATGGAGGGATTTTTATGTGGGGATTTTTGTCAGCACTGATCTCAGGTGCACTGATGAGTATTCAAGGGGTATTTAACACAAATGTAACAAAGCAGACCAGTCTGTGGGTTTCAACCGGCTGGGTACAGTTTTCTGCATTTCTGGTCTGTGTGGCAGCATGGTTTTTCACAGGCAGAGAAAGTATCGGCATGCTGTGGCAGGTGGAGGATAAATATAATTTACTTGGAGGAGTGATCGGTGCATTTATCACTATCACAGTGATCCGGAGTATGGGAAGTCTGGGGCCTGCGCGGGCGGTTATGCTTATTGTCATTTCTCAGCTTGCGGTGGCGTATCTTATAGAATTGCTGGGGATTTTCGGTGTGGAAAGAGCAGATTTTCAGTGGAGAAAGCTGTTGGGAATGCTGATTTGTATTGCAGGTGTAGTTATTTTCAAATGGAAATAGAAATAAAAGTATTGTAATATTTGTAATACTTCGTTAAAATAAGGTATGGTTTTGCATGAGTAACGGGGCACCTGCCGCCATATCGGCGGAAAGGAGTGAACCGCCTACCTATGAAAATAAGATCACATATCAGAAGTGTTCGGCTTGTTTTTTCCATATTTTTGTTACTGATCCTGGCAGGGCTGACAGGCTGTAAGGATGACGGAACAGAATTTCTGGAGAAAGAACTGGTGCAGGAAGAAAGTACGGAAGCATCCGGAATAGATGCAGAGCAGGAAGAACCGAAGGATACGGAAAGTGAAGTATCCGGGAAGAAATCTGCAGAGGATGAGGCAGATATATCACAGAAGAAACAGAATGAGTCTGCAGAGGAACAGGCTCCGGAGGTCGAAAAACAGCTGCCGGAGATCTCAGACACTCCTCAGAACATTTATGTAGATATATGTGGAGCAGTGACCAGCCCGGGAGTCTATGAGCTTCCATATGGCAGCCGTGTTTTTCAGGCTATCGAGCAGGCCGGAGGATATCTTCCGGAAGCTGCGGCAAGCTATCTCAACCGTGCTAAGGAACTTTCTGACGGACAGCAGATCTATGTGCCAACGCAGGAAGAAGTAAACAGTCAGGTCCTTGCAGTCACTCAGGATGGAACAGAAGCTTCATCCGGAAATGACACGGACAACGGAACCGGACAGGAAGCTTCCGGAGAAGATACCGGTACAGAGCAGAAGATCGATCTGAACACCGCTGATGTATCCCAGCTTACTACTCTCACAGGTGTAGGGGAGTCCAAGGCCCTGGCGATCATCGCTTACAGGGAAGAGAACGGTCCCTTTACTTCAGCAGAGGATATCATGAATGTACCAGGCATCAAAGAAGGAACCTATGAGAAGATAAAGGATAAAATAGCAATAAAGTAAGGAGCGCTAAATGAGCAGGAAAGTATTGGTAGTAGATGATGAGAAACTGATTGTCAAGGGACTTCGCTTCAGTCTGGAGCAGGACGGAATGGAAGTGGACTGTGCCTATGACGGAGAGGAAGCACTGGAAAAAGCAAAAGCAGGAGAGTACGATATCATCCTTCTTGACCTGATGCTTCCCAAAATGGACGGTCTTGAGGTATGCCAGCAGATCCGTGAATTTTCCAATGTTCCGATCATCATGCTTACAGCAAAAGGAGAAGATATGGATAAGATCCTGGGTCTGGAATACGGAGCTGATGATTATGTCACCAAGCCTTTCAACATCCTGGAAGTCAAAGCCCGCATCAAGGCAATCATCCGCCGTGCAGGCAGCAAACAGGAGAAGCAGGAAAAGGCCAAGACTGTGGAAGTCGGAGAACTGAAGCTGGACTGCGAAGGACGCCGCGTATTTATCTCCGGAAAAGAGATCAATCTCACAGCCAAGGAATTTGATGTGCTGGAGCTTCTGGTATTCAATCCGAATAAGGTATACAGCAGGGAAAATCTTCTGAATATCGTATGGGGCTATGAATATCCGGGAGATGTCCGTACCGTAGATGTACATATCCGCCGCCTGAGAGAAAAGATCGAGGCCAATCCCAGTGAGCCGAAATATGTACACACCAAATGGGGTGTGGGATACTATTTCCAGGCATAACCTGTGAAGATCAAAAAGAACGGCAAATTTTTTAAAAGTCTCCGCTTTCGTATTCTGATCATCCTGATCATACTGGGAATCGTACCGAGTGTCATTGTAACGGAAATGGTCATTGCCAACTATGAAGACCGTGCCATTGCCAACCGTGTGCAGAGCATGGAGAATATCTGTGACATCATGTGCGACCTGCTGATCAAGGAGAATTATCTGAATGATACCAGCTCTCAGACGGTGAACAGCAAGCTGGAATTACTGTCCAACAGCTATGGTGGCAGGATTCTCATTGTAGACAGGGATTTCAGGATCATCAAGGATACCTATGGTGTGGATGAGGGCAGGACTCTGGTTTCTCAGAAAGTATTGAACTGTTTTAGAGGAGAAGATGCCTACCAATATGACTCTGACAGCCAGAAGCTGATCCTGGCAGTTCCGGTAAAAAGTCCGGATGTAAAACAGGTGCAGGGTGCCATGATGATCATGGCATCTTCCAGTGAGGTGACAGCAACCATCCATGAACTGGAGCAGAAAGGGATTCTGATCATCGGTATCATTGTAGTGCTGGCCATTTTTCTGGGTTATATTCTTTCCACGATCCTGGTGAAGCCATTTGCCAGGGTAACGAAAGCAATCGAGGACCTTACAGACGGATATCAGAATGAGGAGATCTCGGTACCGGATTATACAGAGACAGCTTTGATCACAGATGCATTTAACAAGATGCTTTCCAGAATGAAGACGTTGGATGAATCCAGACAGGAGTTTGTATCCAATGTGTCTCATGAGCTGAAGACACCTATGACTTCAATGAAGGTTCTGGCGGATTCGCTGGTAGGACAGCAGGGGGTTCCGGAGGAACTGTATCAGGAATTTCTTTCTGATATCACAGAAGAGATTGACAGAGAGAACAAGATCATCACCGATCTGCTCTCCCTGGTAAAAATGGACAAAAAAGCAGCAGATATGAATATCAGTAATATGAATATCAATGAGCTGCTGGAGAATATTCTGAAGCGTCTCCGTCCTATTGCAGATCAGAGAAGGATTGACCTGATCCTGGATTCGTTCCGACCGGTAACCGCAGATGTGGATGAGGTGAAATTTACCCTTGCCATCAGTAACCTGGTCGAAAATGGTATCAAATACAATGTAGATGAGGGATGGGTCCGCGTAACACTGGATGCGGATCATAAGGATTTCTATGTAACGGTTGCAGATTCCGGCCTGGGAATACCGGAAGATTCCATTGAAAGGATATTTGAGCGTTTTTATCGTGTGGATAAATCCCATTCCAGAGAGATCGGCGGAACCGGTCTTGGACTTGCCATTACAAGAAGTTCCATAGCCATGCATCATGGAATCATCAAGGTATCCAGCAAAGAGGGCGAGGGAACCACATTTACCGTGAAGATCCCACTGTCCTATATCCCGTCCTAGGAGGTACAGAATGAAAAAAACGATTTTGATCATCTGTGTGGCCGCTGCCTGCATCCTTCTTGGTCTGGTTGCTTTTATAGGTTTGTCGGGAAGAAATAAAAACGAAGAACAGCAGTATAGATTTTATTATATCAACAGCGATGAAACGAGACTGAAAGAAGAAAAATATACTCCGGAGAAGGAAACAACAGAAGTGATGCTGCGCAATTTTTCCGAGAGTCTGAATAACCGAGAGACCAGGGAAAACGGAATCTCACTTTTTCCGGAGGGGGTAAAGATTTCTTCTTATTCCATACAGGATGGAGTCCTGAACATAGAATTCAATGAGGCCTATGATAAAATGTCACGTACCAGGGAACTTCTGGTGCGGGCAGGTATAGTGAAGATCTTTTTGCAGGTTCCAGGAGTGGAGTCCGTTGAGATCTGTGTGGGTAAAAAGCCACTGACAGATACCAGGGGTGAAGAAGTGGGAGCCATGAATAACGACACCTTTGTGGAGTTTTCCGGCTCCGATGGGGATGTGTACAGTTATGACACCTTTACTCTGTATTTCACAAACAAAAACGGAGATAAACTGGTAGCGGAACAGAGAAGTGTCCGCTACAGACGAAATCTTCCGAAAGCTACGGTGGTTCTGGAGCAGCTTGCAAGAGGTCCGCTGGAAAAAGGACATTATCCTACAATACCGGAGAATTCAGAGGTACTTTCCCTGACGAGAGCAAACGGTATCTGCTATGTAGATTATAATTCTGTGTTTCAGGATTATGCGTTGGATGTTTCGGAACAGGTTGCCGTGTATTCGGTGGTAAATACATTGATCGCGGCAACAGATATGGACAAAGTTGAGATTTCCATCGAAGGAAACAAGGAAGTGACCTTTGGCCAGAACATGCAGCTTTATAAGTTCTATGAGTGGAACGACAGCCTGCTGGCACACACAAAGGCTAAAAAAGAACAGAAAAAATAAAACATTTCAAAATATCAGAAAACGGGAGAACATTTATGGTGAAAAGGCCGATGTGTCTTTTGTGTTTTCTTATGGTGCTGAGTCTTGGCACGCTGGAGCTTATGGGGATTCCTCTGATCAGGGGGAATCCCCTTCCGGTAAATGTGCAGGAGCAGATCGAAGCGCATCCTGGTTCCATGATCTGCGGGGAAGTGGAACAGTATGAAAACACAGAATTTTCCCAGTCTGTTTATCTGAAAAAAACATATCTTATCCATCAGTCAAAAAAATTTCCAATTGAAAATGTAAGAATATTTCTCAAAAAAGAAGAAGATCTGAAACCGGGAATGCGGATCCTGGTCAAGGGAACGCTGAAAAGAGTGGAAGGTCCTGCGAATCCGGGGGGCTTTGATAGCCAACACTTTTATGCCTGTCGTCATATTTATTATTTCATGAAGAACGCTGTGCTCCAAAAGAAAACAGCCGTGTATTCCGGCTACAGGCAGCTCCTTTTGGAGATAAAAGAAAGCTGCAGACAGATCCTGAAGGAAGCAGCAGGAAAAGATGCGCCTGTTTTTTGTGCCATGACGCTTGGAGACAAACAGGAACTGGATCCGGAAACACAGATGCGCTATCAGCTGGCCGGAATCATACATATCCTTGCCATCAGCGGACTTCATATCAGTATTCTGGGAATGGGGCTTTACAACCTTCTAAAGAAGATGGGACTGGGAATCTGGCCTGCCGGGATTTTTTCTCTGGGAGTGATGCTGCAGTATGGGATCATGACCGGAGGGAGTGTTTCCACCATGCGTGCAGTAACTATGTTTCTGATCGCCATGGGAGCCAGGATCACCGGACGGATCTATGATATGATGAGTGCTCTTTCCGTAACTGCCATGATGATCCTTGTGGAATCTCCGGCCTATCTCCTGGACAGCGGATTTCTTCTGTCCTTTGGCTGTGTTCTGGGAATGGGGCTCGCTGCGGAAAAGATCTGTGCCCTTGCAGGAGCGGAGAAAAAATGGACAAAGGCACTGGTAAGTCCTATAGCTCTTCAGCTTGTGACTTTGCCGGTGATGCTGAAGTTTTTCGGAGAAGTCTCTATTGCCGGATTTATCCTGAATCTGTTGGTGCTTCCAAGTGTGGGGGTAGTGCTGACTGGAGGAATGGCGGCGCTGCTGCTGGGGATTCTCAGTATTCCCGCAGCAAAACTGGTGCTCCTGCCGGCAAGGGTACTGCTGCTTTTTTATGAATATCTCTGCAGTCTGGCAGGAAGGTCGGGATGGAGTACCTGGATCGGAGGGGAGCCGGAAATATGGCAGATCCTGGTATATTATGGTTTTTTGATCACAGTTCTGTTTATGGGACAGTATATAAAAGAACAGCGCCGGAAGAAAAAAGCAGTCTGTGAGGAAACGGAGCTATCAGGGGAGCGGTCGGAAGCAGGTTGCCGGAAGCTATATGCTATCCGGATAACAGCCGGTATTTTTCTGGCAGTCGGAATCCTGATACTGGGATATCATCCGGCAGGAAGTCTGAAGGTGATCTGCCTGGATGTAGGACAAGGGGACGGTATTCTTGTGGAGACCCCGGAGGATCACCATTTTCTGATCGACGGAGGAAGCAGCAGCCAGTCGGACCTTGGAAGATACTGTCTTTTGCCGGCATTGAAAAGTCAGGGGATTTCCTGGCTGGATGGGATTTTTATTTCTCATACAGATCAGGATCACATCAACGGTGTGAAGGAACTTCTGGAATATATGGGAAAAGGTCTCACAACCATCCGGGCCGGATATCTGATCCTGCCTGCCTGGGTTGAAAGACCAGATGCGTGGAGGGAGCTTGCAGAGACAGCAAAAACTGCCGGAGTTAAGGTAGTGACAGCAGAAAAGGGAGATGAGCTGCTTTGCGGAAGGGTATCTTTTTCTGTTCTGTGGCCGGAAAAAAATGCTGCGGGAAAAGATGTGAATGAGGAAGCAATGGTGATGAAGTTGTCTTTTGGAGAATTCCGGATGCTTTTTACCGGAGATATCGGTGCAGATACGGAGAAAAAGCTTCTGGCAGCCGGGGTGCTTGAGGATGTTGACTGTCTGAAGGTGGGACATCACGGTTCCCGTTATTCTACCACAGAAGCATTTCTTGAGAAAATAAAGCCGGAAGTGGCGATCATTTCCTGTTCTTCCGCCAACACCTACGGACATCCGTCACCGGAAACCGTAGAGCGGCTTAAAGAGGCCGGAAGTCAGGTGGAATACACCATGAAAAACGGTGCTATCACTGTGGAAACAGATGGAAAAAAGCTTAAGATCGGAAGGTTCCGGAAGGATTGAGGATTTTTTTCCAAAACCGAAAAAAAACGGTGACTTTTGAACACGTTTGTTGTAGAATAGACAGGGTTTGTGCAAAAACAAAGCACTGAAAATGTGCAATACAAAATAAGGAGTTTTTATTTATGAAGTATGATGTACTGATCGTAGGGGCAGGTCCCGGTGGGATCTTTGCAGCCTATGAACTGATGAATAATGATCCGGAGAAAAAGATCGCAGTTTTTGAAGCAGGTCATCCTCTGGAAAAAAGAAAATGTCCCATCGACGGAAAGAAAGTAAAATCCTGTATCCACTGCAAAACCTGCGCGATCATGAAGGGATTTGGCGGTGCAGGTGCTTTTTCCGATGGAAAATATAATATCACCAATCAGTTTGGCGGAACTCTGTACCAGCATATCGGCAAGGATACAGCCACAGAGCTGATGGAATATGTAGATAAACTGAACCTGATGCATGGCGGTGAAGGAACCAGGCTTTATTCCACCACAAACAGTGAGATTCGTAAGCTCTGCCTTCAGAATGGCCTGCATCTTCTGGATGCATCAGTCCGTCATCTGGGAACAGATATCAACTATGTGGTGCTGCAGAACCTCTATGAAAAAATGAAAGACCATGTGGATTTCTATTTTGACGCATCTGTTGATAAAGTGGAGAAAACAGAAGATGGTTACGCAGTTGTTGTAGGCGATGAGCGTTACGAGGGAACTTACTGTATCATCTCCGCAGGACGAAGCGGAAGTAAATGGATGGAAACTGTATGTACAGAGCTTAAGATCCCGACTCTTTCCAACCGTGTGGACATCGGAGTCCGTGTGGAGCTTCCGGCAGAGGTTTTCAGCCGTCTGACAGATGAGCTTTATGAGAGCAAGATCGTTTACAGAACTGAGAAGTTTGAGGATATGGTCCGTACCTTCTGCATGAACCCGCGAGGTGTTGTCGTGAATGAAAATACCAACGGTATCATCACAGTAAACGGTCACAGCTACGAAGATCCGGCAAAGCATACCAACAATACAAACTTTGCCCTTCTGGTATCCAAGCATTTCTCAGAGCCGTTCCATGACAGCAACGGATACGGTGAGAGCATTGCAAGACTTTCCAATATGCTTGGCGGTGGTGTTATGGTACAGCGGTTCGGAGATCTGATCCGCGGAAGACGAAGCACAAAAGCCCGTATTGAGGAAAGCTTCGTAACACCTACACTTTCTGCGACACCGGGAGATTTAAGCCTTGTTATGCCGAAACGTATCCTGGATGGCATCATCGAGATGATCTATGCCCTGGACAAGATCGCACCGGGAACCGCGGATGACGATACTTTGCTTTATGGCGTGGAGGTTAAATTCTACAACATGGAGGTTGAGATCGACGAAAATCTGGAAACTTGCCACAAGGGTCTCTTTGTTATCGGAGACTGCAGCGGTGTGACACACTCTCTTTCCCATGCATCTGCCAGCGGAATCTACGTAGCCAGATACCTGGAGCAGAAGTATTTTAACAGATAAACTGCAGAGCAGTTTATCTGTTATGAGCAAGTAGCGAAGCGGATTGCGAATATCCGTTTAACCAGATAAACTGCGAAGCAGTTTATCGATTATGAGCAAAACAGTCCTTTTCTGATATCAGGGTGATGACAGAAAGGGGCTGTTTTTGTGAGTGAAGGTCGTTACTGTTCACTGGTAATGTCCCGCGAGGTGTTTTTTGTGAGCGAAGGTCACAGAAAAACCGAGACATACCGCGCGAATTTATGCGATCAGCATAAATTCTGTGCATCGCGAAGCGTGTTACTGAGAACGGAGTGAACAGTAACTGAAGGTCACAGAAAACCGTGAATCGTCCGACATCAATCTTGACAAATTTGTGAGTTTGTGGTAAAAATTAGATAACCAGATAAAAGAAAATATGTGCAAATGTTATAACGATAAGGTTGCATCCAGTCGGATGTGCAAAAGAGAATCCGGTGAGAATCCGGAACGATACCGTCACTGTGAAAGGGGAGCTGCTTTTATAACCACTGGGAGACCGGGAAGGGAAAGCAGCGTGGAACCAAGTCAGGAGAACTGCCTTATTGCGAGATTCAAGGGTTCGCGGTTTACGAATCTGTATTCTCCATAACAATACAGAACTTCTTTTTATGTATTTGTATTGCGCAGAGAATCATGTGTGAGCAGGCAGCCGCAGAGAGCTGCCGTTTTTTGTACATATCAGTATTCTGGAAATACATGAAAAGAGGACAATAAGAAATGAAAAGAAAAACAATGTTAGCTCTGATGCTCGCAGTTTCCATGACATGCTCTATGGGTGCAGCTACAACAGCAATGGCAGCAGAGGATTCTGCTACAGAAGAGAACGCTGAGGCAGCTGATACCACAGAGGCTTCCGATGCAGATCAGGAAGCAGCAGATAATGTAGCAGCTCTGATCGACAAGATCTATGTACAGGAAAGAAACGACACAACAGATGAGGACTGCAAGGCAGCCAAAGAAGCATGGGATGCTCTGACAGACGCTCAGAAAGAGCTGGTAGAGGGTGAGAATGCAGATCCGGATTACTTTGGACGTGACACAGGAGATGCTTCCAAGGACGATCCGCGTAACCAGGATGAGATCGGTGAGAATGAGCTTCTTGTTGTAAGCTTCGGTACTTCCTTCAATGACAGCCGTGCAGAGGATGTCAAGGGAATCGAGGATGCTCTTGCAGAAGCTTATCCGGACTGGTCTGTAAGAAGAGCATTTACAGCACAGATCATCATCAACCATGTAGAGGCAAGAGATGATGAAGTGATCGATAATATGCAGCAGGCTCTTGACCGTGCAGTAGAGAATGGTGTTAAGAACCTGGTTGTACAGCCTACTCACCTGATGCACGGTGCTGAGTACGATGAGATGACAGAAGCGATCAATGAATATAAAGATAAATTCGAGTCTGTAGCTATCGCAGAGCCAATGCTCGGCGAGGTTGGAGATGATGCAACAGTGATCAACGATGACAAGAAAGCAGTTGCTCAGGCGATCACAGATGAGGCTTGCAAAGAGGCAGGATTTGACAGTATGGATGCAGCAGCTGAGGCTGGTACAGCATTCGTATTTATGGGACATGGAACATCCCATACAGCTAATATTACATACGATCAGATGCAGACACAGATGGAAGACCTTGGATTCAAGAACGCATTCATCGGTACTGTAGAGGGTGAGCCGGAAGACACAGCCTGCGACAAGGTTATCGAGAAAGTAAAAGAAGCAGGATACAAGAACGTTGTTCTTCGTCCGCTGATGGTTGTTGCCGGAGACCATGCAAACAACGATATGGCCGGTGATGATGAGGATTCCTGGAAGAGCCAGTTTGTAGCATCCGGAAACTTCGATAAGGTTGACTGCCAGATCGAGGGTCTTGGAAGGATCGAAGCCGTTGAGAAGCTTTATGTAGAGCATACAAAGGCAGCAATCGATTCTCTGGGAAGCACTGATGAATCCGCAGATTCTGATGCAGCAGATACAGAGGCTGATTCTGCTGAGGAGTCCGCAGAATAATAAATACAAAAATATCTGAGTGAGTTCAGATACCTATAAGAAATCAATGTAACTGCCCGGAAAGATCAGGAAGACTGTTTTCCGGGCAGATTGCTGTATCTATGGAAGGGAGAAGATTATCATGAAAAAACGCTATGTAAACTTAATTCTTGCAATGGCAAGTGCATCAGTCCTGGTGCTGGGTTCTGTGCCTGCGATGGCAAAAACAGACGAAACAAAAACCGAGTCCGGTGAGGAAGCAGAAACTTCCGGAGAAAAGGATACGGATGCAGACAAAGCAGATACACTGGAAGATGGCGTTTATACAGCAGAGTTTGATACAGACAGCAGCATGTTTCATGTAAATGAGGCCAATGACAAAAAAGGAGAACTCACGGTCAAAGATGGTAAAATGACCATCCACGTAAGTCTGGTTTCCAAGAAGATCGTTAACCTGTTTGCGGGAACTGCCGAGGATGCCCAGAAGGACGGAGCAGAGATTATCGATCCGACCACAGATACAGTTAAGTACAGCGATGGTTATACAGAAGAGGTTTACGGATTTGATATCCCGGTATCGGCCATTGGTGAGGAATTTAACGTGGCGATCCTGGGAGAAAAAGGCAAATGGTACGACCATAAAGTCAGCGTAAAGGATCCTGTAAAAACAGAGGATACTGCTGAAAAAACAGCGGACGATACAGAAAAAGAAGGAGCTGCCTCTGACAAAAAGACAGCAGAAAAGTCAGATGAGTCCAAAGATGGAGAAACCTCTGACGACAAGAAATCCGAAGGGAAAAAGCCGGAAGATCTGAAGCTGGAGGATGGAACCTATGAGACTGATGTAACCCTTACAGGCGGATCAGGAAGAGCATCTGTAGAATCTCCGGCCAAAGTAGAGATCAAGGACAAAGAAGCTACGGCAACCATCATCTGGAGCAGTCCGAATTATGATTATATGATCGTGGACGGCGAAAAATATGAGCCGGTGAACAAAGACGGAAACTCCACATTTGAGATCCCGGTCACTGTCTTTGATGCAGAAATGGAAGTGACTGCAGATACTGTAGCCATGAGTACGCCTCACGAGATTGAGTATACTCTGAATTTTGATTCTTCAAGTATGAAAAAGGAAGAAAAATGAAAAAAATAATTTCATACATATTTCTGACGCTGACCCTGATCCTGGGGTGTGCTTTTGCAGTGCAGGCAGCAGAGACAGAACATAAGCCTGCGGATATTCCAGGCCTTACCTTTGACCACAGTATGGATCTTTCCTACGCAAAGGAATTTAATGTGGATTACTACAACGATGGCTATGCGCTGCTCACCATTGATCAGGAAGGACAGTTTCTTGTAGTTCCCGAGGGCAGGAAAGCACCGGAGGGGCTGGATCCTGACATTGCGGTTCTGCAGCAGCCCATAAACAATATCTATCTGGTAGCAACCTCGGCCATGGATCTTTTCCGCGCTATCGACGGGATTGACAGCATCAAGCTTTCCGGAACCAAGGAAGACGGATGGTATATCCAGGAAGCAAAGGACGCCATGGAACAGAAAAAGATGATCTATGCCGGCAAGTACAGTGCTCCGGATTACGAGCTGATCCTGAACGAGGGCTGTGATCTTGCCATTGAATCCACCATGATCCATCACAATCCGGAGGTACAGGAGAAGCTGGAGCAGTTCGGGATCCCTGTAATGGTAGAGCGTTCCAGCTATGAGAGTCATCCTCTTGGAAGAACCGAGTGGATGAAACTTTACGCAGTTCTTCTGGGAAAAGAAGATGTGGCAGAAAAGGTATTCAAAGAGCAGACGGACAAGTTGGATAAGGTTCTCACCGCAGATAAAACAGACAAGACCGTGGCGTTCTTTTATATCAACTCCGTAGGTGCGGTAAATATAAGAAAAAGCGGCGACTATGTTTCGGAAATGATTTCCCTCGCAGGAGGAAATTATGTTCCGGAGGATACGGGAGTAAATGACAATGCTCTTTCTACCATGAATATGCAGATGGAAGAATTTTATGCCAAGGCGAAGGATGCAGACTATATCATCTACAACAGTACGATCGACGGGGAACTTAAGACCATTGATGAGCTTCTTTCCAAAAGTAAGCTTCTTGCAGATTTCAAGGCAGTGAAGAACGGAAATGTCTGGTGCACAGGCAAAAATCTTTTCCAGGAAACCACCGGACTTGGAACCATGATCGAGGATATCCACACCATGCTGACTACAGATGATGATTTTCTGGATGAGCTGACCTATATGCATAAACTGAAATAAATTCCAGTGTTCGCTTTAACTCCTTTGCCGGTTTCCACCTGTGAGCAGGAAACGAAAGGATATGATAACAAAACAGAAGAGGAGTGTACCAGAAAAAATGAATGACAGAAAACGCGCAGTCCGATACGGGGTCTCGTTTGTGATCCTTGCGGTACTTTTGATCTTTTTATTTATATGGAATGTAAATTCCGGAAGTATCCACCTCTCTGTGAAGGAGATCCTGAACATCATATTCCGGCATCAGGGAGATGAAATTTCTTATAATATCGTCTGGGAGATCCGTCTTCCCAGGATACTGGCAGTGATCATCCTTGGCGGAGCACTTTCTGTTTCCGGATTTTTGCTGCAGACCTTTTTTAACAACCCTATCGCGGGACCCTTTGTACTGGGAATCTCTTCCGGTGCCAAGCTGATCGTGGCGCTTCTGATGATCTTCTTTTTAAGCAGATCGGTGTCCATCGGTTCCGGTGCCATGATCCTGGCTGCTTTTGCGGGCTCAATGATCTCCATGGGCTTTGTGCTCCTTGTGGCAAAAAAAGTCCACAACATGTCCATGCTGGTCATCAGTGGTGTTATGATTGGCTATATCTGTTCGGCCATCACAGACTTTGTGGTGACCTTTGCAGATGATTCCAACATAGTCAATCTTCACAACTGGTCACTGGGAAGCTTTTCCGGTATGACCTGGGGGAATGTGCAGACTATGGCTGTTGTGGTACTTCTTACCATGGTGATCGTATTTTTTATGTCAAAACCGATCAGCGCCTATCAGCTGGGGGAGACTTACGCGCAGAATATGGGAGTTAATATCAAGGTTTTCAGGATACTTCTGATCCTGCTTTCCAGTATTCTTTCTGCCTGTGTGACTGCTTTTGCAGGGCCAATCTCTTTCGTGGGGATCGCTGTGCCTCACATTGCAAAAAGTCTCCTGAAGACTGCCAGACCGCTGCTTGTGATCCCGGCCTGTTTTCTGGGCGGTGCAGTGTTCTGCCTGTTCTGTGATCTGATCGCAAGAACTGTATTTGCACCGACGGAGCTGAGCATCAGTTCTGTGACGGCAGTTTTCGGGGCACCGGTAGTTATCTATATCATGATTCGCAGACAGCAGAGGATATAAACGATGAAATCATATTTTTTTTATACAGATCAGCTGACCGTAGGCTATGATGGAAAACCACTGATCAAAGAGATCAATATTCAGCTGAATAAAGGAGAGATCCTGACACTGATCGGTCCCAACGGTGCCGGAAAATCTACTATTTTGAAGAGTATCACAAGACAGCTTTCTCTGATCAGTGGAACGATATATCTGGAACATGAACAGATGAGCCGGATGACCAACAGGGAAGTGTCAAAAAAACTGGCTGTAGTACTTACCGAGCGCATGCGCCCGGAGCTTATGACCTGTGAGGATGTGGTATCCACCGGACGATATCCCTATACCGGAACTCTTGGGATACTTTCCGCAGAGGACAAGGAAAAAGTTAAAAGCGCTATGGAGATGGTTCACGCCTGGGATCTGAAGGACCGGGATTTTACAGCCATCAGTGACGGACAGAGACAGCGTATCCTTCTGGCACGCGCCATCTGCCAGGAACCGGAGATCATTATCCTGGATGAGCCGACCTCCTTCCTGGATATCCGGCATAAGCTGGAGCTTCTTGCCATTTTGAAGAAGATGGTATTGGAAAAACAGATGACGGTGATCATGTCCCTTCATGAGCTGGATCTTGCCCAGAAGATTTCTGACCAGGTGATCTGTGTTCATGGAGATCACATTGAGAAATATGGTGCACCGGAGGAAATCTTTACCTCAGATTATATTCGGAAACTTTATGGCATCACCCGTGGGAGCTATAATGCAGAATTCGGCTGCGTGGAAATGGAACCTCCGGCCGGAAAACCGGAGGTATTTGTGATCGGAGGAAATGGAAGTGGGATTCCGGTATACCGGAAACTGCAGCGACAGGGGATTCCTTTTGTGACCGGAGTTCTCCATACCAATGATGCAGATTATCAGGTGGCAAAAGAACTGGCTGCAAAAGTGATCACGGAGAAGCCTTTTGAATGCATTTCAGAGTCAGCCTTTGAAGAAGCGCTGGAGTTCATGGGAAAATGTGAAAAAGTGTACTGTCCGCTGAAGGATTTTGGTATCATGAATGAAAAAAACCGGGAATTGTTGAAAAAAGCAAAAGAAACCGGAAAATTAAACAGGATCAGATAAGTTCGCTGGGAAAAAGTGAAAAGCGATAAAACGTTGTCAGAAATGTGAGATATAATTTCCGGCAGCGTTTTTTTTATATAATATAAATTACAAATATTTCTGCAGCTGTGTTATAATACAACAAGAATGACAGATCGTGAAGCGCTCACATTCGTGGAGATGTAAGTAATGGAGATGAATGTCCGCTTTACACCGCAAAAGTTAAGCAGATACAATCAATTCGAAAAAATATATGGAGGGAAGATCAATGAAAAAAAGAAACATGATCGCAGCTCTGCTCTGCAGTGCATGCCTTGTGGCAGGAAGTGTAAATCCCGTATTTGCAGATGCATCGAAGGTAGTAACACTTGGAGCAGATCTTACGGATGCTCAGAAGCAGACAATGATGAAATATTTTAATGTAAGTTCCGATCAGGTGCAGGTGATGACCATTACAAATGAGGATGAGCATAAACACCTGGATAATATCGCGCCACAGTCCCAGATCGGTTCCAGAACTTTGAGCTGTGCTTATGTGAAGCCTACACAGTCCGGCGGGATCAAGGTCCGCACAGCAAATCTGAACTGGGTGACAGGTAATATGATCGCAACCACACTTTCCACATCCGGTGTGAAGAATTGTGAAGTAGTTGCTGCCTGCCCGATGGAAGTATCCGGAACAGGTGCACTTACCGGTATTCAGATGGCATATGAGAAGGCCAGTGGAGAGAAGCTGGATGAGACCAAGACGAAGCTTGCCAACCAGGAGATCGTAACCACCGGTGAACTTGCAGATAAGGTTGGTAAAAATGAGGCGACAACAGTTGTAAATCAGTCTAAGATGGATGTGATCCAGAACGGAGTACAGAATGCAGATGAAATCCAGAATATTGTCATCAATGTGGCTGAGCAGAACAATATTTCCATAAGCCAGGACGATATTGACAGGATCGTGTCTCTTCTGGGACAGATCGCACAGCAGGATTACAATTATGATGATGTGAAGGAAACACTGGAGCAGGTAGATGCCAATACCACAGGCCAGGCCTCTTCCTCTGATGATACACTGGATGGAGAGAGCAGTGATGACACCGTAGATGTGGATGAAGATTCTTCAGATGATATCGTCAACAATGTAAATGACAGCATTCTTGGGGACGATGTGATCCAGAGCTCCACAGAAGACCCGGGTCTTGAGAAAGAAACAGGAGCAGATTCTCAGGATACAAGCAATGAGACCGGAATTCCGGATGCTACCGACGACGGAACCTATGGCAATGAGGAAAACTCGGACGAAAGCAGCACAGACGAAAGTACCTCTGATGAGAGCAGCACAGATGATAGTGCATCGGACGAGAGCAGCACAGACGAAAGTGCTTCTGACGAGAACAGCACAGATGATAGTGCATCCGATGAAACCGGAATCCCGGAAGCAACAGAAGACACAGAATCTTCAGAAAGTACAGACAGCTCAGACCAGGCAGACAGTGCAGAAAACGATACTTCTGTGCTCAGCGAAGAAGCAAAGAACAATTATGACAAATTTGTCCTCTTTGTAAAAGGCGAGTATGAGGGCGATGCAGAATCCCTTCTTGCTGCAACGGAAGATACAGAGGCAGTGGCAACTGTAATACTGGATGAGCAGACAGCGAAGAGTGTGGCAGAAACTGTTGAGAAGGATTATTATGACATTCTGAAGGATGGTACAGAATCCTATGAGGCAGATGGTACAGAGAAATATCAGAGTACAGAGCTGAATATGATGGATCAGAAGCTGAAGAAGCTGTTCGGTATTGACAGTTCCCAGGATGACACAGATGCCACAGACGTGGCAGCTGCTATTCTTGCAGATGTTCCCCAGGAAGATAAGCAGACACTTTATAAAGAAACCATGAAATATCTGGCAGGTCTTTACGGCGAGAACACGGACGCTTCCGAGGAATCCGCAGCAGAATAAAAGATCAGCAGAAAAAGAGATGAATACGCCGCAGCAGAGAAAACAACCTCTGCTGCGGTATTTTTTTGTCGTGCCGGAAAGATATCATGAAAATTTTGTGATTTACGACAAGGATTTGTGTAAGCACTGGAAAAATGGATTTTTCTGTGATAAAATTGACCGTAAATCGGTTTTGTGGACTCATACATCGCAAACCGTGACAGGGAAACGAGAAAGGGAAAAGGTAGAATTTATGAGCCTGGCAGTAGTAACATTAAAAAAAGGCGAAGGCAGATTCCTGAAATCAGGAGGCCTCTGGGTATATGACAATGAGATCGCAAGCATCATGGGAAGTTTTGTGAACGGAGATATCGTTCTGGTCCGGGACTTTGACGGATATCCGATGGGAAGAGGATTTATCAACACCAATTCCAAGATTACAGTCCGTATGCTTACCAGAGATGAGCGTACAGAGATCAGTCCGGAATTTTTGAAACAACGTGTCCGCGACGCATGGGAGTATCGTAAGAAGGTAGTAGATACCGGAAGCTGCCGTGTGATCTTCGGAGAAGCAGACTTTCTTCCGGGTCTTGTTGTGGATAAGTTTTCAGATGTGCTTGTTGTACAGTCTCTTGCACTGGGAATCGACCGTCTTAAAGAAACGATCATAGATGCACTGAAGGAAGTTCTTGCTGAGGATGGGATCCGGATCCGTGGAGTCTATGAGCGAAGTGATGCAAAGGTACGCCGCCAGGAAGGAATGGAACTTACCAAGGGATTTATCGGAGAAGAATTTCCGACACTTGTTCAGATTGAAGAGAACGGTGTGAAATATGAAGTAGATATCCGGGACGGGCAGAAGACCGGATTTTTCCTGGATCAGAAATATAACCGTCTTGCTATCCAGAAGCTCTGCAAGGGGGCGAAGGTTCTGGACTGCTTTACACATACCGGCTCTTTTGCCCTGAATGCGGGAATTGCAGGGGCACAGAGTGTTCTCGGTGTGGATGCGTCGGAAACTGCAGTTCTGCAGGCAAGACGAAACGCCAGTCTGAACGGCCTGGACGGAACAGTGAAATTCCTCTGTGAGGATGTTTTTGAGCTTCTTCCCGAGCTTGAGGAGAAGGGAGAGAAATTTGATGTTGTGGTACTGGATCCTCCGGCATTTACGAAATCCAGAAGCTCTGTAAAAAATGCCATCAAGGGATACCGTGAGATCAATCTCCGTGCAATGCGTCTTGTAAAGGACGGCGGATTTCTGGCAACCTGTTCCTGCTCTCATTTTATGACATATGAGCTGTTTACACAGACCATCGGTCAGGCAGCGAAGAATGTCCATAAGAGACTGCGCCAGGTAGAGTACCGTACACAGGCACCGGATCATCCGATCCTCTGGTCAGCTGACGAATCCTATTATCTGAAATTCTACATTTTCCAGGTATGCAATGACCGTTAGGAACTGCCTCCGGATTTTTTTACGGAAATTTTTTGGCAGTGCCGTATGGCAGTGAAAAGGAGATGCAGATCATATGAGAGACAAATTCAATAAATTTATGCAGGGACGTTATGGAGTGGATGATCTTTCCAGGTTTACCATGGGAGCTGCACTGGTTCTGATCATTCTGGCAATGTTTGCCAATATATTCAGCAGAACTGCCGGCAGCACTCTTGACATTCTCGGGGTCGCAGCGATCGTATATGCATATATACGTATTTTTTCCAGAAATATCCAGCAGCGTTATGCCGAAAATCAGAAATTCCTTCAGATGACGTCGAAGTTCCGTTTTCGCTTCAATAAAGAAAAGAATCTGATGAAGCAGAGAAAGACCCATCACATCTACAGCTGTCCGGGCTGTGGACAGAAGATACGTATTCCAAAGGGAAAGGGCAAGATCGAGATTGAATGTCCGAAATGCCACACAAAATTCGTAAAAAGGAGCTGACATGTTCGGATATGTGACCGTTAATAAACCGGAAATAAAATTCAAGGATTTTGATGTGTACCGTTCTTTTTACTGCGGCCTTTGCAGAGAACTTCGGGAGAGATACGGGATACCGGGACAGATTTCACTGACTTATGATATGACATTTGCGGTCCTTCTTTTAAGTGCCCTTTATGAACCGCCAACGAAGAAGGGAACTTCCAGGTGTGTGGTCCATCCGCTGAAGCCCCAGCCGGTACGTAAAAATACAGTAACTGAGTACTGTGCGGATATGAATGTGATCCTTACTTATTACAAATGTATGGATGACTGGCAGGATGAACACAAACCATTGCACTATGCATATGCAAGAATTCTGAAGAATTGCGGAAATATGCATATGTCTGATTATCCGGAGAAGATCCAAAGGATCCGAGGCGCACTGGAGGAGCTTTCTTCCCTGGAAAAACAGAGGGAAACCGATGTGGACCGTGTAGCCGGGTGTTCCGGACGTATCATGGAAGAGATTCTGGCCTTCCGTAAGGATGTCTGGGAATCGTCCCTGCGCCGTCTGGGATTTTATCTCGGAAAATTTATCTACATCCTGGATGCTTATGATGATGTGGAAAAAGATGCAGAAAACGGAAATTACAATCCTTTCCTTGAAAAATATAAGATAGAAGGGTTCGAGGAAGAGGTACGCCGGCTTCTTATGATGATGCTTGCAGAATGCTGCAGAGAATTTGAAAAGCTGCCGATCATCCGATACGGAGATATCCTTCGAAATATTTTATATTCCGGCGTCTGGTGCCGCTTTGCGGCAATCGGACAGAAGCGCAGGGAAGAACGGGAGAAAGAGAAAAGATGTTAGATCCATACAGCGTGCTGGGAGTTCCCAGAAACGCATCTGATGATGAAATAAAAAAGGCATACCGGAAGCTGAGCCGAAAGTATCACCCGGATGCCAATATCAATAATCCAAATAAGGATCAGGCCGAAGAAAAATTCAAAGAAGTGCAGCAGGCTTACGAACAGATCATGAAAGAGCGTGAGTACGGAAGCAGTTCCCAGAATGGTTATGGTGGCTACGGAAATTACGGTGGTTTTGGAAATTACGGAAATGCCGGTTCCAGTGCCTATCAGGATGAGGAAAGTATGCGCAGAAGGGCGGCCGCCAATTATGTGCAGAGCGGTCATTTTCAGGAAGCTATGAATGTACTGGATTCTCTTGGTCAGAAAAATGGAGAATGGTATTACCTGGCTGCTATGGCAAATATGGGAATGGGAAATAATGTAACAGCTCTGGATCAGATCCGTGAGGCAGTCCGTCAGGAACCGGATAATATGCAGTACCGTATGTTGCTCCAGAGAATGGAAGGCGGTGGCGGCTGGTATCAGCAGCGACAGGATCCCTTTGGGGGAATGCCGACCGCAGGAGGAGATATGTGTGATGCCTGCTGTAGGACCATGGCTTGTTTCATGTGCTGGCCGGGCGGCTTTTTCTGCTGCTGATGCAGAAACAAAGCGGTCATCGATATCCCGGAACTGAGAATCGGAATATCCTGAGGCAGCATGTCCATATGATTGTAAGGCGGATCAGGCAGATCCGTTTTGCGATATAGATCGCAGAGGAATTTTTCTGACAGAAATTCACAGTGCTGTCCGGAAAATGACATACTGCAGAGAAAAAGAGGAGGAAATCATTATGAGTATAAGAATTGGTATTTTAGGTTACGGAAACCTGGGACGCGGCGTGGAGTGCGCCATCAAGCATAATCCGGATACAGAGCTGGTTGCAGTATTTACCAGACGTGATCCGGAGACTGTAAAGATCCTTACAGAGACCGCAAAGGTTTATTCTGTAAAAGACGCAGAGAAGCTGAAAGATGAGATCGATGTCCTGATCATCTGTGGAGGAAGTGCGACAGATCTTCCTGTTCAGACACCGGAGTATGTAAAATATTTCAATGTTGTGGACAGCTTTGATACACATAAGAAAATCCCGGAGCATTTTGCAAATGTTGACAAGGCAGCAACAGAGAGTGGACATGTAGGAATCATTTCCGTAGGCTGGGATCCCGGAATGTTTTCTCTGAACCGTATGTATGCAAATGCGATCCTTACAAATGGAAACGACTACACATTCTGGGGCAAGGGTGTCAGCCAGGGACATTCTGATGCAGTCCGCCGCATCAAAGGCGTAAAGGATGCAAAGCAGTACACCATTCCGGTAGAAGCTGCACTTGAGGCAGTAAGAAACGGAGAAAATCCGGAGCTTACCACACGTCAGAAACATACAAGAGAGTGCTTCGTAGTTGCTGAGGAGGGTGCTGATCTTGCACGTATCGAGGAAGAGATCAAGACCATGCCGAATTACTTTGACGAGTATGATACAACGGTACATTTCATTTCTCAGGAAGAGCTGGATCGTGACCACAGCGGTATTCCACACGGCGGTTTTGTGATCCGCAGTGGAAAAACAGGCTGGAACAATGAGAATAGCCATGTGATCGAGTACAGCCTGAAGCTGGATTCCAATCCTGAGTTCACATCTTCTGTGATCGTTGCCTATGCAAGAGCTGCATACCGTATGAATCAGGAAGGACAGAAGGGCTGCAAGACAGTATTTGATGTTGCACCTGCATATTTAAGTGCCCTTGACGGAGCAGAGCTTCGCAAAAAATTTCTGTAAGGATCTGTAACAGATCTGTAACAGACAGGAGTAAAACTGCATAAAGGATCATATCCCCGGAGCATCAGTGAATATTTCTGATGTTTCGGGGATTTTTTCTGCATAAAATCAACATTGGTAATACCGGAATGACATTTTTTCTGAAAGAAAAGGAAAGAGTTGACGGACTGTAAAGAATGTTATATAATATGGACGTAAAATTGTAACAAAATTGTAATGTTTACGATCAGCCGGACTTAAGAAATAGTAAATATCAATGATCTATCTATCAAAGGAAGGTATGTATGCGAAAATTAAGCAGAAAATGGAAACTCTGGGGACTTTTTTTTGTTCTGATGTTCTTTGCAGCCGGAGCAACTGTACATACAACGGCAACCGATGTACAAGCTGCGGCCAAGAACGGCTTTAAGACCGAAAAAGGAAAATCCTATTATTATCAGAATGGCCAGAAGGTAAAAGGCTGGCTTACACTGAACGGGAAGAAATATTTTTTTAATAAATCCACAGGCGTGCAGATGAAGCGCTGGGCTAAGGATTCCAAGGGCAAACGATATTTTTATAATGTTAACGGTGTCAAGGGCTATATGGCAACAGGCTGGCTTACAGACAGAGAGAACAATACCCGCTATTTTAATCCCACCAGCGGATATATGACAACGAGATGGGCCACGATCAGTAATAAGAAATATTATTTCTACAGCGGCAGTGGTGTTGCTGCAAGAAGCGTATTCCTTACAGACAAGAAGAATGTGACCAGATATTTTACCAGCAAATGCTTTATGGCAAAGGGCTGGGCAACGAATAAGAAAAAGCAGAAGCGTTATTTTGATCCAAACACGGGAGCTATGTATAAGGGCTTTAAGAAGATCGGCAGCAATACCTATTATTTTTACAGCAAGAGCGGCGTGATGGCTACCGGATGGGTCACAAATTCCAAAAAAGGATATAAATATTATTTTGATCCGTCAACCGGTGTCATGGCTACGGGAACGAAGACGATCGATGGCAAGAAGTATACATTTGGCAGCAATGGTGTCCTGGATACCAACCCGGGTACTGCTACAGTTACAAGCTCCAGGACCATCAAGAATTTCCTCGCCAATGCATTACTTCCGGTAGGAAAGACTCTTTACGTATGGGGCGGCGGCCACAACTGGTCAGATGCGACCAGAAAGGGCATCAGTCCAAAATGGAAACAGTGGTATGACAGCAATTCCAGCTCCTATAATTACAGATATTATATGGATCTCAGTGAAGCTACAGAACAGAAGGGCCTTGACTGCTCCGGCTTTGTAGGATGGTCTGTATATCAGATCATGCAGAGCAGATCCGGCGGACCCCAGTATACTACTGTTTCCGGAGATATTGGATCTTTATATTCCGGTAAGGGAATGGGAACCATCGTTTCCCAGTCTCAGCTGGCAAGCTCAAACTGGAAGCTTTATCCGGGAGATATCGGATACAACAGCGGACATACCTGGATCGTTCTCGGACAGTGTTCTGATAAGAGTGTTGTGATTCTCCACTGTACACCTAATGCCGGCGTACAGATTTCCGGAACACCGACACCAAGCGGAACTTACGGAAGCCAGGCGATCAAGCTGGCAGAAACTTACATGTCCAGGTATCCTGGAGTCAGCAAATATGATTATCATGAATCCAGCGGTAATTATATCCGAAACGGTGCATACTTCAGATGGAACAGAAGCACACTTTCCGATCCCAACGGATATCTGAAGAAAACAGCCAACCAGATCCTTGCAGATCTTTTCTGATCGGAAATACGCGGAAAGAAATTTATATGTAATAAATGACTATAAGAAACATGCGAGGAGAACCTGAGATATCACAGGTTCTCCTTTTTGATGTCAAAATCATTAATAAATGTTACAAAGTTTTAAACTAATTAATAGAAAATCCTTGCAATCCAAATAACACTGTGTTAATATATAAAAAGATTGAAACAAGATATTTCAAAAGTATTACAAAAAAACCAACGAAGCGGATGGTCAGATCCGCTGTATTAAATTAGAATCAGATTGCGAGGGTGAACAGTCATGAAGAAAAGGATATTATGTCTGACACTGGCGCTCATCATCAGCGGAGCACAGGTAGTCAGCGTAAGCGCAACAAGAGAAGATGAGGCAGCACTTCAGCAGGAGATGGATGCGACCAATGAACAGCTGAATGCGACTTATTCCAGATTGGATGAGCTTTCCTCACAGAAGTCACAGATTGAAGGCGAGATTTCAACTCTTGATGCCAATCTTGTAAACGTGATGGTTTCGATCCAGACACTGGAAGGAGATATCTCCAATAAGGAAGCCGACATTGCATCTACACAGACCAACCTTGAGAAGGCCAAAAATGCCAAGCAGAAACAGTATGAGGCAATGAAGAAACGTATCCAGTATCTCTATGAGAAGGGTGGAGACGATGCATGGTTCCAGATGATGCTGAATGCAGAGAACCTGTCTGACCTTCTTACAAGAGCAGAGTACACACAGAAGACTTATGAGCAGGACCGTAAGAGCCTTGAAAAATATTCCAATACGATCCAGCAGGTGGCAAACCTGGAAGCACAGTACACACAGGAGAAGGCAGAGCTGGAGGGGATGAAGCAGGAATATGAAGCAGAGTCCCAGAACCTGCAGGCACAGCTGGATGAGAAGCGTGCCACATCCGCAGATTATGATAATGAGATCGCCTACGCACAGCAGCAGGCTACAGATTATGCAAACCTTCTTGCAGAGCAGACTGCAGAGCTTCAGAGATTAGAGGCTGAGCGTATTGCAGCAGAGGAAGAGGCAAGACGTCAGGCCGAGGCTGAAGCAGCAGCGAGAGCACAGGCTGAGGCAGAAGAGGAAGCAAGACGCCAGGCAGAGCAGGAAGCACAGCAGGATGAGGCGGACGAGAGCGAAGATGTACAGTACGATGAGGACGGCAACGTGATCGAGAATACAGATGAGGATACTGCAGAGGATGACACCGAGCATGTGGATGAAGATGCAGACAATGGTGAAAATGATGATGCGTCCGGGGATACTGAGAATACAGAGGATAATGCAGACGCAGATTACGATAACAGCACAGATGCATCCGAAGAAAGTGCAGAGGACACATCCTCAGACAGTGACAGTTCTTCTTACAGCAGCGGTTCAGGATCTTCTGTTGTGAATTATGCCACACAGTTTGTAGGAAATCCTTACGTATGGGGCGGAACAAGCCTTACCAATGGTGCAGACTGCTCCGGATTTGTACAGAGTGTCTATGCGAACTTCGGAGTCAGCCTTCCGAGAACATCCTATGAGCAGCAGAATGCAGGTACAGAAGTATCCTACGCAGATGCACAGCCGGGAGATTTGATCTGCTATGGCGGACACGTGGCTATTTACATGGGTAATGGCCAGATCGTTCATGCATCGAACTCTCAGGACGGGATCAAGATCAGCAATGATGCTACATACAGAACAATTGTATCTGTAAGACGTCTTGTATAATAAGAACGTACAACAGAAAATAAAAACACAGCAGCCCGACAGCAGTTTGTCGGGCTGTTTTTTATGTCGTAAAAAACACTGAAAACCCATGGAACGGAGTAAACAGCAACAAAATATGCTCATAAATATATAAATATTGAAAATAGTATTGACATATAATTAACAGGATGTTATTATGATGTCAGTATAATTCCATATTGAACATAGCAAGTGCTGAGGATGGCTGACAGTTATGTATTGATTATCAGAGGTCCGCAGAAAAGGGAATCAGGTGTGAAACCTGAGCGATCCGGTCACTGTAACGGAGGAGCAAATCTCATAGTCCATTGTACGTATGTATGAGAAGGAGAGAGGAGCCATGATCCCGGAGCCAGGAAACCTGCTTGTTATGGCGAGGTTAAACTTCCGTGTAAAGTGTAACAACCATTTCAGGGACTCCGCACCCCTGGGACGTTGTCTACTTTTTTACGAGAGTAGGCATTTTTTTATGGAATGCGCCTGTTCATATGAATTATACATGATTAAATGGCAGGCGATACTACTCCGGATACATTCGTTCCCTCCGCGCACTCATGAACGGATTATATTTCTACCCCGGGGTGGCATCGCTACCTCTTTTTTTATAGGAAAATTTATGCGTGGTTATGTCAGGAGAGGAGAAAAGAGCCATGGAGAAGCCATACTGGGAAGGCAAAGAATACTCTTACTTCAGCCACAAAAATTGTGAGTACTTTCCATGCCATAAAGGAGCAGATCCGGAGAACTTCAACTGTCTGTTCTGCTATTGTCCTTTATATGCACTGGGAGATAAATGTGGTGGTAATTTTCGCTTTACGGAAAGCGGCATCAAAGACTGCACCGAATGCAAGCTTCCTCACAGAAGAGAGAACTTCGGATATGTTACAGGTAAATATAGCGAGCTTGCGGAAATTGTACGGAAGCAGCGGGAAAAATAAAAAACAGGTCAGTTCAGATACAGGAAAATGTATATTCCTGTGTTTGAACTGGCCTGTTTTGTTTTGGGGTGGACAATAGCTGTTATCTGTCGGAAAAAATACAGAAGATCATTCTCTGGTTTGGAGAAAAACCTTGAGTCTGGGAAGCTGGTTGTTGAGGATCAGCTGTTCTGGAAACATGGCCTGATGAACAAACTCAGCAGCATAGGTAAAATCTCCGATATGCTCCGGGCCATGGCTGTCACTGGAAAGAAGCAGCGGCAGATCATATTTGCGGCAGCATCGAAGGATCTCGAAACAGTTTTCTCTTGTGTCGCCACGATAGCCATAAGGTGCAAGAGAAGCTTCGTTGATCTCAAAGATCGTGCCGGTTTCCCTGGCAGCCCTTGCAAGCGCATCATAATTAACCGGGTAATGAGTGTTATCACTATGTCCGAGGATCTTCACACAGGGGTTTTTCATTACATTGATAAAAGCTTCTGTGTTTTCGGCTCTGGTACCGCAGCGGTAATTCCAGGCATGCATGCTGGCAATGGCGTAATCAAGTTTACATAATAATTCCTGGTCTAAATCTACCGTTCCGCTGCGGTCAAGGATATTCAGTTCAATTCCGTAGAGTAATTCCACACCGAAATGTTTTTTAGGAGAATAGGTAAGGCTGCGGAAATAGGAGGAAGTTCCGGCTGCAAGAGTGCCGGGACCGTGATCAGTGATCCCGAGAAGCCGGAGACCTTTCTCAGCAGCTGCACGTGCCATGTTGGTGATGGTACATTCCGTGCCGTGACCACTGGCGATGGAGTGGGTATGCATATCAGAAAGATACATAAAAATACACCTCTTTTACTGTTTGAGAACATGTAACAGAGTGGAATGCGAATGTCCGCTTTACATAAATTTTTTTTGAAAAACAAAGGAATTTCTATATAAATCCAAGTATGGCAGAGCAGAAAAGCAAAGTCAATAGAGAAAAACATAAAAATACAAAAAACAAATAAAATCAACAGGGTGCAACCAATAAAAACCACAAAAACAGCTAGAAACACATGTTGGATTTCGTTGACATCGAAGTAGGGGTAAGGTATAATAAAACTACATGAGCACATAGCCGGACAGGAGCGGTTCTGGAAGCGCAGAGGCAGACAGATCACCAGAAACAACCGGTTATGAGAAAGGAGAATCATGGAGAAATTTCATATAGCAGATGTTCCGAAAACAGACAGGATCACACATCTTGTAGATAATCTTTATGCAAAGATGCCGGTGATCGAATCTGCCAGAGCAAAACTGATCACAGAGTCTTACAAAGCAACAGAAGACGAGCCGATCATCACCCGCAGGGCCAAGGCATTTGCCCACATCCTGCACAACATTCCAATCATCATCCGTGATGAGGAGCTGATCGTCGGAAGCAGCACTTTGGCGCCGAGAGGATGTCAGACGTTTCCGGAGTATTCTTTCCAGTGGCTGGAGGATGAGCTGGATACAGTGGCTACCAGAACAGCCGATCCATTTTATATTGCGGAGGAAACCAAGGCGGAGCTCCGTGAGGTACATAAATACTGGAAAGGTAAGACTACCAGTGAGCTTGCAACCTCCTACATGGCACCGGAAGCGATTCTTGCCATTGACCACAATATTTTTACACCCGGAAACTATTTCTACAATGGTGTAGGACACGTAACCGTTAAATATGAAGAAGTTCTGGCAATCGGTTATGAAGGAATCATTGCCAAAGCTCAGAAGGAACTGGATGAGTGTAATGTAGGAGATGGTGATTACGCAAAGAAATCCCGTTTCCTGGAAGCAGTTATCATGAGCTGTCAGGCAGTTATTGACTATGCACATCGCTATGCCGAGCTCGCAGAACAGATGGCATATCAGTGTCAGGATCCGACCAGAAAACAGGAACTCCTTCAGATCGCATCCAATTGTACACACGTACCGGCAAAGGGCGCCCGTAACTTCTATGAGGCGTGCCAGTCCTTCTGGTTTGTACAGCAGCTGATCCAGATGGAAAGCAGCGGACATTCTATTTCTCCGGGACGTTTTGACCAGTATATGTATCCGTATTACAAGAGTGATATGGAAGCAGGCAATCTTACCAGAGAATTTGCCCAGGAACTGATGGACTGTATATGGGTAAAATTAAACGACCTGAATAAATGTCGTGATGCTGCATCTGCAGAGGGTTTTGCAGGCTACAGCCTTTTCCAGAACTTGATCGCAGGTGGTCAGAACAAGGATGGCGAGGATGTGACCAATGATCTCTCCTTTATGTGCATCCAGGCGTCTATGCATGTGCATCTTCCGGCACCGTCTCTTTCTGTAAGAGTATGGAACGGATCTCCGCATGAATTCCTGATCAAGGCTGCAGAGCTTACAAGAACAGGAATCGGACTCCCGGCTTATTACAATGATGAGGTTATCATTCCTGCACTGCAGAACCGTGGCCTTTCTCTTGCAGATGCCAGAGAATATAACATCATCGGTTGTGTAGAACCGCAGAAGGCAGGTAAGACAGAGGGCTGGCATGACGCTGCATTCTTTAACATGTGTCGTCCGCTGGAGATGGTTTTCTCCAATGGTATGGACAAAGGGGTACAGATCAGTGTCCAGACCGGCGATGTCACAGAGATGAAGAGCTTCGATGAGTTCTATGATGCATATAAGAAACAGATGGAATATTTCATTTCCCTGCTTGTAAATGCTGATAATGCCATTGATGTGGCACATGCGGAGAGATGTCCGCTTCCATTCCTTTCCTGTATGGTGGATGACTGTCTGAAACGAGGCAAATCCGTTCAGGAAGGCGGAGCTGTTTATAACTTTACAGGTCCTCAGGGATTTGGTATTGCAAACATGGCAGATTCTCTGTATGCGATCCGCAAGCTTGTATATGAAGAAAAGAAGATGACCATGGAGGAGTTGAAGGAGGCTCTGGCATGGAACTACGGCAAGGGTATCGATGCACAGGCTGCAGCAGATATCACCACCATCGTTATGCAGAAGCTCCAGGAGAATGGCATCAGTGTAAATGAGCAGACCGCAACAGCTGTTATGACAGCAGCTCTCGGAACAGAGCCATCTCCGGAGAAGAAGGCAAGATTCGAAGAGATCCACAAGATGATTGATGAGGTTCCGAAATTTGGAAATGATATCCCGGATGTGGACTACTTTGCAAGAGATGTGGCTTATACTTACACAAGACCGCTTCAGAAATATATGAACCCAAGAGGCGGACATTATCAGGCGGGACTTTATCCTGTATCTGCAAATGTTCCGCTTGGCGGACAGACCGGTGCAACACCGGATGGCCGTTACGCACATACTCCGGTAGCAGATGGTGTTTCCCCGTCAGCCGGCAAGGATGTGAAGGGACCGACAGCTGCGGCAACTTCTGTATCACGTCTGGATCATTTTATCGTATCCAACGGAACACTGTTTAATCAGAAATTCCATCCGTCAGCACTTGCAGGAAGAGAAGGACTGGAGAAATTCGTGGCATTGATCCGAGGATACTTTGATCAGAAGGGCATGCATATGCAGTTTAATGTTGTTGACAGAGAAACACTTCTGGATGCACAGAAACATCCTGAGAAGTACAAACATCTGGTTGTACGTGTTGCAGGCTACAGCGCATTGTTCACTACACTTTCCAGATCTCTGCAGGATGATATCATCAGAAGAACAGAGCAGGGCTTCTAAAGGAGTAACGTATGGACTATTTGGATACAAAGGGCAGGATCTTTGATATTCAGAAATATTCAGTACACGATGGACCGGGTATCCGTACCATCGTGTTCCTGAAGGGCTGCGTTCTCCGCTGCCGCTGGTGCTGTAATCCGGAATCACAGGAATACCGGATCCAGAACATGAAGGTTCTGGGAGAAGATAAAGTGATCGGCCGCGACGTGACAGTTCGTGAAATGATCGAAGAGGTGGAAAAGGACCGTGCCTATTATTACCGTTCCGGAGGCGGGATCACCCTTTCCGGAGGGGAATGTATGTGTCAGGCGGACTTTTCCAGAGATCTTCTCCGCGCGGCAAAGGAGAGAGGGATCAACACAGCGGTAGAAAGTATGGCCTGTGCCCCATGGGAAAAGATCGAACAGGTACTTCCCTATCTGGATGTATATCTGATGGATATCAAGCATATGAATCAGGAAAAACATAAAGAATTCACAGGACGGGCCAACGGACTGATGCTGGAGAATGCAAGAAGGGTTGCGCTCTACGGAAAAACCAGGCTGGTGATCCGCGTTCCGGTGATCCCCACATTTAATGATTCTGTGGAAGAAATCCAGGCGATCGCAAGATTTGCAGCATCCCTTCCGGGCGTAAACAAGATCCATCTTCTTCCGTATCACAGGCTGGGACAGGATAAATATGAAGGACTTGGCAGACCCTATTTAATGGAAGGAATCCTTCCGCCCACAGCAGAACATATGCAGATGCTGAAGAATGCAGTGCATGCGGTATGCGGCCTGGACTGCCAGATCGGCGGCTGAGAGATACGGGATTACAGAAAAAAGATCCTTTGCAAACAGAAAATATAAAAAACAATAAAAACAACATAAAAAACAACAAGAAACCAACACAAAACAACGGATTGTCCTTGACTTATTTTGTGGTATGGGGTAAAATGTTCTCAGAAACAAAATAGTGCAATCCAATGCTCAAGGAGGAAATTAAGCATGGTAAACGAGTTTGAAATCAAAAAACAGCTTTGTGACATCGGTAAGAGAATTTACAACCGTAACATGGTTGCAGCTAACGACGGAAACTTTTCTGTTAAAGTAGCTGAGAATGAATATCTTTGCACACCAACTGGTGTATCCAAAGGATTCATGACACCAGAGTTCATCTGTAAAGTAGATGGCAAGGGTAATGTAATCCAGGCTAACCCGGGATTCAAACCATCATCTGAGATCAAGATGCACATGAGAGTATATGAGAAGAGACCGGACGTAGGATCTGTTGTACATGCTCATCCGATCTATGCAACATCTTTCGCAATCGCAGGTATTCCGCTTACACAGCCGATCATGCCGGAGGCAGTTATCGCTCTTGGATGCGTTCCGATCGCTGAGTATGGTACACCTTCCACAATGGAGATTCCGGACAACCTTGAGAAATACCTTCCATACTTTGATGCAGTACTTCTTGAGAACCACGGAGCACTTACATGGAGCACAGACCTTAACGCTGCATACATGAAGATGGAGTCTGTAGAGTTCTACGCACAGCTTCTGTATCAGACCAAGCTCCTTGGCGGACCGAAGGAATTCGACAAAGAGAACATCGAGAAACTCTATGCGATCCGTCGTAAATTTGGTATGCCTGGTAAACATCCGGCAAGCCTCTGCCTGAACAAAGACGGCAAGAACTGCCACAACTGCGGTGGTGCATGCCACAGTGAGGACTACAAACAGTTCCCAGGATATCAGTATGATTTCGTTGGAAAAGACTGTGATTGTGATAAAGATGCAGCTCCTGCAGCAGATGCAGCAAAGAATGATGCAGAGCTTGTTGCTCAGATCACAAAACAGGTTATGGCTCAGCTTGGCCTGAAATAATCTTTTGACGGAATAATTAAGGAGGACAATCTCATGCCAATAAGTGAGAATATGGTACAGGAAATTGTACAGGAAGTTATGGCAAAGATGCAGATTGCAGATGCTCCGGCCGGAAAACATGGTGTTTTCAAGGATATGAATGATGCTATCGAAGCAGCCAAGAAGGCTCAGCTGGTAGTTAAGACAATGTCTATGGATCAGAGAGAAAAGATCATCACCTGCATCCGCAAGAAGATCAAAGAAAATGCGGAAGTACTGGCACGTATGGGTGTTGAGGAAACTGGTATGGGTAATGTGGGAGATAAGATCCTGAAGCATCACCTGGTAGCAGACAAGACACCTGGAACAGAAGACATTACAACAACTGCATGGTCCGGAGACAGAGGACTGACTCTGATCGAGATGGGACCGTTTGGTGTTATCGGTGCGATCACACCATGCACTAACCCAAGTGAAACAGTTCTCTGCAACACAATGGGTATGCTGGCAGGCGGAAATACAGTAGTATTCAACCCACATCCAGCAGCAGTTAAAACTTCTATTTACGCAATCAATCTTTTAAATGAGGCTTCCCTGGAATCAGGCGGCCCGGATAATATCGCTGTCACAGTTGAGAAACCAACCCTTGAGACAAGCAATATTATGATGAAACATAAAGATATCCATCTGATCGCAGCAACAGGAGGCCCTGGTGTTGTGACAGCAGTTCTTTCCTCTGGTAAGAGAGGAATCGGTGCAGGAGCAGGAAACCCGCCGGCACTGGTTGATGCTACTGCTGATATCCGTAAGGCAGCTCAGGATATCGTAAACGGATGTACATTCGATAACAACCTTCCATGTATCGCAGAGAAGGAAGTTGTTGCAGTATCTTCCGTAGTTGATGAGTTAATGCACTACATGCTTACAGAAAATGACTGCTACCTTGCATCCAAGGAAGAGCAGGATAAGCTTGTTGAAACTGTACTTGCAGGCGGCAAGCTGAACCGTAAATGTGTAGGACGTGATGCGAAGACACTTCTTTCCATGATCGGAGTTCAGGCACCGGCAAACACCCGCTGCATTATCTTCGAGGGACCGAAGGAGCATCCGCTTATCACAACAGAGCTTATGATGCCGATCCTCGGAATCGTAAGAGCAAAGGATTTTGATGACGCTGTAGAGCAGGCTGTATGGCTTGAGCATGGCAACCGTCATTCCGCACATATTCATTCCAAGAATATTGATAACATTACAAAATATGCGAAAGCAATCGACACAGCAATCCTTGTAAAGAACGGCCCGTCCTATTCCGCACTTGGATTCGGTGGAGAAGGCTTCTGTACATTTACCATTGCAAGCCGTACCGGTGAGGGACTTACAAGCGCAAGCACATTCACAAAGAGAAGACGCTGCGTAATGACAGACAGCCTTTGCATTCGTTGATCAGGAGGAACATAAATCATGGATATGAACAATGTAAATATCGAAGAAATCGTTAAACAGGTTCTCTCCGGCATGACAGGAAACGCTCCTGCAGCAGCTGCTGCAAGCGCTCCGGCTGCTCCGGCAGGAAATACAATTCCTAAAAAAGCAAGAGTGGCAATGATGACAGAGAAGAAACATTTTGAGCTTCAGGAGTATGACCTTCCGGAAGTTGGAGATGACGACATCCTTGTAAAAGTTGAGGGATGCGGTGTCTGCGGAACAGATGCTCATGAGTACAAAAATGATCCGTTTGGTCTTATTCCGGTAGTTCTCGGACATGAGGGAACCGGCGAGATCGTAAAAATGGGTAAAAACGTTAAGGTTGATACAGCTGGTAAACCGGTTAAAGTCGGAGATAAGATCGTTACATGTATGATCTTCAAAGATGATCCGGAAATCACAATGTTCGACCTCAACAAGAAAAACGTAGGCGGCGCTGACGTATACGGACTTCTTCCGGACGATGATGTTAAATTCAACGGATGGTTCGCTGATTACATCTTCATCAGAGGCGGAAGCTTCGGTTCCACATTCTTCAATGTAAGTGATCTGGATCTTGATTCCCGTATCCTCATCGAGCCATGTGCAGTACTTGTACATGCAGTAGAGAGAGCAAAAACAACAGGAATCCTGAAATTCAACAGCAGAGTTGTTGTTCAGGGCTGCGGACCGATCGGTCTGATCTGTATCGCCGTTCTTCATACAATGGGTGTTCACAACATCTGTGCAGTAGACGGAAACGAGCAGCGTCTTGAATTCGCCAAGAGAATGGGCGCAACTACAACTGTAAACTTTATGAACTTCAAGGGTGTTGAGGCACTTACTGAGGCTGTGAAAGAGGCTCAGGGCGGACATCTTGCAGATTTCGCTTTCCAGTGTACTGGAAATCCTCATGCTCATTCCAATATCTACAAATTCATCCGCAACGGCGGCGGCCTCTGCGAGCTTGGATTCTTCATCAACGGTGGAGATGCAACCATCAACCCGCATTTCGACCTCTGCTCCAAAGAGATCAACCTTGTTGGTTCTTGGGTATACAACCTCAGAGATTATGCAACAACATTTGATTTCCTTAAGAGAGCAAAAGCAATCGGACTTCCAATGTCTGAGCTGATCACTGACAAGTATCCGCTGGAAGAGATCAACGAGGCACTTGAGAAGAACCTGTCAATGACAGGTCTTAAGATCGCGGTTGTTAACAAATAACCTTAACGGGAAAGGAGAAGCAACATGGCAGAAGCTGTAGGAATTCTGGAGGTCTTCGGACTTGCGACAGCCTTTGTGGCAGCTGACGCCGGGTGCAAGGCTGCAAATGTCCACCTGGAGGTATTCGATAAGAATAAACCGGCGAATGCGGACAGCCTGCCAGTACCGCTTCTTGTCTGCATCAAGTACCGCGGAAGCGTGTCAGATGTCACAGCAGCGGTAGAAGCCGGCATGAAGGTCGCAGAGAGCATGACAGGTGTGGTACAGCATTACATAATCCCCAACCCGGAACCAGGTACACAGAAAATGCTGAAGATCAGCGCCCTGGATAAAGATTGAGAGGATTCCGCAACTTAACTTTACAAAAGTGTCGGAATCATATATGATAAAAAAGTAACGAATAGGATTCAGGAGGATAGAATCATGGCACAGGAAGCATTAGGAATGGTTGAGACAAGAGGCCTCACAGCTGCGATCGAAGCAGCAGATGCAATGACAAAAGCAGCAGAGGTTGCTCTGGTAGGAACAGAGAAGATCGGTTCCGGTCTTGTAACTGTTATGGTTCGTGGAGACGTAGGCGCTGTAAAAGCAGCAGTAGAGAGCGGAAGCGCAGCAGCATCCAGACTTGGAGAGCTTGTAGCTACACACGTGATCCCGAGACCTCATACAGACGTAGAGAAAATCCTTCCAAAGCTCTGATTCAGGCTTTGAGAGGAATAGAAATTAGTTAAGGAGTTCGCTCATGGGAAAATCATATGGATTTATAGAAATCACTGGTGTAGTTGCGGCAATCAATGCCCTGGACATCATGTGCAAAACGGCAGACGTTGAGCTGGCGTCATGGGAGCGTAAGCTGGGCGGACGACTGGTGACCCTGATCGTACAAGGCGATGTATCAGCAGTTACAGCAGCTGTCAATGCAGCAGTAGAACAGGCTATCAAGAAGCCTGCCAGCTATGCGGTAATTGCCAATCCCCACGAGGAAATCGTCAAACTGGTTGAGCTGAGTGCAAGCCGATGGAAAAAGAAACAGCAGGAAAATCCGGAAGAAGCACTGGAAAGCAAAAACAGCAGCAAAAAATAAGCTGCTGCACCAAAATAGTCAGAAGTAAACAGAACAAATAAAGCATTTATAATCCACAAGGAGGATATGATCATGACACAGGAAGCATTAGGAATGGTTGAGACAAGAGGACTTACAGCAGCTATCGAGGCAGCTGACCAGATGTGTAAAGCAGCTAACGTTGCTCTGGTAGGAACAGAGAAGATCGGTTCCGGTCTTGTAACAGTTATGGTTCGTGGAGATGTAGGAGCAGTTAAATCTGCAGTAGAGAGCGGAAGTGCAGCAGCATCCAGACTTGGAGAGCTTGTAGCTACACACGTAATTCCGAGACCTCATACAGACGTTGAGAAAATCCTTCCGGTTCTTAAATAATCTAACTGATCAGTTCCAAAACGCACCGGCCTGAGGGCCATTAAGGCTTCCGGCCGGTGTGTTTTGAGTTAAGTTCAGTCATGAAACCGAAAGAAAGCAGGTGTACTCTTGGAAACGAATAATATTGAAATGATCACAAAAATGGTGATCGATGCGATCAACAAAAACGAAGACAAGGGCAATGGTTTCGTTGTTCCTATCGGAGTTTCCGCAAGACATATTCACCTGACACAGGAGCATGTGGAGGCACTGTTCGGAGAAGGCTATCAGCTCACAAAGAAAAAGGATCTGATGGGCGGACAGTTTGCATCCAATGAAACAGTTACCATTGTGGGATTGAAGCTCCGTGCGATCGAGAATGTAAGGATCCTCGGACCTGTCCGCAGTAAATCACAGGTTGAGGTTTCCGCAACAGATGCGATCAAGTTGGGAATGAAGGTTCCGGTACGTATGTCCGGTGATCTTGCAGGAAGTGCACCGATCGCCATCGTCGGACCGAAAGGTGCCATTTATCTGAAAGAGGGATGTATTGTGGCTATGCGTCACATTCACATGGCTCCGAAGGATGCCCAGGCTGCGGGTGTACATGATGGTGATGTTGTTTCCGTCAAAGCTGACAATGAGCGCGGAACGATCTTTAATCAGGTTAAGATCCGTGTTGATGACAGCTTTACACTGGAAATGCATATTGATACAGATGAAGCAAATGCAGCAAGAATTGCCACAGGCAATACAGTTACCATAATCAAATAATATTCCTCCTTCGGGGATGCCGTTTCTGGCATCCCCAGTGGAGGATATAGAGAAAACGGAGGCTCATATGATCGTAGGCAAAGTAGTTGGAAGTATTGTTTCCACACGAAAAAGTGAAAAACTGATAGGAAATAAATTCATGATCGTGGAGCCGGTGCATCATATGAAAGCCGAGCACAGCCAGATTGTTGCCATCGATATCATCGGTGCGGGAATCGGCGAATATGTATTGGTGGCACAAGGAAGCGCAGCAAGAATTGGCTGCGGCGTAGAAACAGCACCGGTAGATGCCGCAATCGTCGGAATCGTAGATGACGGTGCAGGATTGGAGTAACGCCATGGATATCAAAGAATTACAGAAAATTATGCAGGAGAATGGTGTTGTCGGAGCAGGTGGAGCAGGTTTCCCTACATACATGAAGCTGACAGACAAAGCAGAAATCATTCTCATGAACTGTGCAGAGTGCGAACCATTACTGAAACTTCACAGACAGTTGTTGGAGAAGCACGCATACGAGATCATGAAAACATTCGATATGGTTGCGGAGACGGTAGGAGCTTCCCAGGCCATTATCGGAATCAAAAAGTCTTATGTACAGACGATCAATGCTTTAAATCAGCATATTGAAGAATTCCCGAGGGTTAAGATCCATCTTCTGGATGAGGTTTATCCGATGGGTGATGAGGTTGTTCTTATTTATGAGGCAACCGGACGTGTGGTACGGCCAGGAGGACTGCCAATCGAGCAGGGAGTAGCCGTATTCAATGTAGAGACACTCTACAATGTATACCGCGCGGTAGAAGAACACAAACCGGTTACAAGCAAATATGTTTCCGTTGTTGCAGAAGTTGAGAATCCTGTTACAGTGAAAGTTCCACTGGGATGCACACTGGAAGAGGTTGTTGCCCAGGCAGGCGGAACAACTGTGAAAGATCCTGTATATTTCGTAGGCGGCCCGATGATGGGACGTATCGGAAACGGTTCTGATCCGGTTACAAAAACAACGAACGCAATCCTGGTTCTTCCAAAGGACCATGTTATTGTCATGAAGAAGCAGCGGACTTCTTCTATAGATCTGAAGAGAGCAGCATCCATCTGCTGCCACTGCCATACATGTACAGATCTTTGCCCGAGACACAATCTGGGACACCCGATCGATCCGGCAATGTTCATGATGGCAGCATCCAATCAGGATTTCAGAAATGTAAATCCTTATATCAATTCTGCATTCTGCAGCTCCTGTGGTGTCTGCGAGATGTATGCGTGTCCGCAGAGCCTGGCTCCGAGAACACTGCTTGCAGATATGAAGGGTGGACTTCGTAAGGCAGGAATCAGACCACCTCAGGGTGTTCAGCCGAAGCCGGTTCAGGAGTCCAGAGAATACCGCAAGGTTCCTGAGGAGCGTCTGATGGCACGTCTGGGACTTACCAGATATGACAAGGATGCACCGCTTCAGGAAGAACTTGTAAACGTATCGAAGGTAAAGGTTCTCTTAAGCCAGCATATCGGTGCACCGGCACAGGCAATCGTAAATGTAGGCGATATGGTAACAGAAGGCCAGATGATCGCACAGCCTGCACAGGGATTAAGTGTCGGAATCCATGCAACCATCAGCGGTAAGGTTACAGAAGTGACAGACCGCCATGTTGTAATTGCAAGAAATTAGAAAGGACGTGCACAAAATGAGTAGAGCAATCGGAATGATTGAGTTTAAAACCACACCAGCTGGTATCACTGCAGCAGATGCCATGGTTAAGACATCTGAAGTAGAGATCGTGGAGGCGCAGACAGTATGTCCGGGAAAATATATTGCAATTATCACCGGAGATTTAAGCGCAGTAAAAGCTGCTGTAGACACAGCTGTAACAACATACGAGGACAAATGTATTGACAGTTTTGTACTGGGCAATCCACATGAGTCCATTTTCCCGGCAATCTACGGAACCACACAGGTCGAGGAGATCAGTGCCCTGGGAATTCTTGAGACCTATGATGCAGCATCTATCATCGAGGCGGCAGATCAGGCAGCTAAGACAGCTATCGTTGATCTGATCGAGCTTCGTATCGCCAAGGGTATGTGCGGTAAATCATACATGCTTCTTACCGGCGAGGTTTCTGCAGTGGAGGCTTCTATCGAAAGAGCAAAAGAGCTGGTAGCTGAAAAAGGAATGTACATGGATTCCTCAGTGATCGCTCATCCGGACAAGAGAATGATCGATACGATCCTTTAATATTGTCTTTATATCTGAGGGATATCCTTTTGAAGGGTATCCCTGCAATGACATCTGAAAAGGAGGCATCTTATGCTAGCATTAGAGAGAAGAAATCTGATTCTCGAGAAATTACAGGAAGAGAAAAGGGTTGTTGTAAGTGAACTAAGCCAGCTTTACAGTGTCTCAGAAGAAACCATCCGCCGTGATCTGGACAAGCTGGAAAAAGAGGGACTTGCCACAAAGAGTTATGGCGGTGCGGTGATCAACGAAGATGTCGGTATTGATTTACCATTTAATGTTCGTAAAAACCAGAATGTACAGGGAAAGCAGAAAATGGCGGAGATTGCTGCTTCCATGGTGAATGACGGAGATCACATTTTTCTGGATGCCAGCACAACGGCAGTTTTTGTGGCCAAGGCGCTGAAAGAAAAAGAACGTCTCACCGTTGTTACCAATTCTATGGAGATCCTTCTGGAGCTCTCGGATGTATCCGGCTGGAATATTATTTCCACCGGTGGAGTGATGAAGGAAGGGTATCTTGCATTTCTTGGTGCCAGAACCGAAGAAGTGATCCGTTCTTATTATGTGGACAAGGTGATCTTTTCCTGTAAGGCATTAAACGAGGATATGGGGATCATGGAATCCAAAGAAGCCTTTGGAACAACCAAAAAAGCCATGATCAATTCCGGAAAAATGCGTATTCTGGTGGTAGACAGCACAAAATTTGATCAGACTGCTTTTTCCGTGGCAGGACAGCTGCGGGATATCGAGACGGTCATCACAGACAAAAAACCGTCTGAAAAGTGGTTGGATCATTTCAACAGGCATAAGATCGAATGCATCTACCCGAAATAGATTGAACATATATCGTGAAACGATCTTGTTCATGAGCATGTAGTGTATGCGGAATGCGGAGATCCGCTTTACTTTATCCGAACACAGGCAGACAAAAGAGAACTGTGTTTCGGTATGACGAGAGGGAGCAGTTTCTATGAATACATTTGAAATGAAAACAGCCATCCATTTTGGAGCTGATGCCCTGGGAAGACTGAGAGATATTCCATACAAAAGAGTCCTTGTTGTCACAGATCCGTTTGTTGTAAAAAGCGGAATGATCGATATGATCACAAAACCGCTTCAGGCAGGTGGAAAAGAATTTGACATTTTCTGTGATGTTGTTCCGGATGCTCCGGTTGGAAAAATTGCCGAAGGAGTCAAAAAATTCCTTCAGTATCAACCGGAAGCGATCGTTGCAGTAGGTGGTGGCTCTGCCATCGACTCCTCCAAGGCAATCCGTGAGTTTGCCCTGAAGATCAACAATTACGGAAAGGTTGGACTGGTTGCCATTCCTACAACAAGTGGTACTGGTTCCGAGGTTACTTCTTTTGCAGTTGTAAATGATACAGAAGCACATGTGAAATATCCGTTGATCTCAGAAAGCCTGACAGCTGATGAGGCGATCCTGGATGCTGAGCTTGTACGCAGTGTTCCACCTGCGATCACAGCAGATACAGGTATGGATGTTCTGACTCATGCAATTGAGTCTTATGTCAGCATCAATCACAATGAGTTTACTTCTGCACTTGCAGAGAAATCCATTGAGATCTGTGGTGTATATCTTTACCGTGCATATGTTGATGGTAATGATATGCATGCAAGACAGAAAATGCATGTAGCATCCTGTCTGGCAGGACTTTCCTTTAATGCCGCAGGACTTGGTATCACACACAGTATGGCGCATCAGCTGGGGGCTATTTTCCATATTCCTCACGGAAGAGCTAATGCGATGTTGTTGCCGCATATTGTTGAATATAATGCAAATATCAACAAACGCAGCAGAAGCCAGAAAGAATATCTTCCGGCAGTAAAGAGATATTCCAATATTGCACATCTTCTTGGACTGAGCAATTATAACGAAGTTATGAGCGTAAGATCTCTTGTAAACTGGATCCAGTTTATGCAGAAAGAGATGAATATCCCGCTTACCATCGAAGAGATGAAGACGATCACACCGGATGCTTATTTTGCGGCGGTTGATAAGATGGCGGATATGGCACTTGCGGATGCCTGCACAGCGGCAAATCCGCGTGTACCTAAGAAAGAGGATATTATTAAGATTTATACTAAACTTTGGTCTTTTTGATAAAAGATGAAAACCGCAAAGGGGCCGCAAAGCCGCGGCCCCTCTGCACACCCCTCGGGCTTTTTTTAGAGTGCTTGACTATGACGGGCGGAAGGGTATTGACTTGTGCCTGTATGCTGCGGTTGTTCCGGGTTGAACGTTGTGCCGATGGGGCGCCGTGGGCGCCTTGAATGTGTGACGTTTTGACGGAGACTGGCGCGTTTGTGAACGCCGCGCTTGGTTTGCCGGGATGGTTGTGGTGTGTTACGTTTGCGTGGAATACGTGGACGCGTTTGTGGACACTGCGCCTGGTTTGCTGGGATGGTTGTGGTGTGTGTTACGTTTGCGTGGAATACGTGGACGCGTTTGTGGACACTGCGCCTGGTTTGCCGGGATGATTGTGGTGTGTGTTTACGTATGTGTGGTATGCGTAGCATTTTGAGGATTGTAAAATTGGTCTGATATGGGTGGGATTATTTATCAGGAGTTGCTGGGAGGTTGAGCTGGGATGGAGGTTTATACCGGGTATGGTGATAAGGGGATGACGGATCTTTCCCATACGAAGAATGTTTCAAAGTCGGATGATCGGATTTGTCTGATGGGGTCAGTTGAGGAGCTGATGAGTCATATTGGGCTTGTGCGGGTTCTGGTTGATGATGTGGATGTTGTCCGGATGCTGGAGAAGATCTCGGAGACTTTGAAGAAGATTATAGATGGGGTTTCTGATCCTTATAATCGGGAGTTTAAGGTCAGTGAAGACCGGACGGAGCTTCTGGAGGAGGAGATTGGCCGGATGAAAGAGATTTTTTCCGGAGAGAGGCTTCCGATTCTTCCGGGGGATTCCCGGGTTGCGGCTGAGGTTGATGTGACAAGAGCTGTGGCCAGAAGAGCTGAGAGAGAGCTTGCGCTGGTCAGTGTGAAGTTTGGATCGGATACCGGAGCCAAGAAATATATGAACCGACTGTCAGATTATTTTTATGTACTGGCAAGGTATGTGGATGCAGCGAAGATCAAAGAGAAGAATGAAGCTTCTGAAGGTGTTCAGGGAGCTGCGAAATCAGAAACTACCGGGACTGAAGCGAATGTTGTGACAGAAGCTGCAGGAACTGTTGGGAATAGTGCAGATGTTGTAGCGGGTACATCGGCGGTGGATGTAGGAGCACAGGAGCCACAGATGGTGCAGAAAAGTGCTGTACAGGCTTTTAATGCGCAGAATGGGACTGTGACAACAACAGCGGGAGGAAATACGGCAATGGCACAGAATGACAGTATGGCAGCAAACACGGCGATGATCCAGGAAGTGCTGAAGCGTATGGGTATCCAGGGGCGTATCACACTGGATTCTGCCAAGCGACTCATTGAGAGGATCGAGCAGGAAGCTTTGAGAAGAAACAAGCCTTCTGTAATTGCGGTATGCAGTCCGGATGGAAATCCGGTTGCGGTTCATGTGATGGATGGATCTTTTCTTGTAAGTTTTGATATGGCCGTAAAAAAGGCCTATACATCTGTGGCAGTGAAGATGTCCACCATGGAGCTTTCCAGACTGACACAGCCGGGCCAGACATTTTATGGTCTTGGAAAAATGAGTGACAACATTGTGATATTCGGAGGCGGCGTGCCCCTGAAGGTTGGAGACACCATCATCGGCGGTCTCGGTATCAGCGGCGGCACCGGCGAAGAGGATAACAGCCTCGCGGAGTATGGACTGCAGGTGCTGAATGAGGTACTGTAGGATACAGGATAAAAACAAAACGTATAGACAGCTCAGAGAGCATAAATAAAAAGGGACGTGTCACAGTAATGATTTTTGAATCAATACTGCTGCACGTCCCTTTTAAACGGATTATTTCCAGTTAAGCTTCAGGCATTTAACGGAGATATCCCTTTTTTCTGGTGCCTGGACCATGTTCTGGATGAAATGGGTTTTTGTCATGGTTTTTCCGGGCTTTAGGTTCAGTGTCAGATTTTTGACGGTAGGTTTGGCGGCCGGTGTGGTTACGGTAATAGTGATCTTACGATTGACACCGTTTAAGTTTGCGGTAACTGTGGCTGCCCCTTTTTTCTTTGGGACAAGATAGTTTTCGGAAATGGCGAGTACAGAAGGCTTGCTGGATTTTGCATTTTTGATGTTGATCGGGAAATTAATGTCTGAAAACTCATCTTCGATCACACCGTCGGTATCACGGATGGTGGAAGTGGTTCCTTAGGTCACGACCCGGACTCTGGCGTGGGCATCCTGGGGAAGCAGGAGCACAATAACGGAAAAAAGTATCAGGAAAAAAATTGCTTCGATGGTTTTTATTTTTCTTTTACACATAACAAACCCCCTTTTTTTATGAGCATTCCGGCTGTTACTGAACAGAGAACCGGGTACTCCGTGAATTTATGGTCCTCTGCTGTGGGACAGTATAAACAGATTCTTTCTCTTATAGCATTATAACAGGAAAAACAGGGAGAGCGTGCTTTGTGATTTTTTTGTATCAATTGGCAATTTATCTGTAAATATGTTAAAATAATATATTCGGAAAACAGCAGCGATTCGACAATGAAAAAGAGAAGCGTTACAGTTCCGGTGGGAACGTAACAGAAAGGATCATGTCGATTTATGACGAAACAGGAACTTTTAAAGACCCACTTCGGGTATGATACTTTCAGAGAAGGGCAGGAAGCAGTGATCGATGCGCTTCTTGAAGGAAAAGATGTTCTGGCAGTGATGCCAACCGGCGCAGGAAAATCGATCTGCTATCAGGTACCGGCACTGATGATGAAGGGGATCACGCTGGTGATATCACCATTGATATCCCTTATGAAGGATCAGGTGAGAAGCCTGAACCAGGCCGGTATCTCAGCAGCATACCTCAACAGCTCTCTGACGCAGGGGCAGTATTTCACAGCCTTACGCTATGCAAAGGCAGGACGATATCCGATCATCTATGTAGCACCGGAGAGGCTTACCACAGAGGCGTTTCTGGATTTTGCGCTGAGTGCGGATATTTCCATGATCGCAGTGGATGAGTCACATTGTGTATCACAGTGGGGACAGGATTTTCGGCCAAGCTATCTGAAGATTGCAGAGTTTGTGGCACAGCTTCCAAAAAGACCGGTAATCAGTGCATTTACAGCTACAGCCACGAAGGAGGTCAGGGAGGATATTGCAAGACTTCTGGGACTTCAGGATCCCTTTTGCACAACCACAGGATTTGACCGGGAAAACCTTTATTTTGCAGTGAAAACACCGAAAGACAAATATAAGGAAGTACACGATTACATACTGGAGCATCCGGACGACAGTGGAATCATCTACTGTCTCACCAGAAAACTGGTGGAGGAGGTCTGCGGAAAGCTGATCCGTGACGGCATTATGGCCACCAGATATCATGCAGGACTTTCTGATGAGGAACGCCGGAACAATCAGGATGATTTTATTTATGACCGCTGTCGTGTGATGGTAGCCACCAATGCATTTGGAATGGGGATTGACAAGTCTGATGTGCGCTATGTCATTCATTATAATATGCCGAAGAACATGGAAGGCTATTATCAGGAAGCAGGTCGTGCGGGCCGTGACGGCGATCCTGCGGAATGTATCCTGCTTTACAGCGGGAAGGATGTGGTTACCAATCAGTATCTTATCGAGAGAGGACAGGATAACCAGGAAATGGATGCGGCAGCCTGGCGCCTTGTCCGGGAACGTGATCAGGAGAGACTGAAGAAGATGACCTTTTACTGCTTTACCCATGATTGTCTGCGTGAGTACATCCTGAAATATTTTGGGGAATACGGAAAAAGCTACTGCGGAAACTGCCTGAACTGCCAGACCGAGTTTGAAGAGCAGGATGTGAGCCGGGAGGCCAGGGCAATGATCCGGTGCGTGGAAAGCAGTGATCAGAGATACGGGGTGAACGTGATCCTGGATACTCTGCGTGGTGCATCTACGGCGAAGATCCGGCAGTATGGGATGGATGGAAATCCGGAATATGGAGTCTGTGCAAAGATCCCGGCACACCGTCTGCGGCAGATCTTTAATTATCTGGTACTGAAGGAATATCTTCATCTGACGGATGACGGATATACTATTGTGAAGCTGACCGCCGCTTCCAGGTCATTTCTGGAGGAGGGGCATATCCTCACAATGAAAATGCCAAAAGAGCAGGAGCCGAAGAAAAAAGAGAAACGGAGCAGACTTCCGAAATCTGCAGTCGGTGATCTGGGAGAACAGGATGAGCCCCTTTTTCAGAAGCTCCGTGCTCTTCGCCTGGAGATCGCCAGAGAGGAAAAAATTCCCCCTTATATGGTCTTTTCCGACAAAACCCTTATCCATATGTGTATTCTGAAGCCTGGAAACGAGGAGGAAATGCTGAATGTGACAGGAGTCGGCAGGCATAAGTACGAAAAATACGGAAAAAGGTTTATAGACGCGGTGAAAAATCTGTAGGAAAGAGACTTTTGCCGTCGAAAAATGAAGAGCGAAATGTTCTGAAATTTCTTGCATTTTAAATAGGCATTTGTTAGAATAAGACAAGCAGGAAACATCCGGCGGCTATAGTGCGGCCGGATCGTTTTTAACTGTATCATATTTCTGCTGCATGTTCCGGTGCAGCGTACAGGCATTTCGCAAGCAGAGTTCTATGCAGCAGTGGAATCCCTTCGAGTAGATGGACCGACTGTGTGAGATATCCGTCGGTCAGAAGCAAGCAGTGAGGTGGATGATCGTATCCGCTTTCAATTAAGACATAATCAGGTGCTGGTCACTGAGTGAACAGAGATCAGACTTCTTCACGATCTGCGTCGGCTTTTTCATGCAGAAAATCTGCCCTGCCGGCTTTTTTTCTTATACAGAAGAGTAGCATGTATTCATAAAGACATGAACATAGCCCGTCTGCAAAACGGGAATCCGTTCCGGCATGACTGTTCTCCGCCAGGCCGAAAAGACTGTATTTACATACAACAGCCCATCCTCAAAAAGCAGGATATCCGCAATATGTGCGAGATCCTGCTTTTTGTCATGTAATGCTCTGATATGTGCCATTAGGACGTGGAAAAATATTTCAGCGTCTTTTATATTTGCCGGGGGTGATCCCCTTGTACTTTTTGAAGGTGCGGATAAAGTAGCTCAGATCATTAAAGCCATTCCGGTAGGCGATCTCCGTGATGGAATCATCGGTGGTAGCCAGCTGGCAGCAGGCCTGTTCGATCCTCTGGCGGTTGAGGTAATCCATTGGTGTCTGATGAGTCATCTCGGAAAAGAACCGGCAGAAATATTTGGGAGACATGGAAACCGAAGCGGAAAGCTCCTGCAGGGTAATGGGGCTGGCATAGTTCTTTTCAATAAATTCTACGACCTGCTTCAGCTGGACAATGCGCTTGTAATCTCGTCTGGTTTTCCGCAGGCTCTCCAGGTAGTAATGATTACCAAAAACCAATCCGAAAAAGTGGTAAAATTGTCCAAATACAACCAGCTCATATCCTGGCTTCCTCTGCCAGAAAGAATCAAAAAGAGAGTTCACTGCTCTCCGGATATCAGGCTGCTTTTCAGTGAAATGGTGATAGATCAGCAGCTCCTGGTGGCTGATCTTCTGCATATATTCTGTGCAGACGGAATTAAATTTCAGAAACATGTTCATATCAAAAACAATGCACTGATAGATACAATCCTGAGGAATTCCGGAATGCAGAACTCCACTATTGACAAAAATTACATCTCCGGCTTTGGCTGTAAAACTTTTTTCGTCTAAAGTGACGGTGAGAGTGCCCTGTAATACACGCATGATTTCACATTCCACATGCCAGTGGTAGGACATGACATAGCGTGGATGGCTGCTGTCAATGTGGTGGAATTCAAAAGGAAATTCATAGGTACCTCGAAGTCTGTCTTCATTTCTTCCAAGATCGTGCAAAATACAACCCTTCTTTCTTAAATTTTATAGATTTTTTAGGAACTTATACGAAAAAGTGAATATTGTACTGTTTTTTGCTATTATAACACAAGTAATTTAAAAGATGCAATCGTATAATAAAAGCATAGTTCGGACAGGGGGTGTCGGGTTACTGTTCATTGGTAATATTCTGCGAGGTGTTTTTTGTGAGCGAAGGCCACAGAAAACCCGAGACATACCGTGCGGATTTATGCGATCAGCATAGATTCTGTGCATCACGAAGCGTGTTGCTGAGAGCGGAGTGAACAGTAATGTTGTCAGAACCTGAAAAACCTGTAAGTTATAATAGTGAATATAAATTTAGGAGGTAATTGTTACTATGGCAAAGAGCAGATTAGTAGGCAGCTATCCGGTTATTGGTATCAGACCAACCATCGACGGACGTAGAGGAGCCCTCGATGTAAGAGGATCTCTGGAAGACCAGACTATGAACATGGCCAAATCCGCAGCAAAGCTTTTCGAGGAGAACCTGAAATATTCAAATGGTGAGCCTGTAAAAGTTGTTATTGCTGATACCACCATCGGACGTGTTGGTGAGAGCGCTGCATGTGCGGATAAATTCCGTAAAGAGGGTGTAGATATCACTCTTACAGTTACACCATGCTGGTGCTACGGAGCTGAGACTATGGATATGGATCCACAGACTATCAAGGCTGTATGGGGATTCAACGGAACAGAGAGACCTGGTGCTGTATATCTGGCATCCGTTCTTGCTACACATGCACAGAAGGGGCTTCCGGCATTCGGTATCTACGGACATGACGTTCAGGAAGCTGACGACACATCCATTCCGGAAGATGTTAAAGAGAAACTGTTAAGATTCGGCCGCGCAGCAGTTGCAGCTGCATCCATGAGAGGTAAATCCTACCTGCAGATCGGTTCTGTAACAATGGGTATCGGCGGATCCATCATCGATTCTGATTTCATCGAGTCCTATCTCGGAATGAGAGTTGAGTCTGTTGATGAGGTAGAGATCATCCGTCGTATGACAGAGGGTATCTACGATCACGAAGAGTTTGAGAAAGCTCTCAAATGGGCAAAAGAGACCTGCAAGATCGGCTGGGACAAGAACCCGGAAGAGCTTCAGTTCTCACCAGAGAAGAAAGAGGAGCAGTTCGAGTTTGTTGTTAAGATGGCAGTTATCATCAAAGAGCTGATGAACGGCTGTGATAACCTTGCTCCGGAATTCTCCGAGGAAGCAATCGGACACAATGCTCTTGCAGCTGGATTCCAGGGCCAGAGACAGTGGACAGACTTCTACCCGAACGGTGACTTCGCAGAGGCTATGCTGAACACATCCTTCGACTGGAATGGCGCTCGTGAGCCGTACATTCTTGCTACAGAGAACGATGTTCTCAACGGACTTGGAATGCTGTTCATGAAACTCCTTACAGGACGTGCTCAGATCTTCGCTGATGTTCGTACATACTGGAGCCCGGAGGCAGTTAAGAAAGCTACAGGATATGACCTTGAGGGTGTTGCCAAAGAAGCTGGCGGATTCCTTCATCTGATCAACTCCGGTGCTGCTTGCCTGGATGCTAACGGACAGGCCAAAGAGGCTGACGGAACACCAGTTATGAAACAGTGGTGGGATGTTACAGAGGCAGACCAGAAAGCAATCATGGACAACACAGAGTGGTGTATGGCCGACAACGGATACTTCCGTGGAGGCGGATACTCCAGCCGTTATGAGACTCGTGCTCAGATGCCTGCAACTATGATCCGTCTGAACCTTGTAAAAGGTCTTGGACCGGTTCTTCAGATCGCAGAGGGATGGACAGTAGCCCTTCCGGAAGAGGTATCTGACAAGCTCTGGAAACGTACAGACTACACATGGCCATGTACATGGTTCGCTCCAAGATGTGATGGCAAAGAGGGACCGTTCAAAACAGCTTATGATGTAATGAACAACTGGGGTGCTAACCACGGTGCGATCTCTTACGGACACATCGGTGCAGACCTGATCACAATGTGCTCTATGCTGAGAATCCCGGTATCCATGCACAACGTTCCTGAGAAGGATATCTATCGTCCGGCAGCTTGGAACGCATTCGGTATGGAAAAAGAGGGTGCAGACTTCCGCGCTTGCAAGAATTATGGACCACTTTACAAATAAATCATATTGTTAAGATAACGGAATATCAAATCCTCCGGCATGTATGTGCCGGAGGATTTTTTTGTGCTATGGCGTATGGATAGTTGGGAAATATACTGTTCGGATCTAAGGAAAAAAGTTATAATAGAAAAAGATATATATGAACACGGGAGGTTACGGAGATGAAATATATACAGCTGAACAACACAGATCTGAATATCAGTCCCATCTGTCTCGGAACAGCAGGATTTGGAGATAAATCAGACCTGGAAAAAAGCTTTGAGATTCTGAACGCATTTGTACGCGCAGGTGGAAATTTTATTGATACGGCAAATGTCTATTGCAAATGGCTAAAAGGACATGGAAACTGCAGTGAGCAGATCATAGGAAAATGGCTGAAAGAGAGTGGCATGCAGGGAAAAGTTATTGTGGCAACGAAGGGCGCGCACTATTCCTTTGAGGATCCGGGCCGCAGCAGAGTGAACAAAGAAGATATCCGCATGGATCTGGATGAGAGCTGCCGTACACTGGGAAAAGATGAGATAGATTTTTACTGGCTTCACAGAGACGATCCGAAGAAACCGGCGGAGGAAATCGTGGATATTCTGGAAGAATTGAAAAAAGAAGGCAGGATCCGTTATTATGGATTTTCCAATTACCGCACAGAGAGGCTGAAAGAAATTGCCCGGTGTCTGAGAGAACGAAATCTTTCAGGGATCACAGCAGTATCCAATCAGTGGAGTCTTGCAGAAATCAATCCCGGAGGAAACACAAATCCTGATCCTACACTTGTGGAATTTTCCAGAGAAGAATATCAGTGGCACTGTGAGATAGGCGCTGCTGCCGTTCCGTTTTCTTCCACTGCAATGGGATTTTTTTCAAAACTTCAGAAAATGGGGCTTTACTTTACAGAAGCAGAGATGGATGAATCCTGGATGCGGGAGAAAGAATCACAGATCACAGGTCTTTCAGAAAGCATGAAAAAATCCTACTGGAACGAGACAAACCTTCGCACATATCTGAAGCTGTTAAAGCTGCAGAAAGAAACCGGCCACAGCCTGCAGTCCCTGTCTCTGGCATACTTTTTCCATCAGCCATTCCAGACTGTACCTGTAACCGGCGTCAGCAATCCTTCACAGCTAAAAGATGTGCTGGATGCCTGTGAGATCGACCTTGCACCGGAACTGTTCGGAGGCTGGGTGAGTGCAGGAGGTGATCGATGAAACTGATCCATTTATCAGACCTTCACCTGGGAAAACGTGTCAATGAGTTTTCCATGATCGAAGATCAGAAATATATTTTGAACGAAATCCTGAGGATCATTGATAAAGAAGCACCGGACGGGGTTCTTCTTGCGGGGGATCTTTATGACAGACCGGTTCCGTCTGCGGAAGCCGTGCAGCTTTTTGACCGGTTTCTTACGCAGTTGGCAGAAAGGAAGATCCCGGTGTATGCCATCAGCGGAAATCATGACAGTGCGGAAAGAATCGCTTTCGGTTCACAGATCATGAGCAGCAGCGGGATCTGCATGTCCCCGGTATACGATGGAAAAACAGAAAAGTACTGTTTAACGGACAGCTATGGAGAAGTGTGGATCCATCTGCTTCCATTTGTGCGTCCGGCAACTGTGAGGCACGGACTGGAAGGAGAAGAAGAGGCGGATGAGATCCGTACCTACCAGGAGGCAGTGCAGGCGGCAGTTGCACATATGGAGATTGATAAACGTCATCGAAATGTATTGATCGCCCATCAGTTTGTGGTAGGTGCCATGCGCTGCGATTCTGAAGAGATTTCCGTTGGAGGTATCGACCAGGTGGAGGCAGATGCGTTCCGGGATTTTGACTATGTGGCACTTGGACATATCCACAGTCCTCAGAATGTGGGAAGCGAGCACATCCGTTACTGCGGAACGCCTTTGAAATATTCTTTTTCCGAGGCAGGACAGCAGAAATCCGTGACAGTTGTGGAGCTTCTGGAAAAAGGAAATCTCAAGATCAGGGAGATTCCGCTGAAGCCTCTTCGGGATATGCGAAAACTGAAAGGCACATACATGGAGATCACATCACTGTCCAGTTATCAGGACACAAATACAGAGGATTATGTGCAGATCACGCTGACAGATGAAGAAGATATCGTAGATGGAATGCAGAAGCTCCGTACTATTTATCCGAATCTGATGAGACTGGAATATGATAACCGACGCACAAGAGAAAACCAGCAGATCGCAGGTACAGAAACGGTGAAAAGGAAATCCGAGCTGGAATATTTTGAGGAATTTTTTGAACTGCAGAATAACCAGCCCATGAATGAAGAACAGCGGAAATATTCCGAAGACCTGATCCGTAAGATCCAGGAGGTGAAACAATGAGACCGGAAAAACTGACCATCAGTGCCTTCGGGCCCTATGCGGACAAAACAGAGATTGATTTTTCAAAGCTTGGAGAGGGAGGTCTCTACCTGATCACCGGTGACACCGGAGCGGGAAAAACCACGATCTTTGATGCGATCACCTTTGCGTTATATGGAAGAGCCAGTGGAGAAGTAAGGGAATCAGCCATGTTCCGGAGTAAGTATGCAAAAGATTTCACAGAGACTTTTGTAGAGCTTGTTTTTTCCTATCAGGGAAAAACCTATCACGTGCGCCGGAGTCCGGAATATATGGCTCCGAAAAAAAGAGGCACCGGACAGACTCTTAGGAAAGCTGAGGCACAGCTGATCTATCCGGATGAACGTCAGCCGGTGACAAAGGCAAAAGATGTTACTGCGGCAGTGGAACAGCTTCTGGGACTGAGTTATGATCAGTTCACACAGATCGCAATGATCGCACAGGGGGATTTTCAGAAATTACTTCTGGCAGGAACTACACAGAGAGGAGAAATCTTCCGACAGCTCTTTCATACAGGGCTTTATCAGCAGGTTCAGATGAAACTTAAGGATGCGTCAATAGCCAGATATAAGGAATATGATGAAATGCGCCGCAGTATTGCCCAGTATTTGGATGGAGTGAAAACGGAGACTGCTTCATGGCAGGAGGCAGAGGAATTTGACGAACTGAAAAAGATAAAATTCGAGGGAAAACTGGAGCGGAGTCTGGAACTTCTGAAGCAGTTTCTGGAATATGGTGAAGCACAGGAAAAAGAGCTCCGGGAAAAAGAAGACTCGCTTAATCTGGATATACGAAAAGCAGAAGAGGCACAAAATCTCGTGGCTCAGAAACGAAATCTGGAGCTGAAAAAGAAAAAAGCGGAAAAAGATCTGGAAGAATTAACACCACTTCTGCAGCTTGCAGTAGAAGAAGCGGAAAAATATAAAGATGCAGATCACAGATGTGAAGAGCTTGGAATCAGGATCCGTGAAAAAGAAGAAAAGCTGAAAAAATATCAGGAGCTGGAAAAGCTGAAAAAAGAGCTGGAAACAATCGAAGGAAAGCTCGAAACAGTCAGTGAAAAAAAAGAGAAGGATATTTCCGAAGAGCAGCTTTTGCAGAAAAAAGATGAGGAAGAAAAAAAACGCCTTTCAATACTGGCAAATGCAGGAGAAGAACTACAAAAATATAAGTTTGAGTACAATAAACTGGACAGTGAAAAACGAAGCTATGACAGCTGTCTGCTGACGGAAGAAGAGATCAAAAAAGAACAGAAACAGATAGATGGATGGCAGGAAGAAATCATCCGGAAAGAAACGCAGCAGAAGGAAGAGCTGGAGCAGCAAAAGAAAGACAAGGCGCTGTTGGACAGCGCGGAGCTGGAACTTCAGAAAGCAGAGACGAAAAAGACAGAAGGGCTTCGGAAAAAGAAAGAATTAGAAGGACTGATTGCTCTGGTCAAGGAGTTTCAAGGGGCTTATAATGCCACGAAAGAGCAGCAGGAAAAATATAAGATTTCCATTGAAAAAGTACAAAAACAGAGAGAAGTTTACCAGAAACTGTTTCAGAGTTTTCTGGACGCGCAGGCAGGGCTCCTGGCGCAGGAACTGAAAGAGGGCTGCCCGTGCCCGGTATGTGGTTCTTTCGAGCATCCGCGTCCGGGAATACTTCCCAAAGGACAGGTTGTGGATCAGGAAATCCTGGACAGAGAGAAACAAAAGCTGGACAGACTGGAGAATGACGCAAATACGCAGAGTGTGGAAGCAGGAAAACGAAAAGAACGCCAGAAAACATTATGGCATCAGATCCAGAGGGAGGCACAAGAGCTTTTACATGAGACGGAATGGAAAAAGCTGATCCCTTTGCTGAAAGAAAAACAGGACCAATGTGAAAAGCAGCTGGCAGACAGCGAGGAAGAGATTCGCATAGCAATAGAACGTAAAAAAAAGAAGAACGAAACAGAAACGTGGATCGAAAAGCTGGAAACAGAGATCGTTCAGTTACAGGAAGAGAAAAATCAATGTGACAGAAAACAGGCCGGTCTTCAGACAAGAGACGTGGAAAACAAAAAGCAGCAGCAGATAACAGCAGAAGAGATCCGAAAACTGATTCAGAAAAGTCTGGTGACAGGAAATGGAGAAGTGACGGACAACACAGCTGCAGGATTTGAAAGACAGATACAGGATATGCTCAGCTGCCTGTCAGAAAAAGTTCAGGGAAAGGAAAAAGAAGCAAAACAGAAACAGGATCTTGAGAAGCTGATCATAGAAAGAGAAAAGACTCTGAAAGAACTGGGAAGAGTTATCAATGAAGCTGCACAGGACATCGTACGTCTGGAAACAGAGAGGAAGAACAAAGCACAGAAAGTGGATGAGCTGAACGATGAGCTCGGAGAAGGTGGAAAAGAATCTCTGGAACAGGAAATAAAAACACAGAGGAAGCTGTATGAAGAGCTGAAAGAAAGCAGCAGAAGAGCTCAACAGAAATTACAGGAGATCCGGGCGGAAAAGGAAAGAATAACAGCGGTTGTAAAAAACTTTGAGGAGCAGAAAAAAGAAATCGGAGAAGTAGATGAGGATGCGCTCAGAGAGCAGTACAGCCGTTTTAGGGAAGAGAAAACACAGCTTTCGGAAAAACGAAAAGCACTTTTTTCTGTTCAGAAGGGAAATGAGGAAATATATCAGAAAGTGCAGGTACGTCAGACGGAAATGACTGCGGCTGAAAAAGAATATGTCTGGATGAAAAATCTTTCGGATACAGCCAACGGAAAACTGAACGGAAAGGCAAAGATCGAGCTGGAAACTTATATCCAGATGGCATATTTTGACCGGATCCTGCGAAGAGCCAATCTCCGTCTTATGACCATGAGCAGCGGTCAGTACGAGCTGAAACGCCAGGAACAAAGCAAAAATCAGAAAGAAAAAGCAGGTCTTGATCTGAATGTCATTGATCACTATAACGGAACAGAACGAAGTGTAAAGACATTGTCCGGTGGGGAATCCTTCCAGGCATCTTTATCCCTGGCGTTGGGACTTTCCGATGAGATCCAGGCTTCAGCCGGGGGAATCCGGCTGGATTCCATGTTTGTGGATGAAGGATTCGGTTCTCTGGACGAGGAGTCTCTGGAGCAGGCATTAAAAGCGCTGAACAGCCTTGCAGACGGCAGACGCCTGGTAGGAATTATTTCCCATGTCTCCGAACTGAAGGAACGAATTGATAATAAGATCATCGTTACCAAGCAATGTGGAGGAGAAGGTGTGGGAAGCAGCATTCGGATACAGTAACGCAGAAATAAGATAAAAATAAGATAAAGATAAGATAAAAAAGCCCCGGCCGGGATGATATATATGTATCGTCCGAGCCGGGGCTTCTTATATAGCTTTTTATTTATACAGCAGGTATGTTATCAGAGAATCAGTCTTTCTGATAGTTTTTCTTCTGTTCCTTCTTGGCCTCGCAGGTAAGCTCAATACCAAGCTTACGGAAGCTGATCACATCCACATCGGAAAGCATTACGGAAGTATGAGCCTGGCATCCACGGAGATTCGGGATCTGTTCCAGGGCAAGGCGTGCGGCATCGCTGGTTGTAGCACTCATGGAAAGGGCGATCAGGATCTCATCAATGTGAAGACGTGGATTTTTGCTTCCAAGATATTTGGTCTTCAGCTGCTGGATCGGATGGATGGCATCAGGGGAGATCACATGGAGATCGTGATCAACACCTGCCAGCTCTTTCAGGGCGTTGAGAAGAAGAGCAGCGGATGCGCCGAGAAGATCGGAGGTTTTTCCGCATACGATCTTTCCGTCGGGAAGTTCCAGAGCGGCAGCAGGGCCATTGGTTGCTTTTTCCTTTTCGAGGGCAGCCGGAACAACCTTACGGTCAGTGATCTCTGCATGAGCCTGCTGGAGAAGAAGCTCGATCTTACGTACCTCATTCTCTGTGCCGGAGCCGGAAACCAGAGCGTTCATGCTCTTATAATAACGACGGATGATCTCCTGGCGGGAAGCCTCCTGGCATACTTCATCGTCAACGATGCAGTTACCTGCCATGTTGACACCCATATCTGTCGGAGATTTATAAGGGCAGCTGCCCATGATCTTCTCAAACATGGCCTGTACAACAGGGAAAACTTCTACGTCACGGTTATAGTTGACGGTAGTTTTGCCGTAAGCCTCCAGATGGAACGGGTCGATCATGTTGACATCGTTCAGATCTGCAGTGGCAGCCTCGTAGGCAAGGTTTACCGGATGTTTCAGAGGAATGTTCCAGATCGGGAAGGTCTCGAATTTTGCATAGCCGGCTTTTACTCCACGTTTGTATTCGTGGTAAAGCTGGGAAAGGCAGGTTGCCATCTTTCCACTTCCTGGTCCCGGGGCTGTGATCACGACCAGAGGTCTGGTAGTTTCAATATAATCATTCTTTCCGTAACCCTCGTCACTTACAATGAAGGAAGTGTTGCTTGGATAGCCGGGGATCAGGTAAAGCTTGTAGACACGGATTCCCAGCTTCTCCAGACGTTTTTTGAAGAGATCGGCACTTTCCTGGCCGGAGTACTGTGTGATGCATACGCTTCCCACATACAGGCCACGGCTTGTAAACGCATCCATAAGGCGGAGAACGTCTTCGTCATAGGTGATCCCAAGATCGCCACGTACTTTATTCTTGTCAATGTCATTGGCGCTGATAACAATAACGATCTCCGCCTGATCAGAAATCTGCATCAGCATGCGGAGCTTGCTGTCCGGTTCAAAACCCGGAAGAACGCGGGATGCATGGTAGTCGTCAAACAGTTTGCCGCCGAATTCAAGATAAAGCTTGTTGCCGAACTGACCGATTCTTTCACGGATGTGTTCTGACTGCATTTTCAGATATTTGTCATTATCAAAACCTATTTTCATTTGTCTGATTTCCTCTCCTATTTAATTTTCCAATTCACTGGGAACAGTATACTACAACTTTACGTTCACTGGCAATATCCAGTGCGGTGTTTTTTTGATGGTATTTTTGTAATCTCGCAGTTGATTTATATGGTTTTTCTCTTTATAATAAAGAAATGACAAGAGGAGGAAAAAAATGAATAATCAATTGAATAATGATCAGGACGGGAAGCGACCTGACAATAAAGATCCCAGGCAGGGATCAGGTAAAAATCATCAGTCGATCCTGGCTTTTCTGATATGCCTCCTGGTCACACTGGTGTGCTTCGCGTTGTTTACCAATATGCTGAAGGATAACAGCAGTGAGATATCCTATGATAAATTTATCGATATGGTGGATAAGGACCAGGTTAAAGAAGTAACGATCCAGTCCAGTACATTGACGATCGTACCCAAGAAAAAGAATTCCAAGTACGAGGATATGAGCTATTACACCACGAAGACCGAAGACAGCACAGCACTTACCAAGAGACTGGAAGGAAAGGGAATCAAGTTTGAGACCGATCCGCCGGATGTTTTTGGTGAGTTTGTTGCGATGATCCTGAGCGTGGTTCTGCCGACACTGCTTCTATTCGGACTTCTGATGTTCTCCATGCGCCGCATGAACAAAGGCGGCGGGATCATGGGCATGGGCGTAGGCAAGAGCAAAGCCAAGGCCTATGTGCAGCAGGAAACGGGAGTTTCCTTTAAGGATGTGGCAGGTCAGGATGAAGCCAAGGAATCACTCCAGGAAGTTGTGGATTTTCTTCACAACCCCGGAAAATATACAGCCATCGGAGCCAAGCTGCCTAAGGGCGCACTTCTTGTAGGCCCTCCGGGAACCGGTAAGACATTACTTGCCAAGGCAGTTGCAGGTGAAGCGCAGGTGCCGTTCTTCTCTCTTTCCGGATCAGAATTTGTGGAGATGTTTGTGGGCGTGGGTGCCTCACGTGTCCGTGACCTTTTCGAGGAAGCCAAGAAGAATGCTCCGTGCATCGTATTTATCGATGAGATCGATGCCATTGGTAAAAGCCGTGATTCCCGCTATGGCGGCGGAAATGATGAGCGAGAGCAGACATTGAACCAGCTGCTTGCGGAGATGGATGGCTTTGATACATCCAAGGGACTTCTGATCCTTGCTGCGACCAACAGACCGGAGGTTCTTGATCCGGCTCTTCTCCGTCCGGGACGTTTTGACAGACGTGTGATCGTTGACAGACCGGATCTTAAAGGAAGGGTGGATATCCTGAAGGTACATGCCAAGAACGTGCTTCTGGATGACACCGTTGATTTTGAAGCTATTGCACTTGCAACTTCCGGTGCGGTAGGTTCTGATCTTGCCAATATGATCAATGAGGCTGCGATCCTTGCAGTCAAGAAGGGACGTAAAGCTGTATCACAGAAGGATCTGGAGGAATCCGTAGAGGTAGTTCTGGTGGGAAAAGAGAAGAAGGACCGTATCTTAAGCAAACAGGAACGTCGGATCGTATCCTACCATGAAGTCGGACACGCACTGGTAAATGCACTCCAGAAGGATGCGGAGCCTGTACAGAAGATCACCATCGTACCCCGTACCATGGGGGCCCTGGGTTACGTTATGCAGGTACCTGAGGAAGAAAAATATCTTAACACCAAGAAAGAGCTGGAAGCTATGCTGGTAGGCTATCTTGGTGGACGTGCTGCAGAGGAGATCGTTTTTGACACAGTTACTACAGGTGCTGCCAATGATATTGAGCAGGCTACCAAGGTGGCCAGAGCCATGATCACACAGTATGGTATGTCTGAGAAGTTCGGACTGATGGGACTTGCTACACAGGAGAACCAGTATCTCAGCGGAAGAGCAGTTTTGAACTGTGGTGATGATACCGCAACAGAGATCGATCATGAGGTGATGAAGCTTCTCCACCATTCCTATGAGGAAGCCAAGAGGATCCTTGGAAGTCACAGAACAGAGATGGATAAGATCGCGGAATATCTGATCCGCAAGGAAACCATTACAGGTAAAGAGTTCATGAAGATCTTCCGTGCAGTTCAGCAGGGCCTGGATATCCCGGAGAATCTGGATGATCTGGTACTTTCCGAGGATGAAAAAGAAGTATCCGATAAACGGGGCATTGAACTGATTGCAGAAAATAACGAGGCAGCAAAAAATACAGAATCGGTTCCGCGCAGAACTGAGATATCCGGGCAGGAACTGACAGAGAATATGCAGGCACCGGAGAAAACAGAAGAATCTGTTCAGAAAACAGATAGCGATCATGGAGAAACAGAAGAAAAGCCGGGATCACAGGCATAAAACAGATCATCATAAAACCGGGAGAAATCCCGGTTTTATTGTTACTGCAATGGTAAAACAGGAGAATAAATTATGTTCATAATCGAGGAAGAATTAAAGAAACTGCCGGCAAAACCGGGAGTTTACATCATGCATGGCGAGAAAGACGAGATCATCTATGTGGGAAAAGCCATCAGTCTGAAGAATCGTGTGCGCCAGTATTTCCAGAGCAGTCGTAATAAAGGTGCCAAGATTGAACGGATGGTTACACATATTACCAGATTTGAGTACATTATTACGGACTCTGAGCTGGAAGCCCTTGTGCTGGAGTGTAATCTTATCAAGGAGCATCGTCCAAAATATAATACCATGCTCAAAGATGACAAGAGCTATCCGTTTATTAAGGTGACAGTTCATGAGCCATACCCGAGAGTGCTTTTTGCCAGGAGAATGAAAAAGGACAAGGCAAGATATTTTGGTCCCTATACAAGCGGCGGAGCAGTAAAGGACGTGATCGAACTGGTGCGGAAACTGTATCAGGTACGCTCCTGCAACCGCAGTCTTCCGAGAGATACCGGAAAGGACCGGCCCTGTCTGTACTATCATATGAAACAGTGCAAGGCACCCTGCCAGGGGTATATCAGCCAGGAAGAATATCGAAAGAATATCAATAAGGTGATCAAATTTCTGAATGGAGATTTTCAGGACGCCATTAGTGAGCTGATGGAAAAAATGCAGAAAGCTTCGGAGGAAATGCGCTACGAAGATGCTATGGAATACCGGGATCTGATCAGCAGTATCCGGAAGATCGGGGAACGGCAGAAAATCACCGGCTACGGGCAGGAGGACAGGGACATCATTGCAGTAGCAATGGATGACAGTGAAGACCTCAGGGATCAGGATGCGGTTGTCCAGGTGTTTTTTATCCGGGATGGCAGGCTGATCGGCAGAGATCATTTTTATCTCCGTGTGGCAAAAGGCGATACAAAGGCGCAGGTCCTTTCAAGCTTTCTGAAACAGTTTTATGCGGGAACGCCATTTATCCCATCTGAGATCATGCTGCAGTGTGAGATCGAAGATGCAAATATCATAGAGGAGTGGCTGTCAGGAAGAAGAAAGCAGAAGGTACACATCCGGGTCCCGAAGAAGGGAACAAAGGAAAAGCTGGTAGAACTTGCCCTGGAAAATGCCCGTATGGTACTTGCCAAGGACAGAGAACGGATCAGGCGGGAGGAAGGACGAACCATCGGAGCTGTTCACGAGGTGGAAGAATGGCTGGGACTGAAAAATGTGGTGCGCATGGAAGCCTATGATATTTCAAATATCAGTGGCTTTGAGTCTGTGGGATCCATGGTAGTTTATGAAAAAGGTCGTCCCAAACGCAGTGATTACCGTAAGTTCAAGATCAAATGGGTACAGGGCCCCAACGATTATGCCAGCATGGAAGAAGTTCTGACCCGAAGGTTCACTCATGAGAGTAACGGCGAATTTGACAGCTTTGCAAGGCTTCCGGATCTGATCCTGATGGATGGTGGAAGAGGGCAGGTAAATATTGCTATGAAGGTGCTGAATGAGCTTGGGATAAGCATCCCGGTCTGCGGTATGGTCAAGGACGATCATCATCGGACGAGAGGCCTGTATTTCAACAATGTGGAGATCCCTATTGATACATCCGGCGAAGGCTTCCGCCTGATCACTAGGATCCAGGATGAAGCCCACCGGTTTGCCATTGAATACCATCGTTCCCTCAGGAGCAGGGAACAGGTCCATTCTATCCTGGATGATATCCCGGGGATCGGTGATACCAGAAGGAAAGCCCTTCTGCGTAAATTTAAATCTGTGGAAAATATCCGGGATGCATCGGAGGAAGAACTGGCACAGACAGAGAGCATGAATGCCAGAAGCGCCCGTCAGGTCTATGAATTTTTTCATAAATCCTGATGCTGCATTGCAGTTTCAGCAGTGATTGTGTATAATTGAAGATAAGGTGTCTCACGCCCCGGTAAAACGGCAGTGAGAATGCAAACTTTCAGCGAAAAGGAGACAAAAGTATGAAGGGTGTACAGTTGACAAAGATGGTACAGGAACTGGAGCTTAATAATCTGACTCCGGAGATCGACCTGTCAGGCATCGTGATCAAGACTGCGGAGATCAACAGACCTGCGCTTCAGCTTACCGGATATCTGGAGCATTTTGCCAATGAACGAGTTCAGATCATCGGATATGTAGAGTATACGTATCTGATGCAGCTTAATGAGGAGGAGAGACGTTTTAAATATGAACGTTTCATTTCCAGCAAGATCCCATGTGTCATTTTCAGTACCATGACTCGTCCGTCTCAGGATATGATCGATCTGGCTGTTAAATATAATGTTCCGACATTCGTGACAGAAAGAACAACTTCCAGCTTTATGGCAGAGATCATCCGCTGGCTGGGCGTGCAGCTTGCACCATGTATTTCGATTCATGGTGTGCTGGTTGATGTTTACGGCGAGGGAATCCTGATCACAGGTGAGAGCGGTATCGGTAAGAGTGAGGCAGCCCTGGAGCTGATCAAGAGAGGCCATCGTCTTGTCAGTGATGATGTTGTTGAGATCCGTAAGGTCAGTGACGTAACACTGGTGGGATCTGCACCGGATATCACACGTCACTTTATCGAACTTCGTGGTATCGGTATCATCGATGTAAAAACACTGTTCGGTGTTGAGAGCGTTAAGGATACCCAGTCTATCGATCTTGTGATCAAGCTTGAGGAGTGGGACAGAGACAAGGAATACGATCGTCTTGGACTGCATGAGGAGTATACAGAGTACCTTGGAAATAAGGTGGTATGCCATTCTCTTCCGATCCGTCCGGGCCGTAACCTGGCGATCATCGTTGAGGCAGCGGCTGTCAACCACAGACAGAAGAAGATGGGATACAATGCGGCAGAGGCTCTGTACAAGCGTGTACAGGCAAATCTTGCGAAAAAAAGAGAAAATCCGGATGACGAAGAATAAGAGAGGGTAAGAAATGAGAACATATTGTTTTGGAATCGATGTAGGTGGAACAACTGTAAAATGCGGACTTTTCCGCACGGATGGTACTCTTGTTGAGAAATGGGAGATTCCCACCCGTAAAGAAAATAATGGAGATCAGATCCTTCCTGATGTGGCAGCAGCAGTAAATGCCAAGATGGAAGAAAAGGGTATCTCCAAAGAGGATGTGGAAGGCGTCGGAATCGGTGTTCCGGGACCGGTAAACTCCAAAGGAGAAGTATCATGTGCAGTAAATCTCTACTGGGGATATAAGAATGTTGTTGGAGAGATGGAAGAACTTACAGGCCTTCATGCTGAAGCCGGAAATGACGCCAATGTAGCGGCATTGGGAGAGGCATGGAAGGGTGCTGCAGCAGGTTCCTCTGATGTGATCATGGTCACACTTGGAACAGGTGTAGGCGGTGGTATTATTATTGACGGAAAGATCGTGACCGGACATCATGGTGCCGGCGGCGAGATCGGACATGCCAATGTGGATCATCATGAAACAGAGGCCTGCAATTGCGGAAACAGGGGCTGTCTGGAACAGTATGCTTCTGCGACCGGAATTGTCCGCATGGCAAAAAAAGAGCTTGCAGCTTCCGGTGAGAACAGTGTTCTCAGAGATGCCGGAGAGATTTCCGCAAAAGCAGTTCTGGACGCATTTAAGGAGAATGATCCGGTAGCTGTAGCAACCATGGAAAAGGTCGGAGAGCAGCTGGGTGGTGCTCTTGCCATTATTTGCTGTGTGACAGATCCGGAGACCATTGTTGTCGGTGGAGGAGTTTCCAAGGCCGGACAGCCGCTTATTGACTGTATCCGGAAATATTACAGAGAGTATGCTTTTGAATCCTGCAAGGATACTCCTATCGTGATCGCGACACTTGGCAATGATGCAGGAATCTACGGTGCAGCCAGGATGGTACTTTAACCGAACCAGGGAAGTCACCTGCTTTAATTGCGAAAAGCAATAAGCAGGGGGTGGGACTTGCCTGTACTGATAAACTGCGAGACAGTAAGAAGTTATTAAAAGTAAAAAAAGTGGTTTCCATAATTTCAGGAAACCACTTTTTTATATGGTGTTTATGAAAGATACGTATGCTGGAGGTCATTCATAATATTCTACCGGATCTTCGCCGGTGTCATCGCTGCCATCATCGCCACCGGTGTTGTCGTCTGTTCCGGAATTGTCAGTATCATCACCGGTATTCTCGGAACCGTCATCGGAACCGTCATCGGAACCATCATCGGAATTGTCAGTACTGTCCGGAGCTGCGCTTGGAATCGCTTCAGCTGCTGCATCGGTATCGGCGTCCGTATCTTCGTTATAATAATAGTCCTCTTCATCGTAATCGCTGCTGCCGTAGAAATGCTGATCGCAGTATTCGGTGGGAAGACTGGAGATATCAAAATACTCTGTGATAGTCGGGCATCCGGATCTGGGAAGAAGACCGGTTTCTGCGCAGACACTGGCCTTTTCCACACTGGAAGGCATATCGAAATCTCTGTCCTCCAGGCCCTCGTGGATACGAGTCATAACCTTTTTCCAGAGGTTTTTGTGGAAGTTACGGGCATCTTCCGGAATTTTTTCGTTGTTGTCATAGCCGGACCATACTGCACAGGTGTAGTACGGTGTGTAGCCTACAAACCACAGGTCATTGTAGTCCTCTGTAGTACCTGTTTTTCCGGCTACAGTCATATTGTCCAGCTGGCAGGCGGTACCGGTACCTTTTTTTACAACGTCTTCCATGGCGCTTGTAAGAAGATAAGCAGTACTGTCTTTGATCACAGATCTGGAAACGGAGGAGTTCTCGATCAGAACATTTCCGTCATGATCAAGGATCTGTGTATAATAGATCGGTTTGATATAGTTTCCGCCATTGGCAATGGCTGCATATGCAGCACAAAGCTCCACGTTCTTGACACCTTTGGTGATACCGCCAAGAGCAGTAGCCAGGTTGGCGTCACTCCAGATATTTCCGTTGGCATCTTTATCTGCCTCAGTTCCGTGAGCCAGTGTGGTGAAACCGAAATCATCCAGATATTTAAGGCCGAGAGCCGGGGTAACCTGTTCCAGACATTTAACAGCTACAACATTGATGGAATTCTGGATCGCTTTACGGATGGTGGTCTCACCGCCATAGCTTCTTGAGGCATTGTTGACAGGAGATCCGTCTGGGTATTCGTAAGGCTCATCCATAAAGGTTGTAGCAAGTGTATCGCCTTTTTCGTTTAACGCCGGTGCATAGGTGGAAACAATCTTAAAGGTAGAACCAGGCTGTCTGGTCGTATCAGTGGCACGGTTCAGGGTCAGGCTGGCTGTTTTTTCGCCACGGCCTCCGATCAGGGCTTTTACGTAACCGCTATGCTGGTCAATGACAGTCATGGAAGACTGTGGCTGTGGCGCAAAGTTTACACGCTCAGATACTACGGTGCTTCCGTCTGCTAGGATGTTGGCCTTGTACTGATCCACATACTGCTGACCTTCCTCAGGAGAATCAAAGAGAAGATCAAATTCCGGATCCTGATCGCGGAAATACAGCTGCAGCATTTCTTTACTGTAGTTGGTCTGTTTTCCATCCGGACTTTGTACAGTCAGTGCATAATCCAGTTCATACTGAACATTGGCCGGATAGTTATCAGGGTTCGCATATTCCTCATCAAGGATCTGCTGCATGTTGGAATCCAGGGTTGTCATGATCTTCAGACCACCGCTGTAAAGAAGATTGGTAGCCTGTGTCTTGGTATATCCTTTAATGTTCATCAGGTCGCTGATGACCTGATTGGTAACCTCATCTTCGAAATACGTGTAAACAGTACTTTCTTCTTCGGTGTTCTCAAGCTGTGCGGCCTGGATACGGGAATAAACGTCATCATTCAGTGCTGCATTATATTCATCCTGTGAGATGTAATTCTGATCCAGCATGTGATCCAGGACTTCCTTACGTCTCTTGGAGTTCGCTTTTGGATTGGTGATCGGATTGAATTTGGTAGGGTTCTGCGTGATGCCGGCAAGTGTGGCACATTCAGAAAGATTCAGATCCCATACGTCTTTGTTAAAGTATTTTTTGGAAGCGGCCTGTACACCGTAGGAACCTGCACCCAGGTTAATGGTATTCAGGTAATTCTCAAGAATCACATTTTTGTCATATTTTTTTTCAATCTGGACAGCAAGGTACTGCTCCTGGAACTTACGTGTGAAACGTTCCAGCTGTGTGGATTCGTTGGTCCAGTCAGTGAAAACATTATTCTTCAGAAGCTGCTGTGTGATGGTACTGGCACCCTCGGAAAAGTTACCGGTGGTGACCGCCTTCATTGCGGCACGTGCGATACCGCGGACATCAATACCGTTATGTTCATAAAAACGCTCATCCTCAATGGCTACCACTGCATGCTGCAGACTGACCGGGATCTGGTCCAGGGAGACCGGAAGACGGTTGGATGTAGGGGCTGAAAGCTGTCGGATCTGTGTTCCCTGGTCATCATACAGGAAGGTTGCATATCCGAGAGGTGAAATATCCACATCGTTGACGTCAGGTGCTCCGGCGATCACGCCCCGGAAGGAGCCGATACCAAGGCAGACAACCATGACGCAGACTGCGATCAGAGCTGTAAATAAAACCCGGATAAACGAAACATGTGCTCTTTTTTCCAGCATGGAAGTACGGGAGATCAGAGCATTCCGCTTCTTGGAAGTGGATCTTTTTCCGTAGTTCATAATATTCCTCCTTTATAATCCGTTTTATTATAACAAATATGGAAAGCCAAATAAAGCCTTAAAAAAAATTTCACAATTCATGATATCTTATACATTGTGCAATGAAGATAATTATTATACAATGAAGAAAACTCTGCCTGAAACAGAGGGGTTGGATACAGATAACGGAGGCGTAAACCATGCTGGAACATTATAAAACCATATACGAAGGCGGCGAAGGCGAACTTGTGGAAAAAAAATCCCGTTTTATCGCAACCGTCCGTCCTGTGGAAACTGAAGAAGAGGCCCTTGCCTTTATTGAAGAAATGAAAAAAAAATACTGGGATGCACGTCATAACTGCTATGTATATTCCGTAGGGATGAACCGGGAAGCCACCCGATGCAGTGATGACGGAGAACCATCCGGAACAGCCGGAAGGCCTATGCTGGATGTGATGCTGGGAGCTGGGATCTATAATGCGGCCATTGTGGTGACCAGATATTTTGGAGGTGTCCTTCTTGGGACAGGAGGGCTTGTGCGGGCATATTCCGGTGCAGTCCAGGCAGGACTGGCGGCAAGTACCGTCATTGAAAAGCATCATGGGATATCCCTTCAGGTGACGACGGATTATACAGGAATCGGAAAGATCCAGTATATCGCAGGAGAAAGAAGTCTGCCGATCCTGGATTCCGAATATACCGATAAGGTTGTCCTGAAACTTTTGGTGCCGGATGACCAGATCGAAGAGGTAAAGAAGACGATCACAGAGGGAACAAACGGAAGAGCCGGACTTGAGAAGGATGCAGAGCTGTATTTTGCAAAAGTAAACGGAGAAGTGAAAACCTTCGAAAAGTAAAAGAAAAGAGAATGTCGGTATAAAAATACCCCGGGAAGAGGTCAGAGGATCTGCGTTACAGTCTGCTCTTCGCGGGGCTTTTTTTATTTCAGAAAATTATGCCTGTCAGCATTTCTCCGGTTCCGGATAATCCACACCAAAGGTATCAACAGTCACGGAGCTGATCTTCTGCTCGTCAAGAGGACGGTCACTGTAGTCCGTGTCTGTCTCTGCGATAGCATTTACAACATCCATACCCTCAATGATCTGACCGAATGCAGCATAGCTTCCGTCAAGATGCGGAGCAGCCTTGTGCATGATAAAGAACTGGCTTCCGGCAGAGTTCGGATTCATGGCTCTTGCCATGGAGAGAACACCTGGTGTATGCTTCAGGTCGTTTTTGAAACGGTTCTGAGAGAACTCACCCTTGATGCTGTATCCCGGGCCACCCATACCGGTTCCGTCCGGGCATCCACCCTGGATCATAAAGCCGTTGATGACACGGTGGAAGATCAGGCCATCATAAAAGCCTTTTTTAATAAGGCTGATGAAGTTATTTACTGTGTTTGGGGCAACTTCCGGATATAATTCCGCTTTCATTACATCGCCATTATCCATTGTGATGGTAACGATAGGATTTGCCATAGTTTTCGCACTCCTTTTCAAAAAGTATTGTATTTCGCTGTTCGCTCTATTATAATATGCAAAGAATAATTGTGCAAGAAAAAGGTGGAAAATATGGTCATAGAAACGCATGATCCTGAGGAAACATTCGAGGTCGGAAGAACGATCGGAATGAATGCGAAACCGGGACAAATCTACACACTGACAGGCGATCTCGGAGTTGGAAAAACCGTGTTTACACAGGGAGTGGCAGCAGGTCTTGGAATTACAGAACCTGTAAACAGCCCTACATTTACCATTATCCAGGAATATGAAGACGGACGTCTGCCATTTTATCATTTTGATGTATATCGTATCGGGGATCTGGAAGAAATGGAAGAGATCGGATACGATGATTATTTTTTCGGGCAGGGAATCTGTCTGATCGAATGGGCGGAGCTCATTGAGGAGATCCTGCCGGAAAAAAGGATCGAAGTTACCATTGAAAAAGATCTTGAGAAGGGTTTTGAATACAGAAAGATCACCATTGAGGAGAGAGGAGAAAAGACAGAATGAGAGTTTTGGCACTGGACAGTTCCGGAATCGTGGCATCTGTAGCCGTTGTGGAGGATGATACACTGGTAGCGGAATATACAGTTAATTATAAGAAAACACATTCCCAGACTCTTCTTCCCATGCTGGATGAGATCGTGAAGATGACAGAGCTGGATCTGAAGACTATTGACGCTATTGCGGTAGCCAAGGGACCGGGCTCTTTCACCGGACTCCGTATTGGCTCTGCCACAGCCAAGGGACTTGGACTTGCCCTTGACAAACCACTGGTCGGGATTCCGACAGTGGAGGCACTGGCCTATAATCTTTATGATGTAAACGGGCTGATCTGTCCGATCATGGATGCCAGAAGAAAGCAGGTTTATACGGGAATCTACCGTTACGAGGATCACAGGCTCATGACGGTAAAGGATCAGATGGCAGTGGGAATCGAGGAGCTTCTTTCCATGCTGAATGATATGGGAGAAGCCGTAACATTCCTCGGAGACGGAGTCCCGGTATTTAAAAATACCATCGCAGATAAGCTTACTGTACCGTTTTCTTTTGCACCGGCTCATCTTTCCAGACAGAGAGCAGGTGCTGTAGGTGCACTAGGTATCCTTTATTATAAAGAAGGCAGAACCGAGACAGCGGCTGAGCATAAACCGGATTATCTCCGCGTCTCACAGGCTGAGCGGGAGCGTGCCCAGAAATTGAAAAAAGGATCAGAAGGGGAAAACGCATGATCTTAAGAGAAATGCTTGTGGATGACCTGGATCAGGTTATGGAGATCGAAGAGGAGCTTTTTTCAGTCCCCTGGACAAAAGAGGGATTTCTGACATTTCTTATGAAAGAGAATGGGATGTTTCTTGTTGTGGAAGAAAAGGGCCGGATCCTGGGATATTGCGGTCTTCTTACGGTGCTGGATGAGGGGGATGTGACCAATGTGGCTGTCCGCAGAGACCGTCAGAGAGAGGGAATCGGAAATTTCCTTATGGAAAGCATGATCCGTCTGGCAGAAGAGCGTGGGATCACCATGATCCATCTGGAGGTCCGGGCAGGAAATGAGACTGCGATCCGGCTTTATGAACGTCAGGGATTTGTGCGGGATGGCCTGCGAAAGGGATACTATACAGATCCCACAGAGGATGCTGTTCTTATGACACGCACTGCAGTTTCTGAATAGGCTTACCCGGGAGAGGTACTTGTCTGTACGGGATAAGTATGCTAAACTTTGCCACAGAACAGGAAAAGAGGAAAAATATGTTAGATGTTTGTTTACTTGGCTGCGGAGGAATGATGCCGCTGCCACGCAGATGGCTTACTGCACTGATGACCCGTTATAACGGCAGCAGTCTGATGATCGATTGCGGGGAAGGCACCCAGGTGGCCATTAAAGAAAAGGGCTGGAGCTTCAAGCCTATTGATGTGATCTGTTTTACCCATTATCATGGGGATCATATCAGCGGACTTCCGGGACTCCTTCTGACTATGGGAAATGCAGACCGCACAGAACCGCTGACTCTGGTAGGCCCAAGAGGACTGGAACGTGTGGTAAGCGCACTTCGTGTGATCGCACCGGAGCTGCCCTTTGAAATTAAATTTATCGAGATCACGAAACCGGAGGAAGTTCTGGAACTGAATGGTTACCGGATCACTGCATTTCGGGTGAACCATAATGTTACATGCTATGGATATACCCTTGAGATCCTGCGTCAGGGAAAATTTTCTCCTGACAGTGCCAGAGAGCATGAGATCCCGTTGAAATTCTGGAATCCGCTGCAGAAGGGACAGACCGTTGAGGATGAAGGAAGGATCTACACACCGGATATGGTGCTTGGTCCGCCGAGAAAAGGGATCAAGCTTACCTATACCACAGATACCAGACCGACAGAGTCTATTTTACGTAATGCAAAAGACTCCGATCTTTTTATCTGTGAGGGAATGTACGGTGAAGATGACAAGATCGAAAAGGCAAAAGGCTACAAACACATGACGTTTCGTGAAGCGGCTACTCTTGCCCGTGATGCGGAAGTGGGGGAAATGTGGCTGACCCATTACAGCCCTTCTCTGGTACGTCCGGATGATTACATGGATACAGTACGTGAGATCTTTCCGAAGGCATGGCCGGGAAAAGACGGGAAGAGTGTGGAACTGAATTTTGAAGAGGACTGAAAAAAATGAAAGATACATTAATTCTTGGTATTGAGAGCTCCTGTGATGAAACGGCAGCCTCCGTTGTAAAAAACGGAAGGACTGTCTTATCAAATGTGATTTCTTCACAGATCGAGATCCATAAACTGTATGGAGGTGTTGTACCGGAGATCGCCTCCAGAAATCATATAGAAAGGATCAATCAGGTCATCCAGGAAGCACTGGACGAGGCAAACGTCACTCTGGATGATATTGATGCTATCGGTGTAACCTATGGACCGGGGCTTGTCGGTGCACTTCTTGTAGGTGTGGCAGAAGCCAAGGCCATTGCCTATGCAAGAAACTTGCCGCTGGTAGGCGTGCATCATATAGAAGGACATGTTTCTGCCAACTATATTGAGCATCCGGATCTGGAACCGCCGTTTCTCTGTGCCATTGTATCCGGTGGACACACCCATCTTGTTATTGTGAAGGATTACGGTCAGTTTGAGATCCTGGGCCGAACCAGAGACGATGCGGCAGGAGAGGCATTTGATAAGGTTGCACGTGCCATTGGGCTCGGATATCCAGGAGGTCCGAAGATCGACAGGCTGGCAAAGGAAGGAAATCCGGATGCTATTGAGTTTCCACGTGCAAAAATCGGTGAAAATCCATATGATTTCAGCTTCAGCGGCGTGAAGTCCGCAGTTCTTAATTATTTAAACGGGGCAAAAATGAAAGGTGAGGAAGTAAACCGTGCAGATATCGCGGCATCCTTCCAGAAGGCGGTTGTTGATGTACTGGTAGAGCATACCATGCAGGCAGCAGCTGATTTTGGCATGAAAAAGGTTGCTATTGCAGGAGGTGTTGCTTCCAACGGAGCACTTCGCACTGCTATGGAAAAAGCGTGTACAGAACATGGATACAAATTTTACCGTCCGTCACCGATCTTCTGTACGGATAACGCAGCGATGATCGGAGTGGCAGCTTACTATGAATATATCAGGGGAACACGCCACAGCTGGGATCTGAATGCGGTTCCGAACCTGAAGCTTGGCGAAAGATAAAAGAATCCGGGGTAATTGATCATGGGAGAGTGCAGAAATACAGCTATTGTTCTGGCAGCAGGTCAGGGAAAGAGAATGCACAGTAAAATACAGAAGCAGTTTATAGAGCTTGACGGGATGCCGGTGCTCTGTTATTCTCTGCGCTGTTTCCAGGAAAGTCCGTTGATCAGGGATGTGATCCTGGTAACAGGGGAAGAGTATGTTTCCTGGTGCAGAGAAGAAATCGTGAAAAAATATGGTTTTACAAAGGTTTCTGCTGTAGTATCCGGCGGAAAAGAACGGTACGATTCCGTTTATGAAGGACTTTGTGCGTGTAAAGACACAGAGTATGTACTGATCCATGACGGTGCCAGACCGTTTATTGATCATGGGATCATTGAAAGAGGACTTATGGCAGCGGCACAGACAGGTGCCAGTGTTACAGGCATGCCTTCCAAGGATACAGTTAAGATCGCAGATGAGGATGGGAATGTCAGTGAAACTCCGGATCGCAGCAGTGTATGGATCGTCCAGACTCCGCAGATCTTTCAGTACTCGCTGATCTATGGCGCATATACCAGTATTCGGCAGAAGGAAATGACCGGAATCACAGATGATGCCATGGTAGCAGAACATGAGACCGGGGTGAAGATCCGCTTTTCAGAAGGTTCTTATCGCAATATCAAGATCACAACACCGGAAGATCTGGTGGTTGCGGAGGCATTTTTGAAGGAAAACAGAGAGTAGAACCGGGTGAAAATCCCAGTAAATATGGACATATAGCAGAAATTGAAGCTATATGTCCAATTTTTTGAAAAAAATATCAAATTTGTTATTGACAGGGGGGGATATTTGATGATAGAATACAACATGCGCTGACAAAACAGCACAAAAAATGTTGAAAAACATTATATGGAGAGATATCGAAGTGGTCATAACGAGGCGGTCTTGAAAACCGTTTGTCCGCAAGGGCGCGTGGGTTCGAATCCCACTCTCTCCGCTTGTCAAATACAAAATAAAAACTTTTTAAAAAAGTTAAAAAAGTACTTGACAATATAAAACATACGAGATATAATATCACCTGTCGCTGAGAATGACAGAGATGAATATCAGAACTACTTAGTAAGTAGGGCAATTTGGAGAAGTACCCAAGCTGGCCGAAGGGGCTCCCCTGGAAAGGGAGTAGGTCGTTAACGCGGCGCGAGGGTTCAAATCCCTCCTTCTCCGTTTTAATTTTTCTGGAGACTGAATACTTCAAAAAAATTAAAAAAGTTCTTGACAAACAGTTAAGAATGAGATAAAATAAGCGAGCTGCCTGAGAGGCAGACACAACAAACCTTGATAACTAAACAGTGAAACACATACGATTCTCGAAAATTTCTTTACATTTTTAAGAACGGTTCTAACGAACCAAAATCAGTAAAAACGAGAGATAGCCAAACGGTTGTCTTGGGTAAATGAATCAAACGTTTTATCAGAGAGTTTGATCCTGGCTCAGGATGAACGCTGGCGGCGTGCTTAACACATGCAAGTCGAACGGGAATTACTTTATTGAAACTTCGGTCGATTTAATTTAATTCTAGTGGCG